>JBDQPD010000191.1:0-3226 GCA_040260805.1 Myxococcota bacterium | reverse complement strand
ATCTTGGATGATCAGTGACGAGCAAAGCGCTCGCTTACCTGACCGCTTACGCATCGAATCGCGCTGGATGGCTGCGACCGAAGAGCGATGGTCAGCGAGCGAAAGCGACGCTGTGACCTGCGTCGTCCTCAACGGCAGCAGCTCGGCTCAAGATGAGGTTTTGGACGAGCAGCTCGAGGGTTGGGAAATTCGGTGGCTTGGCAAAGGTGAGGTCGAAGGGGTTGGGTCGGTGGTCGAAATCGCTCGACCCATCGGTGACGGAGCGCGTCGGTTTTTTCAGCTCGACCGACTCCGCCGTGTCGACCCCATGCGTCTTTGGGTCAGCTTGGGAAATCTTCTCGAAGGCTGGTCGTGGGTGCGCGATGGGCCCAGCCTTCATCGAAAAACGACCCTGAGCGGGCTCAAAGGTAAGGGTCCTGAACTTATGATTCCGGGCGCCAAAGACTCAGTCGTGGGATGGGATCAACTGACTCAGGACCTTGAAGTGATCGGCACACAAGCCATCGACTCGCTCGGCCAAAAGGCGCCAATCGAGCGCCAAGGCGTGGTGATCCCACGAGGGAGTCAGCGCATCGCATTCTTAGGGGTCCACAACCGGAGCCCACAGCTCGCCAAAGCGCAGCGCGGCGCTCGGATCGATGAGATCTTTCGCCGACTGAGCAAAGAGGGTCCGATCCACCGAGCCATTCTGCTGGCTCGAGACCCCGCCTTAGCGGCTCCTTTTCTGAACGATTCACGGTTCCAAGTCATCATCCTGCCCGCAGGGCTAAATCTCGCACCACGGCAAGGAGAATTCGAACTCCCAATGCGCCAAGAAGCGATCAGAAACGGTCAGTCGCCCGCGCTGATCAGAGTCCCCAGCAACGCGATTATGCAGCTCACGATCAAGGGGTCGAGCGCACATCTTGAGGCGCACAAAATCGACGAGCGGGTTCTGGCTAACGAGCAGCTCGCTCAGCGCGTCAACACCGTCCGACATGAGCTGTATCCGACCTTATCAAAACCACTGATTCCAGCGCCTCAAAAAGGGCGCTTTGATACAGTCAAAACCATGGATCTGGTCGCTGGAGTGATCTTGAGAGCGGGTCAAGCGGATGCGATCGTGCTGCCACCGTTCAGGCGCTTCCTAGCGCTGCCGGGCGGCTTATCACGGCTGGACCTTCTCGAGCGTTTGGCGATGCCATCGCCCTTGGTCTCGATGACCGTCGATGGCGGGGCGCTCAGAGCCCTGCTCGCCGCTCAAGCCCTGCAGTGGCGCAGTCGAGAAAAATTGGAGTCCGGCAGACCATTACGCTTGGTTACGACCGCAGAGGTTGCCGATCTACTCAAACCCAAACTCGGCGCAAGAGACCGTCGATGGGTGAGCCTGAAGGACCAGAAGTTAAGACCACATCCAGACCGTCGCGCCTCCCTGCCGCGCTCCGTCCTGCCTTGGCTTGAGCACCATATGAAGGCTGGCGCCAACCACTCGGTCGCTGATGTGCTGGAGCTGCCTCCTGCTCGACAACGCCTGGTGCTTCGCATCGACAAACTTCAACTCAGCGCGCTCGGTAACGATCTAAGGGCGCCTACTACCCACCGCACAGCAGAGGACACGCGCACCAACCAGCCCAGCCGAACCAGCCTGGGCGGCCACTTGGATCTGCGCTTGGTTCAACCCCTCTCAAGCTGGACCGTCAGCTTGCGTACGTTAGCTGCTTACACGCGTGATCTGTTCCCCGAGGACGGCGCAACCGCTGCCCTGGATAAAGAGTCGATCGATGACTGGTCGCTGACCGCTGAACTGATGCGATCAAACGAGAAAATCCGCCCCTTTGCGAATGTCGTTTGGGACAGCGAGTTTAGCGCTGGCGATCCCAACGACGCAGTCCAGACCCCGCGCCAGATGCGGCTCGAACTCAATGCAGGGGTGGCCATTCCTAAATCGGGACCGCTGCACGAGGCTCGACTCGCCGTCACCAGCGCACAAGACCTGACGCGAATCCTTGCCACAACAGACCCGACCCCTACTCTGGCGATTCCAGGCTGGCGATTTGCGATCTCCGGTCTAGCCGACTGGCGGCGAAAAGTAGCTGGGCTTGAGGCTCGCCTTGTCATCGATGGTCGTTACTACCTCCCCGACAATGAGCCGCTTCCAAGCACGCTGCTTTGGGCGATTGGTGAACGTCTTGAGATTGCGATCCCCTTCGCTGGCGGCTTGAGCGCTGCGGTGGTGATGGCGCATACGGTTTGGCAGACCCATGATGAGGTCGACCCAGCGACATTCGGCGACCACCAACTCACCGCCGGTTTTAGCCTCGCCTTTAAGCGAGTTATGCGGCCTCTGGCTGGGATCTTCTAACCCTCGAGATGGTGATCTTGGTGGTCTGAGTTCCGGCGCACCTTGCCGTGCGCGCTCGCATGCGCAACACTTCCGCACTATGAAACGCTTGCTACCCTTTCTAGCTCTGTCTGCCTGTTCGGCCCCCAATGTGGTCGTAGACACCAGCAGCCCAGCTGTAACCGTCCAGGGTCCGGCGCAGCTCAGAACCGGCGACGCCAACCGCTTCACCGTGAGCGCTACCCCTCCTGCGAACCGCGCAATCCACAGCATCCACCTGCAGGTCACTCGAGCAGACTCAAGCGAACGGGTGAGCGTTTCGATACCCGAACAGACCCAAGCCACCATCTGTCTGCGCTTAGACCCATCGGTCGAATGCGCAGACGATGAGGTGCTCCTCGAGCTTCCCGCTAGCTTCGGCCGTGACGGGTTATCGGTGCGCATTGAAGCGCAAGCCCAAGATAACGGGCCAGCTCGTCGCTTCGCTCGCTCGGCAACCCTCGAAGCAACGGTGGTCGACACCTCGCCTCCAGAGGTTCAACTGTTGCAACCCCAACGTCTCGACCCTGACCGCTCGCTGGCGTTGCGCGTCCGGGTCTTTGACCGGCACAGCGGCGCCGCAGCGCTCGCTTACCGTTTGCGAATTTTGAGCAACGGCTGCGTCGCTCAAACCATCTCCGGGAGTTTGACCGGGTTTATCCCTCAACGTGACCACGAGCTGGCGATCATCGCCGTTCCCGTGCCTGCCGATCTACGCAGCGGCACCTTGGCGATCGAGCAACTTGAAGTCGCAGATCGAGCAGCTACTGCGAACAAAGCATCGATCGAAGCGCGTGAGCTTTGCATTGGAAGCTGCGCAGATACCACACCGCCGAGCGTCTCGATTACCCGAGTACGCTGGCTGAT
>JBDQPD010000202.1:0-2606 GCA_040260805.1 Myxococcota bacterium | reverse complement strand
GAATAACAGCGCCTGCACGGTTTGCCATGAGCGCCTCGATCCAGTGGCGGGGGCGTATCAAAGTTTTGGCGACCTGGGTCATTACCTCGATCAATATGGTGGAAAGGATTCCCTGGCCGATTCCTACAAGTGTCCTGAATGTTATGGGGGAGAGCGGGGATCGACCCCCTACGAGCAAGGCGATACCTGGTATCGCGATATGCGTGTCCCCGGCTTTAAAGACATGGTCGCCGGTGGTTCGCGCGACAGCCTGCAGTGGCTGGGGTATCGGATCTCCCGAGATCCACGTTTTGCTGCTGCGACAGTGCGTTTCTGGTGGCCAGCGATATTCGGCGCTGATCCGATCGCCATGCCTGAGGACGATCAGCTGCCGGATTACGACGCTCAACTGCGCGCTTATAACGAGCAGGATAAGCTGATAAGCGAACTAGCCCAGCGATTCGAGCTGTCGGGGTTTAGCGCAAAAGCGCTGTTCACTGACATGGTGATGTCGAAATGGTATCGCCATTCGGACGTCACCGACCCCATATTGGTTGAGAGTAGGGCCGCTGAGCTCTCTACCGTGGGTCGCGGCCGGCTGCTTGGACCAGAGGAGCTGGATCGGAAAAACCTTGCCGCGTTTGGTCGAACCTGGCGGCAGTGGAGCGTGGGGCCCAATGCCCACAACTTTTCAAGGGAGACCGCCTTGACGGGTTTTAGGGCTCCTTTCAGCGGTTTTTACGGCGGTATCGATGGCGCCGCAGTCGTGACACGGAATCGCACTATCACCCCGCTAATGTCTAATTTGACCGAGAGCATGGCAAGCGATTTGGCCTGTCAGGTAGTGATACAGGATTTCAATCGGCCACACGCGGAGCGGCTGTTATTTAATGAGGTCGAGCGCACGAGCACATCCAGATCCGTTATTCGCAAACAAATTGGGGCACTTATTTCCCGAGCGCTGCTCCGGGAAGCATCTGACGACGAAACAGACCAGATGGCGTCTTTGGTGGTCGATGTCGCTTCGATCTCAAGGCAGCGTGGCGACTGGTTTTTTGATGATGAAAGTCACTGCGATACCTGGTCGATCTGGCCGGGAGAGGAACTCACGCACGAGGAGAATCGCGCGCGATATCAGGATTCACGGGGCATGATGCGCGGCTGGACCGCATTGCTTCATGGAATCATAACGAGTTACGAGTATCTTCATGACTAGGCGTACCAAGAATCAAGTTGGCCTCAGCCGACGCCAATTAGTGCGCGCCGCGATTGTAAGTGGGTCAGCCGCATCAGGACTGATGGGAAGCAGAGTCTGGGGTAACGCAGTTGACCAGTCGTACGAAGGTACTTTGTTGGTCACTCTGCAGTTAGATGGCGGTGTCGACGTTACTCAATTATGTGACCCCAAGACCAACGTGCCCGGCGAGCCCAAGATAAATCATTGGGCCGATCAGGCCGATCCGGAGCGGATCGGTAATATCCTATGCGCGCCAGTTGCCAATAACGTTGGGTTTTTTGAGCGCTTTGGTCGTGACACGCTGGTAATCAATGGCGTCGATTCTCAAACGAATTCTCACGAGACCGGCCAGCTTTTCAACTGGACAGGGAGTAACTCAGAGGGCAAGCCGTCACTCTCGGCACTTTTTGCGGCCGCTCGGTCGCCAGAGCAACCCCTCGCTTATTGTGTCTTTGACGGTTTTTCGCGAACTGGAGGGTTGATTGGTTACAACCGCTTCGATGATCTGACAAACATGGGCGCCTTGGTGAGGCCTAATGTCGACCCTTGGTCGGGGAACATTAAGCGCGCTGAAAATGACGTCGCGCGGAGCCACGAAATGGTGCGAGCAAGTGTGCAAGCGATGCTGTCCCAGCCGAATCTGAGTGTGCGCCAGCGACAAAGCGCGCTGCGTTTCGTTGAAGCCCGTGATAGACGCCAGAGCTTGCAACGCTTGGCAGAATTGGTCCCCTCTGAGGACGCTATCATGCGCCGCGAAAATTTTGATGCCGGCGGTATGAATTTCTCGAGCAGCTTGAAACAACAGATGCAGGGGGCGCTCCTGGTCTTTAAGTCAGGATTGGGTTCTGCTGCGGATCTTGCTTTGGGTGGCTTTGACTCCCACGATAATCACGATCCTGTCAGCGAAGCCTTGTTGGCGCATTTTGCTGATGCAGTCGGCTATTTTTGGGATTACGCAGCAGAGCTGGGACTGGCAGATCGTATCGTACTGGTGGTCGGCTCGGATTTCAGTCGTACCAACTTCTATAACGATGGCAATGGCAAGGACCATTGGCCAATTGGTTCCTACATGGTGATGGAGCAGGGCGCCCCGTGGGGTGACCGGGTGGTGGGGCTGACCGACGAGCTGCACTTTGCCAAAGCCATCAACGCTGAGACCCTCAAGGAAGACCCCAAAGGGGTTCTCATGACGCCCTCCCACGTGCACAAGGCGCTGCAGGCCTATTTAGGGCTGGACTTATATGCGGCTGATATGGGTTTTGGCCTCTCAGACGTAGAGAGCTTGCCCTTGTTAGACCCGTTTGTGGCGTCCTAAGGGGCCTCAGAAGTCTATTTTGTCCGCCGCGGCGCGATTTCTGCGCTTTTGATGCCGCAAATAGCGCCGCGTGGT
>JBDQPD010000189.1:0-3346 GCA_040260805.1 Myxococcota bacterium | reverse complement strand
GAAAAAAGCGGCTGAGAAAGCTGCGAAGGCAAAGGCCGAAGCTGAAGCCGCTGCAGCGGCAGCGGCCGAAACTGAGAAGGCAGGCGAAGTGGTCGCCCCCGCTGTGAAGCCCGCAGCACCTGCGGCAGCACCTGCGGCGGCAGCGGCAGCGGCGGCGTCGGCAGTGCCGGTGCCAGTGGCGGTGGTCCCCGCTGGACCCGCTAGGTCGGGCTTGAGCAAGGGCTTGCTCTATGGAGGAATGGGCGGCGCAGTGCTTGGTTTGGGCGGAGCGGTTGGCGGTTTGATGATGGCGAACCAAGCCATTGATGACCGGACAACGCTTCAAGATAAAGAGGTCTGGACTGCGGCTCAAAAAGCGGAGTTCAAATCGCTCGAGGGAACGACGACGCTTGGCAAAGTGCTCAACGGGGCCGGTATTGCGCTATCTGCGATCGGCTCCATTGCGGCAGTGAGCGGACTCTTTGTGCCCTGATGCGCTCTTTCTCCCTCATCGCTTTAGGCTTAGGCTTATTGGCTGGCTGTCCGCAGACTTTCTATCCGGGAACTCCCCCGTGCGAGTTGGATACCGACTGCACCCCAGCTGTACTCGGCACTGAGTTTGTAGATTACGTCTGTTACCAGGAGCGCTGTACTCAGCTGCTCGATGTGCCGGTCGTCGACGCCGGCCCCTTGGTCCAAGACGCTTCAGCGCCCGATGCCAGCCCACCCGATGCGGTCGTTGTTGACGCAGGGCCTCCAGAAGCAGGCAATCCGGTCGATGTTGGAGTTGTGGACAGTGGTCCCGCCGATGCCGGCTTGCCTCCGGAGAATCTGGCGGGCGGTTCGCCTTGCACAGACACCATCGATAACGATCGAGATGGGTTTGTGGACTGCGATGACCCCGACTGCGCCCCGCTGCCTTTCTGCGTCGATGAGATCTGCGACAACGACTGGGATGACAACGCCAACGGCTTGACCGATTGCGATGACCCGGCGTGCACGGAGGCGGTCACTTGCCTGGAGCGGGTCACCATCTGCGACCTTCATGAGGCAGGATACTTTGACAACTGCTCTGACTGTCATGATGCCGAATACGACAACCAAGGCAACATCACGCGAGAGCCCTCAGGAGGGTTCAGGATCGATGCGACGAGCCCGCAGAATCTTTTCGATTCGATGAACGTGCCCGGAGACCAGCGGCGAACGATGTTACGTTCGGGCAACGCAGCTCAAAGTTTGGTCTACGCGAAGCTCGCTGGTACTCAGACTGAGATCGATCCCGCTTGTGCTCAGAATGATCAAGAATGCCGCTCTGCTCGGGGGGTCAGGATGCCGCTCGGACGAGCGCCTTTGACCGCGCAAGCGCTCGGCGAGGTCGAGCGCTGGCTGAACAAAGGTGACATCCAACGCTGTCTGCAAGGGTTCCCGGTCGAGCTCTGCGGTGACGGGCAAGACAATGATGGTGACGGTCGCATCGATTGCTTGGACCGCGACTGCAGGACCCATGTGCTCTGCGGCGAGGCTCAAACCATCTGTGATGTTCATCGAGAAGGTATCTTTCTTCCCTGCATCAACTGCCACCAAACTCAGAACCGCGGCGGGCTGCGTATAACGGTAACCAGCCCCCAGACGCTCTACAACAGCCTAGTTGGCGTGAACTCCTCGTCCGGTCTGCCTCTGATTCAACAGGGCGATCATCTGAGCAGCTACCTCTACCTCAAGCTGAGCGGAGAGCACCTCAACGTTCAAGGCGGTGATGGTGAACACATGCCGCTGGCGGGTGATCCCCTGCCGCAGCGCCAACTCGATATGCTGCGCTCTTGGATCGACAACAGCGAATCACTGGGCGCGTGCCTGGCAGAATAGGCCTCACTGTGCATCGCCTGTTGATCGTTTCGAGTCTACTGATCAGCGGTTGTGCAACCCCGATGGTGCGCGCTACGGTGCGCTGTCCAGAAGGAGAGAAGGTCTTTATTCAAGGAGACCTTCGAGGTGTGGGCCAAGGCGTCGCTACCCTCAAAGCGGGTCCGATAACCACACGCTGTGCGGATCGTAAGCCGCTCGACGTTACACTCCGCCTAAGCGACCCGGACGCGGTTTTTGACTTCCGTGGCTTGCAGCAAAGCGACGGCCAAACTCAGCCTGAGCTCACAGCGCAAGAAGTCTTCGAGCAAGCCGCTCCAGCCACCGTCTTTATTGTCGTTCGTAAGGGTGGCTCAAAGAGTATCGGCTCCGGAGTCATTGTGGCGGCGGAAGGTCTGGTGATTACGAATCGCCACGTCGTCAGTGATGTCGCTCGTGGAGGGGCTATCTCAATCTTTCTCCAACAGACGAGCCGCCCCAGCCCAAGGGCAGGCGATCTCGGAAGCTTTCTTGAAGCCAATAAGGAGACTGCGGTCAGCGCGCAGTTGATCAAAGTTCACCGTAAACTCGACCTCGGACTGCTTAAGCTTGCGCCGCGTGACGAACCCTACCCTCATTTAGAAATTGGCGACGAGGCGGGATTAAAGGTCGGACAAGAAGTCGTCGCGCTAGGCAATCCAGACGGTTTGCAGTGGAGTTTAACGAGCGGCGCAATCAGTGGATTGCGTAAAGGCTTGATTCAGCATCAGGCGCCGATCAACCCGGGCAACTCGGGCGGTCCCCTGCTCAACCGCCGCGGCGAGGTCATCGGGATCAACACCTTTGTCCGGAACCGAACCGAGCAACGAGGTGGTCGAAGCGTCTCTTATGGCGGTTTAGGCTTCGCCTTACCCGCGAGCTTGGTGCGAGGGTTTCTCAGCGACGATGGCGGTGCTACCGAGCTGCTCAGCAGTGAGGGGCAACTCGGTCCCACGAACGGCTCAGACTCTGAACTGCTCACCGACCTCTTGGTTGGCGCCGTCGCGGTCTGGGGTAAAACGGGCGATCGCGACCTCTCCTTGCGTGCCGCTTGTGATGTCTTGGCGGCGACCGTAACTCAGGGTCGCGCAGGCTTTCTCCACCGCGTCCGTGCCCAGTGGATCAATAGAGGTCTGCGCGCTGCCATCGAGGATCTCAAGCCTCCAGACCGCGAGCGCGTCGGCCCGCTTTTACAGAAGCATTGGCCCAAAGTTCTCCACGACCCACAAGGTGCATTATGGCTCCTGAATGGAACGGTCTATGAGCGGTCTGTCGACGCAAAAGCTTGGGCGGTCGATGACAGCTCTGGAGCCATTTTCTACATCAAAGCCGACCAGAGCCTCTGGCGTCTTTCGTCAGCCAAACCACCCGCTCTGGTCGAGGGGATCAGAGGCGTCGTCGACGTTCAAGCGAGTCAGGGCATCATCTACTGGCTGGCGCAAGATGGTCGAGTCTACGCCATGAACGGCAGGCAGAATATTAAACT
>JBDQPD010000002.1:0-72667 GCA_040260805.1 Myxococcota bacterium | reverse complement strand
TGTCAACCACGGAACCACCCAAGGGACGTATTGGTGGTACATCTACGAAGGGGCAAACACCCTGAGCACCGATGCCACCGTCACGCTGCCTATTCCTGGCACCACGCCACGATTTAAGTACGCGAACCAGCAGAGCTCATGTGATATTAACGGTGATGGTTATGACGATTTGATCCTGGGTGCCGAGACGCGTGCCTACGTGTACTTTGGTCATCAAAACGGAGCGGACTTCAACTTGAGCTCAGATCGTGAGTATGATTTGGGTTCCGGTTGGGGCTTAGGCGTTTGTGCCGATGCAAATGGTGATAGCGCCATTGATTTAGCAGTTGTTCGGACGGTGTCGGGTGGATCCTGGCGCCTCCGTTATTGAGGGGATGAAAATGAAAAAGACTAAAGAGAAGACGGCTTCGCACGATCAGCAGCGTAAAGCTTATCAGCCGCCTCGGGTGCGGGACGAGAAGCGTCTGGTTCAAGATGCGCTCGCCAGCGGCTTCTAGAGGCTAGTATTTTTGGCATTAGCCTTCTGCTTAGGCCCAGCAAATCTGGAACTTGAGCTGCGCGGTTATGAGCCAGAGACTGAAGCGCTCGCGCAGCGCTTTTTCGAGCGATTTAAGAACCTTCCAGCTCGTGATAACTGGCGTGGGGTCCTCGTCGCTACGGGGGTCTCGGCTCCGCATTTAGGTGGCTGCACCTTAGCGCTCGGCCCGGTCTCCCTGGGCGGGGAGCTTGAATATCCTGAGCTCCCCGGGCGCCCGCTTCGGCACGGAGCGCCTCGATCCATTCTTCATGGCGTCATGGCGCTCACGGCTCATTTTTTACGTCGGCGAAGTGAGCGTTTGCTGCACGCTGCAGGACGACACTTGCCCGGCTACGGAGCGGTCGTTGCGATTGGCGCTTCGGGTGCTGGGAAGAGCACCTTGACCGCATCGTTGGGCGGGGAAGAAATGGGGGATGAGGGCATCGCTTTGCGATGGAAAGATAAGCTGCTGCATGCTCAAGCGTGCCTGGTTCCAGGCGAGCGTTTGCCGCAAGTTTGGGAGGCAAAGCCGCTGGCGGCTTTGTTGGTTCCGGCGCACGATGATCACACCTCTATTCACCGCATACAGAGCGCTGAAGCATTGATCAGTGCGGCAAACGCTATGGTGCGTTTGCGGGGCGACGACCTGTTCGACGATTTGGACTGGGCGCACCAAGCCCTCAAAACGGTTCCGGTTTTTCGTGTGGGCTGGGCGATCGCGCAATCGCCCGTTGAGGAACTCAAGCGAGCACTTGATGCGACCGGCTGATCTGTCGCTCGCCTTATTGGATCAAGGTCAAGTTGCCACGCTTCGCGTCCAGGGCAACTCGATGTGGCCGATGCTGTGTGTTGGCGACCAGGTCCGAATTGAGAAGTGTTCGAATTATGAGGTCGGCGACCTGGTTGCTTTTGACGACGGTCGCCCGTCTTTGGTTGTGCATCGTCTGGTCGCTTGCCGTGGAGATCGGGTCCGAACGCGCGGTGATTATCTGTTCCAAGCAGACCCTTGGATTCCGAGGGCTCAGGTCGTTGGTATTGTTCGGCACATCTCTCGAAACGGCTGGAGTCAGATCTTAAGCACTTTAGGCCTCCTAAACACCACCAAGAGGCTCACGCTTTGGTACCGAGAGCGTCGCAGGATCGCACGAAGTTGGTCTTTTCCGGGTGTCTTGATGTACATCCTTTATCGCACCCTCTTGCGTCCGTTTCAGCCGAGCTTTCGGTGCCTAATTGCGGCTCAGGCAACGGCTCAAAATGTTGACGTGCCTGATGGATACACCTTGCGTGAAGGGTATCTCGATGATTTGCGTTTGGAGCTCGCATCGAGCGGGTTAATCTTACCGGCCAATGGGGATGAGCGCACCTTCGGCGCTGTACTCTATCACGGCGCGCTCGAGGTCGGTGCAGCGTGGACTACGGAGGTCGAACCCGGAGTCTCTATCCTTCACGATAGCTACGTTTTGGATGCTCATCGAGGTCATGGTCTGGCGAAGGCGCTAACCCGTTGGGTGATCTCTCATTGGCCACCTGGAACTTCTATTTTCGGCGCTATTCAGCATCACAACGCAGCCTCTAGAGCAAAGAATAGAGCCGCAGGTTTTCGTGAGATAGGGTATCAACTGGAGCTGCGACCTTGGTTCGGTTTGCCCGCTAAGACCTGGCACTGGTCAAGGCGCGACGAAGCCCAATGGGTTGAAGCGTGGAGGCGTGGTGATCTCGCTAGAGTTCGTCGCTGAGTCCAACGGCTTCGCTTTGTTGAGGGGCTTTGGCTCGCGCTTTGGGCACAGTCCCTGCGATAAAGGGGACGCGCACGCCTTTGCCGAGATCACCTGATTTTGGGTTGATGTCGGCGAACTCAACGCCTTTAGGTACCTTGAAGCGCCCTGGCTCCAAATCAGCGATCGCTCGCTTGGTATAATCTCGCCAGATCGGCGCTGCGGTTCGTCCGCCGGTCTCTGAGCGCCCCAAGGGTCGCTCGTTGTGGTCAAAGCCTACCCAGACGCCGCTAACGAGCCGCGGCGTATAACCGACAAACCAGGCGTCATAGCTGTCGTTTGTGGTGCCTGTCTTTCCGGCAACAGGGACACCGTCGATGCGCGCTCGGGTCGCCGTCCCGCGATCGACGACCTGTTTGAGCAGGTAGGTCATCACGTAGGCGAGCGCGGGCGAGATCGTGGGCTCTGCTAAACCATCGACCTCGCGCACCAGCCGATCCATTCGGTCGGCTCGGCTCGCCCAGACGTCACGATAATCAGCCTCGTCGCGCAGCACGTTGCCTTGGGCATCGGTGATACGAGTGATGAAGCGAGAGCGCGGCGTGCGGCCTTGGCGAGCGAACAAACTGTAGACCTGGATCAGCTCCCAAGGGATCACGCAGTGGCTGCCCAGGGCGATCGAGGCGTCGACGTGCAATTTTTGTTTGATGCCGAGCGTCCCTGCCCACTCGACCACCTTTTTCGCGCCGACTCGCTCGAACAAATCAATGGTCGGTAAGTTCATCGAGCGCATCAGCGCGGTCCGTAAAGGTACGTCCATGCTGTAGCTTGAGTCGTAATTGTTTGGCTTCCAGCGCACGCCGGTGTCCCAATCATGGCGCACAATAGGGGTGTCGCTGAGCAGTGTCGCTGGGGTGATCACCTCGATCGGCGCGCCCCTGCGAATGCGCCCACCCATCTCTAAGCCGGCGGAAAAAATGATGGGCTTAAACGATGACCCTGGCTGGCGGCAGGCTTGAAAGGCGCGATTAAACTGGCTGCGATCAAAGTCATAACCGCCGACCATAGCGACCACATAGTCCGTTTCAATGTCCTGACTGACCAGCGCCGCTTCAGCCATGGGATCCTGAATGACTCGAGCCACTACTTTCCCTTTTTCATCGCGCAGAACGACGCGCAATAAGTCACCTGGGTTAAGCACTTTCCTCATATCGCTCGGGTAGTCGGACTTCGACAGCGCGTTGCGACGCGCGGTGCGCATCCAGCGATGTTCTTTGAGCAACAAAGGGAAGCGCTCGGTACCCACTAAAACGCTGGCAAACCGGCGCGTCACGCGCTCGACCACGGCGATGTATTCTTCGTCGATAGCGGCTTTGCCGCCTTTGAGTTTAGTCTCTTGAAAGGCGCGAGCGGCTGCCTCGATCTGCTTGGGTGGTACACGGTCAATTGGGCCCCAATAGCCCATCCGGCGATCGAGTCGATCAAGCCCGCCTTGAAGGGCATCACGCGCCGCACGCTGTCGCGACACATCAATGGTCGTTTCGATGAGCCAGCCGCCTTTTTTGAGCACGATGTCCTCACCAAACTCTTCCACCAAATCTCGCCGCACATGCTCGGTGAAATAGGGCGCTACATCGGAAAATAGGTTCTCTTTGCTCTGGACCTTCTTCTCAGCTTGTTCCGCTTTAGCAGCCTTCATCTCATCCACCGAGATGTAACCCTCTTCGACCATCCGGCGCAGTACATAGGCCTGCTTGGTCTTTGCCGCCTTTGGGTTCTTGATCGGCGAGAACCGAGATGGCGCGGGCGGGAGACCGGCGAGAAGGCTCATCTCGCCCAAGGTTAGATCTTCAATGTTCTTGGCGAAGTAGCTCTCGGCTGCGGCTTGGACACCGTACACTCCCGCTCCGAGATAGATCTCGTTGAGGTAGAGATACAAAATGTCCTCTTTACTCAGCGTGTACTCGAGCCGGCGCGCCAAAATAGCCTCTCGAATCTTACGACCTAAGCCGCGCTCGGTCCCCTTGGCGTACCCAATCTTACGGACCAACATCTGCTTGGCGAGCTGTTGGGTAATGGTCGAGGCACCCTGACGCACGCGTCCGGCTCGCAGGTTGACCAAGGCCGCTCGAAGCACCCCTTTGGGATCGATCCCATCGTGCTCAAAGAACCCGGTGTCTTCGGCAGACAAAAACGCTTGAATCAACTGTCTTGGGATCCGCCGATAGGGCACGACAATTCGCCGTTGTTCGGCAAATTCGCCAATGATCGCTCCATCAGCGGCGACAAAACGAGTGATCGCAGGGGGGTCGTATTGTTGGGCGTTTTCAATCGCCGGCAACCCTTCACGGTAGGTCTGATAAAGACCCAAGGCGAACATGCCGCCAGCGAGCGCCAGCGCAGGAATCAGAGCGACGAGGCCGCGTATGCCTAGCCCAACAAAGCGCATCGCCTAACGAAGCCCAGCGTCGCGCTCAAAAGCCGCAATGCCGCTCTGAGTGAGCGGGTGATTGAGTAGTTTTTGGATCACCGCCATCGGAATGGTGCACACATCGGCGCCAAGCAAAGCGGCTTGTTTGACGTGCTCAGGGCTACGGATCGATGCGGCGAGGATCTCGGTCTCGAATCCGTAATTGTCAAAGATGACCCTGAGCTCTTCAATCAACCCCATTCCCGATGAGCAGATATCATCCAAACGACCTAAGAATGGGCTCACGAAACGAGCTCCAGCGCGTGCGCACAGCAGGGCTTGGACGGGCTGGAAAATAAGCGTCATGTTCACATCAATACCCTGGTCGGAGAGCGCTTTACAGGCTTTCAGACCGGCCTCGTTGGTCGGCAGCTTGACCACCACATTGTCGGCGATCTTTGCGAGCTCAAGCCCCTCGGCGATAAAGGTTTCCGCATCGGGACCTAGCGCCTCAGCGCTGACTGGACCGGGCACCAAGCGACAGATCGTTTCGATCGCCTCTTGGCGGGGTAAGCCGGCGCGTTTGATCAAAGTCGGGTTGGTGGTCACGCCATCGAGAAGGCCCAGATCAGCAGCCTGGCGAATCTCAGCAGCGTCCGCTGTATCGATAAAGAATTTCACGTTGAGTCTCTCCGTAGATGGCAGACGCCTCGGCGCCGAGTAGTCCTTCGATTCAGGTGCCTCGAAGAAGCACCAAAGGTTCGGGATAGCGAGTATTAATACGAGCCGCTTCATCTGCAAAGTCGGCAGCGACAAACTGTTCGTAGCTCGACCACGAGCAAAGCGTCTGCGGGTCGCTGACTCGATCCACAAAGAGCATGCCTTCAAGGTGGTCGAGTTCGTGTTGCAGGGTGCCGGCTGTCAGCCCTTCGGCCTGGAGCAAGATAGGTTCACCGTGAGGGTCAAGGGCGCGGACCTCGACTCGTGCAGAGCGTTCGACCCGGCCGCGTAGATTGGGAACCGATAAACATCCCTCAATCACTGAGATGCGTTCATCGCCGATGACGGTGAGTTCAGGGTTGATCAGGACCGTCAAAGGTATGGTGGGTTTGTAGGGGTAGCGGGGGTTGTCGTTGACCTCGATAATGCAGACCTGTTGGGCGATACCAATTTGAGGAGCGGCTATCCCAGCGCCATTACGAGCGCGCATGGTCTCAATCAAATCCTCGATTAAACTCGATAATTCAGCCGATCCAAAGTGTGCCTTTGGGACCGGCAGGCAAGGCGCCCTAAGGCGCGGGTCACCGAGTTCGAGCACCGTGTGTAGCGTCAAAGATCCAACCCTATAGCTTCGCCGATATGGCTAAGGCCATCACGCTGCAAAGAGCGGTCCAGTTCACGCGCCATACGCACCGCCAGTAAGGGTCCTTGATAAATGATTGAGCTGTAGATCTGAACCGCACAAGCGCCCAGTCGGATGCGCCGATAAGCTTCTTCGCCGCTGTCGATTCCCCCCACTGAGATCAGCGGAACTCGGCGCTCAAGGCGTCGAGCGAGCAGCTCGGTGACCGTCCGCGCCCTGACTTGCAGCGGCGCACCACTCAAGCCGCCTGCTCCGATCGCATCGATCGCGCTGTGGCTTAGACTCAACCCTGTTCGGGCGATCGTGGTGTTGGTGGCGATCAAGGCGTCGAGCTGGGTTTCAACCGCAAGGTCTGCGATCGCGTGAAGGTCGTCATCGGCGAGGTCTGGCGCAACCTTGAGCGCTAAGGGCACGGACCGTTCGAGCTTGGCGATCGCCGACTGAACGCCCGTGATGAGTGGCCTGAGCGCGTCGAGTTGTTGGAGGTCACGTAAGCCCGGAGTGTTCGGGCTCGATACGTTGATCACCAGGTAATCAACATGGGGACCAAGCGCGGCGACGCTTTGGCAATAATCAGTCAGCGCCTCGTCGTTTGGTGTGATCTTCGACTTGCCGATGTTACCACCAAGCGGACAGGGTAGATTGTAGCGTGAGAGTGTCTTTTGGGCGGCCTGACAGCCTGGGTTGTTAAATCCGAACCGATTGATGATGGCGCGATCTGCGCGGACTCGAAACAGCCGAGGTTTTGGGTTCCCGGGCTGCCCATGTGCGGTGATCGTTCCGATTTCGATGGCGCCAAAACCAAAACCGGCAAAGCCTGCAGCCGCTCGACCGTCTTTGTCCAAGCCCGCAGCGAGTCCGATCGGATGAGCCCAACGTCCACCGAGCAGGTCTTGTTCAAGACGTTTGCAGTTGGGCAACAAGAGCGGCCGTAAAATAGAACTAAACGGCGCCAGAATACGGGCAATGAACACACCAAGGTGGTGCGCTTGCTCGGCCGAGAACAGAAACAAAACAGGGCGAATGAGGGCGTACACGCTCAGACTTTCTTAGCGCAGGCAGCTGGCTCGCTTGTCGCCATAACGCATCCGGTAGGGGACATAGATCATACAACTCGATTGATGGCAGACCTCTTGGCAGACCTCATAACTTTTGGTGTGCGGCACTGCGGGCGCTTCGCCGGTTTGGGTATCGACGACTCGGTCATACGCTTGTTTGCGATCAGAGCGCTCATCCGCGCTGTGTAGACCCGTGATCAAACCCTCAGGCACGCCCTTCGCCCAGATGCCTTGGCTTTGTTTCTGCGCTTGCTTTTGAAGCGCTAAGACCGCCTCATCGCCTGGTCCGTTGATCGAGAAGACATGAGCTAAGCCTTTGGAGATCAGCTCTCTTTCGAGCCCCGGACAGTCCACCAGTAAACGTCCGTAGCCGCCCCCGCCCGGTTGCGTTGTGCAGACCCAGCCCTTAGCTGAAGCCGCGACCCCAGCAGCCTTTGCGAGCTGATACAGTTCGGCGTAGGTCCAATCACCCCAGCGGTGAACCGGGCCATAAGATTCAAGGGCATTAAAGCCTGCCAGCCGAGCATTTTTTCTTTTACCGGTCAGCGTGCGCAAGCTGAAGGTGTCTCCATCACCCCAGCGCACGTTGCTGATGTTGCCATCGAGCAGGATCTGATTTGGCCCAGGCACGGGCTTCAGAGGCTTCTTCGGCGCTGTACTGAGGGGTACGTCAGCATCAACGTCGAGGCTTTTAGGCGTCGTCGAACACGCGCAAATCAGCGCGCTACTGGCCACAACCAAGACTGCGAATCGCATAGGAGCCTCCCCTCAAATCGGCGGCAACCTTGCGCGACCTTCGTCGGTTTGAAAAGCGTACGCAGTGAAGGAGGCAAAGCCCATGGATCAAGAGTTGCGAATGCAGGTTGAATCCTGGCTCGCTGGAGACCCCGACCCGATCGATCGAGCGGAGCTGGAATTAGCACTCAAAGAGGGCGATTCCGACCTTCTGCGCGCACGGTTTTCTGGACGCCTGAGCTTTGGCACAGCGGGTTTGCGGGGCCCCATAGGCGCCGGCCCCGCTGCGATGAATACAGCGGTTATCCGTCAGACCTGTCATGGGCTCGCTGATGTTTTGCAGGCCTCGACGCAGGAGCTTGCGCGCGGGGTGGTGATCGGTTTTGATGCGCGACACCGCTCAAAGCAGTTTGCCGATGAATCGGCGGCCGTGCTCAGGGCGCGTGGGGTGGCCGTTTACCTTTGGGATCAACCCACGCCCACTCCAGCGACCTCATTCTGGGTTCGACGACTCGGCGCGCTTGCCGGCATTCAAGTGACCGCATCGCATAACCCGCCGCAAGATAATGGCTTTAAAGTGTACTGGGATCACGCCGCTCAGATCATCCCGCCCATCGACGGTCAGATCGCTCAAGCTATTGAGCATCATGCGCTGTCGAGAGCCTCTGACCTCGCCGTTTTAGCTGCCGATCAAGCAGGACCCAAGCTTGAAGGGCTAGGCCACGCTGAACTGAGCACCTATTGGCAAGCTGTCGAGGACGAGACGCCGAGCGTCAGCGCTGCGAGCACGCCGTTGCGGATTGTCTACTCGGCGATGCACGGGGTCGGCGGTGAGTCGGTCGTGACCCTCCTTGAGCGAGCAGGCTTTGAGTTGCATTGCGTCGCTGAACAGCATCAGCCCGATGGAACCTTTCCAACCGTCGCCTTCCCGAACCCCGAAGAGGATGGCGCGATGGATTTAGCGATGGCACTCGCGGCTAAGGTTGGTGCCGACTTGGTGCTTGCTAATGACCCAGACGCCGACCGCTTAGCCGTTGCGCTGCCCTGCGCAGAGGGGTTTGCGTTGCTCAATGGCAATCAGATCGGCTTGGTCCTCGGCGATCACTGCCTCATCGCTTATCAAGGACCCCCGGCGGTCTTTGCTGCATCGATTGTATCGTCTCAGGCGCTGTCTGCCTTGGTCACGGCGCGCGGCCACACCTACGCCTCGGCGCTGACCGGGTTTAAGTGGATCATGGCCGAGCGCCGCCGGCGCCCCGATCAGCCCTTTGCCTTTGGTTACGAAGAAGCGCTCGGTTACTGCGTCGGCGAGACGGTCGCCGACAAAGATGGGGTCAGCGCCGCGTTAGCCTTTGCGCATCGCGCACGGGCGCTTAAAGCGGAGGGTCAGAGCATCGCTTCACGATTGAATCAAATTCATCATGAGATCGGTGCTTTTTCGTCAGGTCAATGGGTTCAGCGCTTCGAAGGGGTCGACGCCGCAGAGTCGATGAAAGAGGCGGTCGATCGGGTTCGCTTTGGGGCGCCTGAAGGGCTCGCAGGGTTGAGCTTGCGAAGCCGACACGACTTTAATGAGGGCGCCCCATGGGCTAAAGAGTTGCGCGCAAACTTGATCGCGCTGAACTATGGCAGCGCCGAAGAGGGTCTACGCGTTTTGGTTCGTCCATCCGGAACCGAACCAAAAGTTAAGACTTATTTCGAATATCGCAGCGCTCAGGGCGTTGATCAGTCAGCGGAAGCGCTCAAGGCCTCGATGCAGGCATGGCGGCAAGCCTTGGAGAGATCATGAACAGTTTGGTACTCGCTGCAGCCGTATTTATCATCGACGGTGAAGTGAACGTGACGGATTTTAAGAAGAGCAAGTCGGTCCAGCGTGCGGCGGCGCAACTCCTTCAAGATGCGCCGCCCCAATTCAAAGGCTTTATCGAAGAGATTGGTTTTCGACCGATGCGCGACCTTGACCATATCAAGTTTCGCATGACGCAGCCGATCAACCCCGACAAGCCGGGCGAGCCCTTGGTCACGCTCAAAGGCCGATTTAAGCCCAAAAGAATCCACAGTTCGTGGGCAAAAAACCAAGACAAAACAGCGATCAAGCAGCTCAAGATTGCGGGCAAGACGGCGTACGCAGGCAACATCAACTCGCCGATGTTTGCGCTTGAATCCTCGCGTGTGATCCAGGCGGGCTATCGGCCGATGGTCGAGCAGGCTCTGAAGGGGACGCTGCCGCCGCTGAGGGCTTTGCCGCCTTTTTTGCGCGGCTCGAAAGCGTGGCTTCGTTTTCGCAGCACATCGCAAGCGCGTAAGCTGATCCTAAAACAGCAAGAGGCGTCCCCTCTAGCCGAGATTCATGAGATCCAGGTGAAGGGCTGGCTCAAAGCCGACAAGCTGCACGCCAAGATGCGTATTCGCGCTCGAAGCCCTGAGGCAGCTAGCGGCATCCAGATGATGGTGAGTTTAGGCTTATTGAATTCGAACCACCCCTCGTCGATGAAGCTGGGACGAGCGATGAAGTTTCGGGTTCAAGGGAGCACCTTGAGCATCGATTTTAAGATGAAGCTCAACGAGTTGACGGCGCTGCGCCCCCCTCCGGCGCCTGCGCCTGGTCGCGGTGGACCGAAGATCATTACGGTCGAGCCGAAAAACGACAAACGCAAACTCCAGAAGCGACCCTCTGCTCCGCCGCCTACTCAGTTTGGGCCACAAGGGGGAGGATTTCGTCCGCCAGCTCGTCAACCTTGACCGCTCCAAATCCATGAATTGCTAACAGCTCTTGGCGACTCATAGGGCGGTTGCTGGCGACGTGCTTGAGGCTTCGGTCGCTGGCGATCCGATAAGCCGGCACGCCGCGTGCTTGCGCGAGCTCAGCGCGCCATGCCTTGAGCGTCTCAAAGAGTTGCTGGTCGCGATCCCTCAGCGTAGTTTTCGGGCTGCTTTTTTGAGCTGGCGCCACCGTGACCACTAAGGCGGGTGGGGCTTGGACGTCTAGGCTCACCATTCCAAGCTCGATCACGGGGTATCCGTTTTGCTGCCCTGCTTGCACCAGTTTATGGTGCTCAAGTTGATCAATGAGCTGCATGATTCCCTTTTCTCCATAGCGCCGAAGCCGGCCGTGCAGCTGGAGTTGATGGTGTTTCCATTTTCGAATGCGTTCCGCTTTTGAGCCCGCCAAGATCGCCGCGATATGGCTTCGGCCGAAGCGTCCACGCAGTCCGCTGACCAGCTCAAGAACCGCTTCAGCGATCTGCAAGCCCTCCTGGTCGGGTAGGGTGTCTAGCGCTCCAGAGCACACATCACAGGACGCGCCGCATCGACCATTGCCGGCAAGCTGCTGCCCGAAATGTTCACTGATTTGTTGATGCCGACAAGCTGGTGTGCGCGCAAAGTCGACCATCGACCACAAGGCACGCTCGAGCGATTGTCGACGCTCATCACTTGGGTTTTCTTCGTCGATAAAAAACTGAGCGGTTCGGATGTCCTGACCGCTGTGCAGCAAGATGCAGTCTGCGGCCTCTCCGTCTCGCCCAGCCCGACCTGATTCTTGGACGTAGGCTTCGAGTGAGCCGGGCATGGCGGCATGAATGACAAAGCGAACATCGGGTCGGTCGATCCCCATCCCAAAGGCTACGGTCGCAAAAACCACATCAAGCTGGTCGTGAGTAAATGCGTTGAGCGTCTGTTTTTTACGCGCTGCGGCTAGACCGGCATGAAAAGCGGCGCATCGGTGCCCTTTGGCTTTGAACCAGTCGGCGAGCTCTTCGGTGTCCTTGCGCTTGCGGCAGTAGACAATACCGCATTGGCCGCGTCGAGCTTCGATCAAGTCGCTGAGTTGGCGGCGTCGGTCGTGGCGAGCCAGACAGCTGAGCTTGAGGTTGGCTCGATGCACCGGCGCCATCACCTGTACTGGGTCTTTGAGCCTTAACTGCGCAGCGATGTCTTGAGCCACTTGGGGCGTCGCTGTTGCCGTCAGCGCCATCCGCGGCGCATCGAGACGCTCGAGCAGGTCGGCGAGCTGGCGGTATTCCGGACGAAAGTCGTGACCCCATGATGAGATGCAGTGGGCTTCATCAACGGCGATCAATGCCGGAGGGCGAAGCATCAGATCACTCAGGAGTCTGCTGTGCGCCAGCCGCTCTGGCGACGTGTAGAGCAGGCTGATGTGACCTGCTTGATAGTCGCGCACGATGGTGGCTTGGTGCTGGGGTGATAAATCAGAGTGAAGCGCTGCCGCCGAGACCGCCTGGCGCGCCGACTGTACCTGGTCCTCCATCAGCGCGATCAAAGGACTCACGATCAGCGTGGGTCCGTGACCCACCAGCGGTGGCAGCTGAAAGCAGATCGACTTCCCACCGCCTGTCGGCAGGATGACCAAGCTGTCTTTTCCGGCGAGCGCCGACTCGATCGCCTGACGTTGAGGTGCTCGAAGGGCATCATACCCCCAACCCCACTTGAGTTTCTCGTTGAGCGCATCGGTCACGTGTTGGTTCCTGATCCAAGTTCGGTGCCAGCGCATCTTAACGACCGGTCTGACACCGAGGCTTAGAAGGCCTTGCACAGGCATCTGCGGCGTGGTCAACGCCTGCGGTTTCAATCTCTTGTGAGTGCTTTTCGATGAGCGAACAAGCGGCGGCCCACCGCCCTTATCCCGAACTGACCTGGCAGGCGCTGATCTTTGGCGCGCTGCTCGGTGTGATCATGACCTCTGCCTTTGTCTACGTCGGGCTCAAGCTCGGGTTTGGCCTGGGTGGCTCGACGGTCGCCGCAATTCTCGGCTTTGTGGTGCTGCGCGCGCTAGGCACCGGAACGATCATTGAGAACAACGTCGCGCAAACGATCGCCTCGGCGATTAACGTGTCGAGTTCAGGCGTCATCTTTACCCTGCCCGCGCTGCTGCTGCTCGGTGAAGACTTCAGCTGGGCGGCGATGATTCTCTCGGCAACCGCCGGGTCGTTCATGGGCGTGGTGCTGATCATCCCCTTACGCAAACAGATGCTTGAGTTTGATCGCTTACGTTTCCCCTCTGGGATGGCGGTGGCTTCGATCCTTCGAAGCGCCGGCGGCGGCAAAAATAAAGCGCTCTTACTCGGTATCGGCGCTGCGATCAGCGGCTCCGTCTTGGTGTTGATTGAGGAGGTGAATGTGTTGCCTCCGAGCCTCGCCGTAGGCGATTGGCTCGGCATACCTGCTTATACTGGGACGGCGCTGTCGCTCTCGATCATGAACATCGGCGCAGGGTTGCTCTCAGGACGAGGGGGCTTACCCTTTGTCTTTGGCGGCGTACTGGCCTGGTGGATCATCGCACCCGCTGCGGTCTCGTCGGGTTGGATTCCGCCCGAAATTACAGGCGATAAAATCTGGGGCGAGCTGTATTTCGAGATGCTGCGCCCGACCGGTATCGGCATTCTAATCGGCGGTGCGCTCGCGGGCGTGGTCGCAGCCTTTCCAGCGATCAGCGCCGCCGTGAAAACCTTGAGCAGCGCCGCCAAGCTGAGCGGCAAGGGCGGCGCGGAAGAGCTCAGCGCCAAGACCCTTGGCTTTGGTCTAAGCGGCGCCGTCTTGCTCTTGTACTGTGCTTCGGCGCTCATCGTCGGTCCGATGCTCGCTGTGCCTGTGGCGTTGGTCGGCGCATTATGGCTCGCCCTGGCGGGAATGATCGTCGCACAGGCGACGGGGATGACCGACATCTCGCCGCTGTCGGGGATGGCGCTGATCGGCGTGACCTTGATGCTTGCGATTACCGGTGGTCAGGTCGCCGCTGCGGTCTTGGTGGGTGTCGCCGTTTGTGTCGGCATCGGTCAGTGCGCTGATATGATGCAGGATCTCAAGACCGGGCACTTAGTCGGTGGGATTCCGAGGCGTCAGCAGCTGGCGCAGATCTTCACCGGCTGGCTCGGTCCGATGGTCGCAGTCGGTACGGTTTATATCCTGTGGCACCGCTTCGGCGTGGACGCTAACGGGGTTCAAATTCCTGGGTTTGGCCCTGAGAGCGCAGCCTGCGTGAACAAGGCATCAGATTGTCTGAGCGCGCCGCAGGCGGGCGCCTTGCAAGGGATGATTGAAGGCGTGGTTGGTGGCAACGCGCCGGTCGATAAGTATTTGGGGGGCGGCCTGCTCGGTTTAGCGCTAGGCGCGCTCCCCACCGCCGGTATTGGCGTGCTGGTCGGGCTCGCCATGTACCTGCCTTTTGAGATCACCTTAGGTTATGGCGTCGGGTGCCTGTCCGGTTGGTTCCTTGAAGCCAAAAAGGGGCGCGCCTTCTTTAGTGAAAAGGTGGTGCCTTTAGCCGCAGGCTTTATTGTGGGTGAAGCCCTGACTGCGCTGGTTTTGACCGGCATCACGATGATTGCGGGATAAGCCATGCAGATGATCATTCAATTCGCATTGTTAGGTTTGGGTATTGGGCTGTCGGGCTACTCCGCGGCGCGTCCCGTTGAGGCGGCTAGTCAAAGCGGTCGCATCTCCGTTTGGCTCAGCCAAAGCGGTCTGCTCTTCTTTATCGGTATCGCCCTGATCATCGCTGCGGCGGTGCTCATGCGGCGTCAGGCAGCGGCCTTGGCTCAATCGCCTTTAGAGGCGGCGGCGTCAGACCCTTCAGAGCTGCTCGCTGCGCTCAAAGAGGGCGCGGCGGAGGTGCTTGATGGCTTGCGCCAAGACGAGCCAAGGACTCAGCCGATCTGCGATCGGATCGACGGCTTACGCGATGGTCCGATCCAGGCTCTTGTTGAGTGTAAGGACTCGATGGTCGCACGCCACGGTATGCTCGCTTATGCGCAGTTTATCTCTGAGGTCAGCGCCGGGGAGCGGAATTTGAACCGCGCTTGGTCCACATTAGTGGATGGCTACCCGGCTGAAGCGCTGCGCGCCGCCGAGCGAGCGAACGAGCGCCTGCGCAGCCTAGAACTGCCAACCAGCTAGTTCGCTACGAGCTTGTGGAATACCATCACTCAGGTTAGGCGCCGAGCCCGCCTGCGGAGGGCTGACTCATGTGCGGAATCGTGGGGATCGCCGGTATCGAACCGGTCAATACGCGGATCTATGACACCCTGACCGTCTTACAGCATCGTGGACAGGATGCTGCGGGCATTGCGACGACCGAGGGTGGGCAGGTCTTTCTCCGGAAAGACAACGGCATGGTCAAAGACGTCTTTAAGACGCGCGACATGCAAGAGCTGTCGGGCCACCTCGGTATTGGTCACGTCCGTTATCCGACGGCGGGCACATCGAGTACGTACGAGGCTCAACCGCTTTATGTGAACTCGCCCTACGGCATCGTCTTGAGCCACAACGGCAATCTGACCAACGCAGCGACGCTTAAAGACGAGCTTTTTGCGCTCGATCGTCGCCACCTCAACACGCGCTCGGATTCGGAAGTCTTGTTGAACGTGCTCGCTCATGAGCTGAGCAAGCAGCTGATCGATACGCTCAAGCCTGAGCACCTCTTTGCTGCGCTTGAGTCAGTGCATCGCCGCTGTGAAGGTGCCTACGCAACGGTCGCGATGATCCCCGGGTTTGGTTTGATCGCTTTTCGTGACGAGCATGGCATCCGGCCCCTTTGTTATGGCTTTCGAGAGACCGACAAAGGGCGAGAGTTTATGGTCGCCTCGGAGTCGGTGGCGATTGAGGCTTCGGGGTTCACCTTTGAGGCGGACGTGCTACCCGGTGGAGCGGTCATTTTCGATGTGCGCGACCGCAGCTTGCACACGCATCAAGCAGCGAGCGCTAAGCAGCACACTCCCTGTCTTTTCGAGTACGTTTATTTGGCGCGACCCGACTCGATCATCGATGGCGTCTCCGTCTACAAAAGCCGCTTGCGAATGGGCGACTACTTGGCCGCTAAGATTTTGCGCGAGCGCCCGGACCATCAAATAGATGTGGTGATCCCGGTACCCGACACCAGCCGAACGGCTGCGATTCAGGTCGCCTATCATATCGGCGCTAAGTTCCGTGAAGGCTTCATCAAGAACCGCTACATTGGCCGAACCTTTATCATGCCCGGGCAAGCGGTGCGGAAGAAGTCGGTGCGGCAAAAGCTCAACCCGATCGCGCTCGAATTTCGCGGCAAAAACGTCTTGCTGGTCGACGACTCGATCGTCCGCGGCACGACCTGCAGCGAGATTATCAGAATGGCTCGAGAGGCGGGCGCCAAAACGGTCTCTTTTGCTTCGGCATCGCCGGCCGTTCGATACCCCAATGTGTACGGTATCGACATGCCAGCAGCCCAAGAGTTGATCGCGCACAGTCGCACGACTGAGCAGATCCAGCAGATCATCGGCGCCGATTGGTTGATCTACCAAGACTTAGAAGACCTTCGCACCGCAGCTCAAGAGGGTAACCCTGAGATTACGAGCTATGAAGACTGTGTCTTCTCGGGGCGCTACGTCACGGGCGGCGTCAGCGAGGCCTACCTCGACGATCTCGAAGCTGTTCGTAACGATCAGAGCAAGTCGAGCTGACGCTTAGGGTGCTTCCCACAGGTGTGGCCGCTCGTTGAACCAAGCACAGAACCGCTCAATACCCTGAGCGATCGGTACGCTCGGTCGGTAATTGATCTCGGCCTGAGCTCGCCGAATGTCGGCGTTGGTGTGGCTGACGTCGCCGGGTTGACGAGGCAACGCCTCGATCTTCGCCTCGACGCCTAGCGTCGTCGCCAAGAGCTCAATCAGGTCGCTTAATGAAATTCGATCGGATTCACCTAGGTTGTACACTCGGCAACCGCCGAGGTGATCTAGGGCGCCAAGAACGCCGGTCACGATGTCATCAATATAGGTGTAATCACGGCTTGTTGAGCCGTCCCCAAAACGAGGAATTGCCTGACCTTGTTTGAGCAAGCGAGCGAATTTGTGGATCGCCATCTCGGGTCGTTGACGAGGGCCATACACCGTAAAGAAACGAAGCGAGGTGATGTCGAGGTTGTACAGGTGAGCGAACGAGGCGGCGAGCGCCTCACCGCCAATCTTCGTCGCCGCATACGGGCTGACTGGCGCTGAAATATCCGCATCTTCAGCGAAGGGTGGGTTGGAGTTCTCACCGTAGACACTCGAGGAGCTGGCCCACACCAGACGCGAGATTTTCTGGGCGCGCATGCTCTCGACGAGGAGGGTGGGTAGAAGCAGGTTTTGTTCGACATAGCGTACGGGCATTTCGATGGAAGGACGCACCCCCGCCCAAGCGGCGAGATGAATCACGGCGTCGCAATCAACCAGCGCCTGGTCGCGGATACTCGCGTCCATCAGGTCGCCTTCGATCAAGCGAATAGCCCCTATTTTTCGAACATCTTCGACATTCCTGCGCTTGAGCGCAGGGTCGTAGAAGCTATTAAAATTATCACAGATCGTGACCTCGTCGCCGCGCTTTAGGAGCGCTTCGGCGACATGTGAGCCGATAAAGCCAGCTCCTCCTGTAACCAGAACTCGCATCCTTGCTCCCTCGTTCTTGAGGTCGTTTGACCTCAGGTCTTGGTGTTCCAAATTAGGGCATCACGCAACCCATAGGGTTGCACCAAAAGCCAGGCAGACTTATCGCCTGCGCAGGACGAGGAGCCTGATCGTGGACCTTGCAGTCATCGGAAGTGGTTATGTTGGACTGGTTGCCGGCGCGTGTTTAGCCGACGCTGGCAACCATGTGATTTGCGTTGATGTGAGCGTTGAGAAGATCGATCTGCTCAATCAGGGCGGCGTCCCAATTTACGAGCCCGGGCTCGAAGGGTTGATCGCCCGGAACCGCTCAAAGAGTCGACTCTCGTTTACCACGAACCTCAAGCAGGCGCTGGACTCGAGCGAGGTGGTCTTCATCGCTGTCGGTACCCCCGAAGACGAAGACGGCTCGGCTGATCTGAGTCATGTGCTCGCGGTCGCAGAGCAGATCGCTGAACAGGCAAGCGAGGCGAAGCTGGTGGTGACCAAGTCGACCGTACCGGTCGGAACCGCGGATAAGATCCGCGCGAAGTTAGCTGAGCACTCAGACCTTGAACATCGCGTGGCGTCGAATCCGGAGTTTCTCAAAGAAGGCGCTGCGATCGCTGATTTCCAAAAGCCAGACCGGATCATTATCGGCTGTGATGATGCGACGAGCCAGGCTCAACTCGAGCGTCTCTATGCGCCATTTAACCGACGCGAGCGCCGGGTGGTCAGCATGAGCGTCCGCAGCGCTGAGCTGACCAAGTACGCGGCGAACGCCATGCTCGCGACGCGCATCAGTTTTATGAACGAGCTCGCCAATCTCTGCGATGACCTTGGCGCTGATATCACCGACGTACGCTACGGTATGGGCTCTGACCGACGCATCGGGCCGCACTTCTTATTCCCTGGCTGTGGCTACGGAGGGTCGTGCTTTCCCAAAGACGTTAAAGCCTTAGCGAGCACAGCGCGCGAGCGAGGTCAGCCGCTCGAAGTGGTTGAGGCGGTCGAGCGCGTCAACGCTGAGCAACGTACCATTTTGGTGCGCAAAGCTGTAGACGCTTTGGGTGCAGATCTATCGGGGAAACACTTCGCGCTTTGGGGCTTAGCCTTTAAGGCCAACACTGATGATCTGCGCGAGGCGCCGTCGCTGTACACGGTCGCTGAGTTAACGCGTCGTGGCGCCACCGTGACCGCTCATGATCCGGTAGCGATTCCGGCGACCAAAGCACTCGGGCTGCCGGGACTCAGCTTTGCCGAGGGCATGTATGATGCGCTCGAGGGCTGCGATGCGTTGCTGATTTGTACGGACTGGAACGATTATCGAAGTCCATCGTTAGCGCGTGTTCAAACGGCGCTAAAAGGGGATTGGGTCTTTGACGGACGCAACCTCTTGAATCCTGATGAGGTCCGCTCCGCAGGCTTAAGGTATAGCGGGATCGGTCGCGGGCGTTGAGAGCCTGGTGGGTCGTCTTTCTGCTCGCCTGCGGTGAGCCCGTTGATCTCGTTGAGCGACCGATTCGTTGGCGTTTAGCGGCGACCACCTGTCAGGAGCTTGGCGGCGCTCGAGTTGAGATCGAAGCGGGCGGTTTGGGTGTGATCGCTCATGGCCCCTGCAAGCAAACCGAATTGGTTCGAGTGAGCCTGCCAATAGGGGAGCGAGAGCTCAGAGCTGTTTTGTTTGATCGCGAAGAGCGAGTGCTTGCGAGCGGAACGGCTCAAGATGGTGCGGTCTTGGTGATGCGCGCCAACCCTGAGCTGCGCGGTTCCATCTGGCTGTGGCCACATCTGAGCGGTGTCGCTGGATGTGAGGTCTTAGGCATTGATCGTTACCGCGTGACCTTGAGTCGCCCCTGGGGCGATCAAGAGACCCGCCAGGTCGCTTGTCGCGACGCTGGCGATTTGATGATCGATTACCTTTGGCCTGGGTCCTGGCAGATGCGCGTTCAAGCGTACAGCGCTGAGGGCTTGGTTCTGGGCGCTCACACCGCCGTGCGGCGTATCGATCCAGGACAGCGCAGACCCGAAGGGGATCGTCCGATGCGTCTCGACCTTGAGGCGAGCGCGCAGCCCGAGGGACGAGTGTTGATTCGGTTTGTGCGTGACGACGACAGCTTGGCGGGTTGTGAACTCGTTGGGGTGAACCGCTTAGTGATCAAAGCGCGCCAGCTGGGCGCTGAGCGCATGGTGGAATTTGATCGTTCATGCGGCGAGGAGCTCCCGGACTGGTCTCGACTTTTAGCTGCTCCTGGCTCGGTCGATGTCGTCGCCGAAGGCTTGCAAGATGATCAGGTCCTGTACCGAGGCGCATGGACTTTGCGCTTCGTACCCGGAAGAGTGATGCCCGAGCTGGCGTTGGAGCCCCTATGACCATTGGAGTTTTTGACTCAGGCGTAGGCGGTTTAACGGTTTTGGCGGCGCTTCGTGAGGCGATGCCGAGCGCCGATCTTTTGTACCTCGGTGATACGGCGCGGGTGCCTTATGGCAGCCGAAGCGCTGAAACCGTCGCTCGCTACGCTCGCGACTGCGGCCGCTGGCTTGTGCAGCGCGGCTGCGACCAGCTGGTGATCGCTTGCAACACGGCGTCGGCTTACGGCGCCAAAAGCGTTCGAGAGTTAGCCGGTGAGCGCAGCGTTCATGGGGTGGTTCGAGCTGGCGCTTTGACCGCCAAGGATTGCGGCGGAACGCAGGGCGTTGCGGTGCTCGCCACCCGCGGGACGGTGGCTTCACAAGCCTACGCTGAAGCGCTCAACGAGTTGCTGCCTGGAACCCCCGTGCGCCAGGTCGCTTGCCCGCTCTTGGCGCCGATGATCGAAGAGGGTTGGTACGATCATCCAGCAACCCATGCGGCGATTAAGACCTATCTGAGCGAGCTCGACGGTTTTAGCTACGACCGGTTGATCTTAGGGTGCACTCATTACCCGTTGATTCATGACCAACTTCAACGAGCCGTCGGTGACCAAGTGGTGGTCATTGACTCAAGCGAAGCGATCGCAGGCGCCATGCTCGCCAACCCGCTTCAACCGGGAAGCGGCCGCACGGACATTGCGTTTAGTGATGATCCGGAGCTGTCAATGCATGTCACTGAGCGAATTTTTGGTCACCCGATCCATTCGGTCACGCGCATGACCTGGGATCGTTGATTAGTTAAGCAAGAGCGACGCAAGCCAGCGTGCGCAGGTCTCGATGGGCTCACCGCGCCGACGCGCCAAATCAGCCAGCTGTTCTTCATCGATTCGGCCGATGCTAAAGTAGCGCGATTGGGGCGCTGCGATGTAGAATCCGGCGACACTAGCCGCAGGCGTCATGGCACAGCTCTCGCTTAGCGATGCGCCCATTTCCTCCGCCTCAAGCAGGCGATACATGCGCTCTTTATGGCGATGGTCTGGGCACGCAGGGTAGCCTGGAGCTGGGCGTATCCCCCGATAGCGCTCAGCCAGCAGCTCATCCACGCTCAAGGTCTCATCGGCGATATAGCCCCAATAACGCGTCCGAACCTCGCGGTGTAGCCATTCGGCTAAGCTCTCGGCAAATCGGTCGGCCCAGGCCTTGGCGATGAGCGAAGAGTAGGTGTCATCTTGGGCTTCGTACTCGGCGACTAGGGCATCAAGCCCTAGCCCTGCGGTCACCCAAAACATACCGATGTGATCGTCTTCATGAGCGATGTAGTCGGCTAAGCACGCTGGCGATTTGCCGCGTTGTTGGCGTAAAAACTCGAAGCGCTCCATGCCCTGCGGTGTGTCGATAAAGATCGTCTCACCGGCAGCGTGAGCTGGATAGATGGCGAAGCTCGCTTTGGCGGTCAGTAGGTCCTCATCGACAATTCGCTTCAGGATCGCTTGTCCATCGTTCCACAGCGCTGTCGCCGCCTCACCCTGCCTGACATCGTTGAGCAGGGCTGGGAAGGATCCCTTGAACTCCCAGGCGTGGAAAAATGGAGCATAGTCCATGGTGACCAGTAGATCCGACAGCGAAACATCGAGGTGGTGCAGACCGAGCGTCTTGGGAACAGGCGCTGGTGCGTCAACGCGCTCGGCGCGCCGCCTCGCTTCCTCAAGTGAGAGCAGTTTTTGTCGCTGGGTGTTGGACTCGTGGCGCCGCCTGAGTTTGGCGTAATTTTCTCCGGTTTGAGCGACAAAATCTGCCCGGTCGTTCAAGAGCGAGCTGGTGGTCGCTACGCTGCGCGAGGCGTCGCGAACGTGGACCACACCAGGGGCGTATTCGGGCTCAATCCGCAGCGCGGTGTGAAGCGGTGAGGTGGTGGCGCCGCCGATCAGTAAGGGGGTCTTCATCCCGCGCGCCGTCATCTGCTTGGCGACATGAACCATCTCATCGAGGCTCGGCGTGATCAATCCGGACAAGCCGATCAGGTCGACTTGATGCTCAAGGGCTTGGTCAAGAATCCGGTCGCAGGGAACCATGACGCCTAAATCGATCACTCGATAGCCGTTGCATTCGAGGACCACGCCGACGATATTTTTCCCAATATCGTGCACGTCGCCTTTGACGGTAGCGAGTAAGATCACGCCTTTGGATTCAAGCTGGGCGCCCGCTTTAAGATAGGGGTCAAGCCACGAGACGGCGCGCTTCATGACCCGCGCTGACTTGACCACTTGAGGGAGGAACATCTTCCCCTCGCCAAACAGGTCACCAACCCGGTTCATGCCGTCCATAAGCGGTCCTTCGATGACCCCGATCGCCGAGTCGAGTTCGGCAAAGATCTCAGCGGTATCCTCTTCGATGTAGGCGTCGATGCCCTGAACCAAGGCGTGGCTTATTCGTGCGGTGACGTCTTGTTCGCGCCAGCTTAGGTCCGCAGCGCGCGCAGCCCGCCCTTGCGCTTTGTGGGCGAGCTCTAAAAGGCGGTCGGTCGCATCATCACGGCGGTCAAAGAGAAGATCTTCAATGCGCTCAATCAAACCTGAGTCGAGGTCATCGTAGACTGGCAAGGCGCCGGCGTTGACGATGCCCATATCCAGCCCCGCTTGGACTGCGTGGTACAAAAATACCGTATGCATCGCTTCGCGCAGCGGGTTTTGACCACGAAACGAAAAACTCAGGTTGCTCAACCCGCCGCTGGTCTTGGCGCCCGGTAGATTCGTTTTGATCCAGCGCACAGCTTCGATGAAATCGATGGCGTAACGACGATGCTCGTCAAGTCCGGTGCCCACCGCAAAAATATTCGCATCAAAGATGATGTCATGTGCTCGGACCTGAGCGGTCTCAACCAGGAGCTTATACGCTCGCTCACAGATGCTGATTCGCCGCTCATAGGTGTCGGCTTGCCCGTCTTCATCAAAGGCCATCACGACCATCGCAGCGCCTAAGTTTTTGGCTTCATCAGCTGCGGCTAGAAAAGCGGCTTCACCCTCTTTGAGTGAGATCGAGTTGATGATCGCCTTACCTTGTACACAGCGCAGTCCGGCGTTGAGAATTTCAGGGCGCGAGCTGTCGACCATGAAGGGCAGCTTAGCGATGTCGGGCTCGCCGGCGAGCAGGTTCAAAAAGCGTATCATCGAGGCGGTGCCGTCGATCAACGCATCATCGAAGTTAATGTCGAGAATTTGTGCGCCGCCCTCAACCTGTTGTCGAGCGATCGCAATGGCGGCTTCGAAGTCATCGTTTTCGATGAGTTTTCGAAAGCGCGCCGAGCCCGTCATGTTGGTCCGCTCACCAATGTTTACGAAGAGCGCATCGTCTTTGAGTTGCAAGGGCTCAAGCCCAGCATAATCGGACAACGAGCTCGCCGGCTTGAGCTGCCGCGGTGCGTGATCGCCGACGGCGTCGACGATCATTTTGAGGTGTTCGGGGGTCGTGCCACAGCAGCCACCGACGATGTTGAGTAGCCCATCCTTTGCCCAAGCCCCAATCTGAGCTGACATCTCTTCGGGGCTCTCGTCGTAATCACCCAGCGCGTTGGGAAGCCCTGCGTTGGGGTGAGCCGAGACCGCAAAGGGTGCCCAGCGACTGAGCTCCGAGATGTAGGGCCTGAGCTGCTCGGCGCCTAAGGCGCAATTAAAGCCGACACTGACCGGTTCAGCGTGGGCTACGGAGCGAGCGAATGCCTCGCTGGTTTGACCCGATAAGGTGCGCCCCGATGCATCGGTAATCGTGCCTGATATCATCACCGGCCAGCGCTCATTGCGCGCCTGGAAGACCTTCTCGATCGCGTAAATAGCCGCCTTGGCGTTGAGCGTATCAAAGATCGTCTCGATCATTAAAACCTGGGCGCCACCATCGAGCAAACCTTGCGTTGCGGTGCGGTACCCTTGATCGAGCTCATCGAAGGTGACGTTGCGAGCGCTCGGGTCTTCGACTTTTGGACTCAAGGAAGCCGTGCGGTTGGTCGGTCCTAAAACCCCCACCGCAAAGCGCGGGTGCTCTGCGGTGCTGAATTCTGAGCACGCCTGAACGGCGAGCTCTGCCGAGGCTTTGTTGAGCTCGTAGACTCTGTCCTCGAGGCCGTAGTCTGACTGGCTGATGGCGTTGGAATTAAAGGTGTTGGTCTCGATCAGATCCACGCCCACTTCGAGATAGGCGCGGTGGATCGCTAAGATGATCTCTGGCTGGGTTAGACTCAGCAGGTCATTATTGCCGGCAAGCGGGTGATCGTGATCGCATAATATGCTGCCGCGAAAGTCGCTTTCACCGAGATTATAGGCTTGAATCATGGTGCCCATCGCACCATCAAGAACCATGACTTTTTGTTTAAGCCGGCGTTGGAACCGATCGATACGACTGCGTTGCATGGCTGCGCTCTAAGCTGAAACAGTTCCGTTTAGAAGCGATATTGAGCCACCAATTTGATGCTGTGTTTACGCTCCGGGTCCTTGCCTGCCTCGTTGGCTGCTAGGCGATGATCCGAATAGATTAGGCTCAGCAAACCGATGTTGCCTCTAAAGTAGTAGTGCAGCGCGGCGCGCCACTGCGTCTCATCTCTAATCTTTTTCAGATCGGTCTGTAGTTGGTCCGGCGGGTTGGTGAAGTCGGTGGCAAGGAACTGACCGAAATCAGCGGCAGCCATGAGCTTGTTTTTGAGCACCAAAGCGCCGAGCGTCACGTTGTAGGCATTTTGCACCGAACCAAAGTTAAGCTCTCGCTTATAATAGTCCTCAAGCATCACCACGAAGCGACCGTGACGCGCCGAGATTCCGGCGTTGAATGCGGGGTAGCGCTCCTGCGCACGCCGGTCGTATTTCCCGCCGACTCGAACCGCCACAGCGGTGGCGCTTGGGCTCATCAAGAAGGGCGAGTCCCAGCGGCTGGTAAAGCCGATCAAGTTGGCGCTGACTTGGCCACCTACAGAGTAGGTGTAGTTGGTGTTTTCATAGGTGAAGTAACGGCCGCCGATGTTACCTGAGAAGCGCCCTGAACCGCCCGCTGCGAAGAGTCGGTAGTTCATCTTACCCGCCGGAACATAAGGGACCGGCCCACCGAGCTCGGCAGCCGCTCCGTTGCCTTGTTCAAAGGCTGAATACAGGTAGTAGGCTGGGTCGCCTAAGAGCTGCTTTGCGGTGGAGACGATCAACGCGTTGGAGAGCCCGCCGCCGCCGGAGTTCAAGTTGAGGTAATGACCACCGCCTAAGGGAACCTGGAACAAAGCAAAGGTTAAACGAGGCGTTTTTTCAGCCCGCATCGAGACCAAGTAGAAGCTGTTTTGGATCAGCGGGATCGGTCCAAAGCTGCGCAGCTGCAGCTTGGTAAAGCGGGTGTCATGCTCATCGGCTTCGATGTCAAAGCTTTGCGCCACATTACCGACGATCGAGAAGCGCATGCCTGGAGCGCCCTGGCAGATCGTCACCGTCGGATCGAAGCGGCAGCCATAATCGGCGCAGTCAACGGCCCCGTCGCCATCGTTATCAATACCATCTGAACACAACAGGTCGTTGCGTTCGCCGTTGTTGTCCTTCGCTTTGAGGTCGGCTTCGCTCGGCGCATTGGCGCTCGATGCGCCGGCGGCTTGAGCGGCTTGGGCTGGCGCGACCGGCGCCATCGTTTGCACCGCGACGCCTGATTTGCGCTCAAAGCTTCCCAGGCAAGCGACGATGCCTGCACCAAAGCAGGCGACATCGTCGCAATCCATCTGCCCGTTGCCGTCGTTGTCGATCCAATCCGAACACAGCGCGTCCGTGTTCTCGGAGGCGCCGGTTGGCTGGCAATTGGCTGCCTGCGCGCAGTCGGCATCGGCGCAGTCCATCATCGAATCGGCGTCGTTATCTTGACCATCGTCGCAGGCGGTCTCGGCGGCAAAGGCGGGGCTCGCCAACAACATCAATAAGAGCATCCAGAGCTTCATCAGCGTTCCTCACAGACTCGGGGTCCGTCGCACACGGTGACTAAAGGGTTCCAACTGCAGTCCCAATCGGCACAGTCGGCATAGCCATCACCATCGTTGTCTAGTCCATCTTCGCAAAAGGCGTTGGCTCGAGCGGTCTCTTGAGGACCCGCCGGAATACCCATGAAATCGGGTCGATACACCGACTCTTGGCAGGCTTGACGCACCACCGCATCTTCAGCGTTCCGGCACGACCAGTCGGCACAATCGGTGTATCCATTGTTGTCGTTATCGACGCCATCAGAGCAGGTCTCAAAGCTCGCCTCTGCCGCGCCGCCGCACAGGCCGGATACCTCTGGGTTGTCCGATTGAGAGCAGCTGAAATCGTCGCAGTCGATAAAGCCGTTACCGTCATTGTCCTGACCGTCAGAGCAAGCCTCTATCGAGTCTTCGGCGCTCGCAGCGCAGAGCGCTACGATCTCCGGGTCATCGCTTCTTGAGCAGGAGAAGTCGTTGCAATCGACAAAGCCGTTGTCATCGTTATCGATCCCGTCACCGCAGCGCTCAAGAGTGTTCTCCATGCGCTCAGCGCAGGCGTCTAAAATGGCCTGATCTTGGCTTCTCGAGCACGAGAAGTCGTTGCAATCGATAAAGCCGTTGTCGTCGTTGTCGACGCCGTCGGTGCAGCGAGCCAGCGTGTTCTCGTCGCCGCGGTCGGGCGTGCAGGCGTCCACAATCGCCGGGTTTTGACTCTGAGAGCAGCTGAGGTCTCGGCAGTCCGCGTAGCCGTTGCCGTCGTTGTCGCAGCCGTCTGTGCACTTCTCAACGGTGTCTTCGATGCCCTCAGGCAGCCCTTCGCAATCATTCGAGCACGACGCCTCTCGAGCGCAGGATGAATCGGCGCAGTCGATGTCGCCGTCGCCGTCGTTATCGAGACCGTCACTGCAGCTTGAACTGTCACCTTCAAAGCAAACGGTGACAAAGATGCCCATGCGGCATGCGAAATCCGCGCAGTCGGTGAACCCGTTTTGGTCGTTGTCGATGCCGTCAGAGCACGCTTCGTTTGAAAATTCTAAGACGCAGCAGTTCTCCATCTGCTCACGGCAGGCAGGGTCGCCGCAGTCGAACTGCCCGTTGTCGTCGTTATCGATCTGGTCGCGGCACAACATACCCTCTTCGGCGCGTCCATCGGGAACCACCGGGACTTGTTGTCCGCAGTGCGTTGACAGCGCCAAACAGTCAGGGTCTTCGCAGTCGGTCAGGCTGTCTTGGTCATTATCGATACCGTCCGAACAGGCGGCGTCATCAAATTCGTACCCTTGGACCGGCCGAGTCGGCATGTCGTAGCTGCAAGCGGCTAAGATAAAGGGAAGAAAATACTTCATCGCGCCAGCTTCAGACAGGTCGCTTTACCGCCGCCAAAGCGACGGCGAAAGTCGGTGTAGATCATGCAGCCGCCCGGCGTGGTTTTCTCGGCGACGAGCAAGCCGGTATCGACCAGCTGCGTGAGCGCTTGACGCATCAGGTCGCGTTCAGCTTTGGGGATATGCGCTGAGACGGTGTTGACCATGAGGTAGATCTCTAAAACCTCAACTTGTTTGCGCGCCCCAAGCGTTTGCCAGGTCGTGAGCTCGGCGACCGAGTCCAGGCGCTGTTTAACCTCTTTGAGGGTGGCGCTGCTGAGCTGGACTTCTTGCACGCAGACGTTGTGGCATTCGCCGTAGGTCTCGCTATGAATCCAGCGCTCGGAGTGCCCATCATGGGTTGAGACCAGACGGTTGTACGCCCAGTTCTGATTGGGTTTTTCGTCCACTGAGTGCAGCGAGGTGAGGACATATTTCGGCACGCCGCCGGCCCACATCCCGCGCCGATGTTTGATCGCCTCGCGCTGCGCCTCAAGGTAGATCTCTGGGGAGGGCTGGGCGGTGACGGTCATCGCGTGCGCCATGCCCGTCCGGATCATGTGGATGGCGAGCTCTGGGCATTTGAACAGCCCGCGGCCATAGCCATCGACTCGTTGATCCCACGAACAGCGCCAGATGCCCCGCCTTGCGTGCAAGGTGGCGGTCTTGGCGTTGACGTAGAGCTCGCGTGTGCTCCATGAGCCCCAGCTGTGGACCGGTCCAAAGGACTCAAGCGTATTAAAGCCCTCGAGCCGAGCCTTGGTCCCCGAGAGCTGTCCGGACAACACTCTAAAGGTGTCCCCATCATTGAAATAGACCGGTGACATCAAGCCATTGACTACAACTTTGGTGCGCGGCTCGCTCGCCAGCGCCTGCTGCGCTAGAAAGGTTAGGGTCACCATGAGGACAAGACGGGTCACGGTCTGCTCCAGCAGAAACGTTAAGGGAACCGCGGCTGTTTAGGAGTCTTGAACGCTTGGTGCAAGGGCCGCTTGGTCCTCAGGTTGACCGGTATACTTTACACAAAGGGTGAGCCGAGGCAGGCCCAACGCAGTGAGTGGAGACCTTGATGATGTGGCGCTGCTTGGGCTTGGTGTTGATCATGGGCTGTGGCCCGATGCCGGAACCCGACCCTGTACCGGACGCTGGAGCCCCGGTAGATTTAGCCGAGCCGGTCACGGTTGAGCGCTTTATCGACGGCGACACTCTTGAGGTCCGGCGCCAAGATCGTGTTTTTCGAGTCCGGCTTAAGGGGCTGAACACGCCCGAGATGAATTATGATGAGGTGGGCTCAGAGCCCGAGCCCTTCGCCCAAGATGCGCTCAACTTCGCCGTGAGTCGAGCGAGCATCCAGGTCGGCTTGGAGTGGGACTCTTTGTGCACCGACCCCTTTGGGGCTTGCCAAGAAGGGCGCGACGGTCAGGCCTGTTTTGATCGCTACTGCCGAATGCTTGCGCATGTTCGACTGAGCGATGGCGGTGATCTGGGCGAGGAGCTGCTCGAAGAGGGGCTCGCTCGTGTTTACCGATTTAATAATGAGTTGTTCGATCGGTTAGGGGCTTATCTCAATGCCGAGGATCTAGCGCGCCAAAATCGGCGTGGGGTTTGGGAGTAAAATGAGCGATTATCAGCCAATTATTCGCTTGGGTGGTGACGATACGCCTTATCGTCGCCTTGATGGTGATTACGTTAAACACGCTGAGTTTGAGGGGCGTACGATTCTCAAGGTCGACCCCGCCGCATTGACCGCGTTAGCGACCGAAGCGATGCGCGACGTGTCCCATCTCCTCAGGTCGTCGCATCTAAGAAGCCTAGCCGATATTTTGCGTGACCCCGAGGCCAGCGAAAACGATCGGTTTGTGGCGCGCGAGTTGCTCAAGAATGCAACGATCGCCGCCCGAGGCGTTTTGCCGAGTTGTCAGGACACAGGGACGGCGATCGTGATGGGCAAAAAGGGTGGTCAGGTCTGGACTGGGGGTGGAGATGAGGCTGCACTTACGGCTGGGATTGAGCGCACCTATGCCGAGAACAATTTACGGTATTCGCAACTCGCACCGCTGACGATGTTTCAGGAGAAAAATACTGGGAACAACCTTCCCGCTCAGATTGATTTAGCGGCCGTCGAAGGCGAAGAGTATACGTTCTTATTTATGGCAAAAGGCGGCGGTTCGGCGAACAAAACGTATTTGTATCAGCAGACCAAAAGCCTCCTCAATGAGCGCGATTTGACGGCTTTTATCGAGGCAAAAATCAAGAGTTTGGGGACGGCTGCGTGCCCGCCTTACTACCTCAGCTTGGTGATTGGGGGAACGAGCGCCGAACAAAACCTCAAAATGGTTAAGCTCGCCTCAACCCGCTATCTCGATTCACTTCCGACCTCAGGTGACGAGACCGGGCGAGCATTCCGTGACATTGATTGGGAACAACGCGTGCTCGATTTAGCCTCAAAAACGGGAATCGGTGCTCAGTTTGGCGGGAAGTACTTTGCCCATCAAGCTCGAGTAATTCGTTTGCCTCGTCACGGTGCATCATGTCCCGTTGGGCTGGGTGTTAGCTGCTCGGCAGACCGACAAATCAAAGCGAAGATCACTAGAGATGGAGTCTTTCTCGAAGAACTCGAGCGTCACCCCGAGCGATTATGGGCTGAAGGCGAAGTCGCAGAGTCGATGGTTGCGATTGATTTAAACCGAGGTTTGGAGGCGCTTCGAGCCGAGTTAACGCAGCACAGCGTCGGCACCGGTCTTTTGCTCAGCGGCGAGATCACGGTGGCTCGTGACATCGCCCACGCTCGGATTCGTGAGCGGATCGAGGCGGGCGAGGCGATGCCTGATTACTTCGCTGATTCGGTGATCTACTACGCCGGGCCGGCGAAAACTCCAGAGGGGTTACCGTCGGGGAGTTTTGGGCCGACCACGGCGCAAAGAATGGACCCCTATGTGCCTTTGTTTCAGTCGCTCGGAGGCTCTTTAGTGACCTTAGCAAAAGGTAACCGCAGCGCCCAGGTCACTGAAAGCTGTCGCGAGCATGGTGGATTTTATCTCGGCTCGATCGGTGGCCCTGCTGCGCGTCTCGGTGCCGATTGCATCACCAAGATTGAAGTCATCGATATGCCTGAGCTTGGCATGGAAGCGGTCCATCGGATCACGGTTAAGGATTTTCCAGCGTTCATCATCGTGGACGATAAAGGGAACGATTTCTTTAGTTCGCTGCTGGGTTGACACCGGTCTAAGGTTTTGGGGCCCAGATCACCAACAGCGGCGCGGCTTGATCGCCGATCCAAGTTCGCTCAAACTAGCGACTTCCAAGGGCTTGGACGAAGTATGCATAAATGGTTGGCGATAGGCGTTTTGGTTGGTGTTGCTGGATGCGGTAGCAACAGCGCAGCATTGCTTTGCGGCAACGGAGAAATCGACCCTGGCGAAACCTGCGATGACGGCAACCTGGTCGCCAACGACGCTTGCTCTAATGCGTGTCAACTTGCGGCTTGCGGTGATGGTCTGGTCCAGGCCGGTGAAGGCTGCGACGATGGGAACGCAGACGATACGGACAACTGCCTGAGCACTTGTGTGCTCGCTTCATGCGGCGACGGTGTGATGCAGCTTCGCGAGGTCTGCGACGATGGCAACTCAAGCGATGATGATGAGTGCACCTCAGCCTGTTTAGCCGCTCGCTGCGGTGACGGTTTTGTGCACGCAGGCGTCGAAGCATGCGATGACGGCAACGCGTCAAGCAGCGATGAGTGCCTGCAAGATTGTCGACTCGCCGCTTGCGGTGACGGCTTCGTCCACGAAGGCGTCGAGGCCTGCGATGATGGTAATGAGACCGATGAAGATGACTGCACCGGATTGTGCGCTCAGGCGCGCTGCGGCGATGGGGTGGTCTGGGCTGGCGAGGAAGCCTGCGATGACGGCAACGACTCGAACACTGACGAGTGTCTCGCGGATTGCGCTCAAGCTGAATGTGGTGACTCTTTTGTGATGGAAGGCGTCGAGGGTTGCGATGACGGCAACGACCTACCGGGCGACGGTTGCGGGGTAGACTGCCAGCGAGAGGGCCAGCCAGGGCGTGTCCAAGCAGGCTATGAACACGCGTGTCAGTTGAATGAAGAGGGCGTTTTAGCCTGCTGGGGCCGCGGGGTTGATGGTCAGCTGGGTATTGGTCCGTCCGAAGGCTCGCGCCGTCCTCAGTCGATCGAAGCGCTGGCGGACGTGACCGATTTTTGCCTGGGACAAGCGCACACTTGCGCTCGTGAAGCCGATGGAGAAGTGCATTGCTTTGGGAAAAATGATCTCGGGCAACTCGGCATGGGACGAAACGACGCGCAGCCACAGCCGCAACAGGTTTTGTTGCCCGAAGGTGCTCAGTCGGTTCGCTGTGGCTACCACCACAGCTGCGCGATCATGGCCAACGGAAACGCCCTTTGCTGGGGCCACAACAACCGCGGGCAGCTCGGTGACCCGAACTCCGGAAATCAGTACATGGTCTGGCCGGTTCCGGTGCACGGAATCGATGTGATTGAGGATATGGTTTTAGGCGCCGAACACAGCTGTGTTTTGCTGAGCGATGGCACCGTGCGCTGCTGGGGTCGAGGCGATTTAGGGCAGCTCGGCGACGACCGGACAGCGAACTCGCGCGTGGCGCGTGACGTCGTCGGCTTGAGCGGTGTCACGAGTCTTGCGGCAGGAGCCCATCACACCTGCGCCGTCACAGGCGACGGGGCGGTGTGGTGCTGGGGACAAGGCGCCGAAGGTAAGCTCGGTAACGGCAGCGTGGCGAATCAACGTCGACCGGTGCGTGTGGTCGGGTTGCCTCCGATGATTGGGGTCGGAGCTGGCTTGAGCCATAGCTGCGCGTTCAGCGCCTCTTCCGAAGTGTTTTGTTGGGGCGGCAACGCCTATGCACAGCTCGGCGATGGAAGTCGTTCGAGTCGTCGTGTGCCCGTGCGCAGTTTCCAGATCGCTGGCGTTGAGACCCTGGCGCTGGGCTACGACCACAGCTGCGTCACCACCCAAAGCGGTTCTCGGTTGTGTTGGGGCCTCGACCGCTGGGGTGAAACGCACAGCGACGCTAAAGGTGGGTTTGGTCAAATCGCCGAGCCCGTCCATGGTCTCTCGGGCTCGATTCAGATCGCCTCGTCTTTGTTTCACACCTGCAGCTTGGACAGCGAAGGCGAGGTCTCATGTTGGGGACGAAACTATTACGGCTCGCTCGGCGCGCTGGGGTTGGGCGTCGGTGAAGCGCGAGCTGTTGCTGGGCTCGATCAGCCCATCGTCACCTTAGCATCTGGCGGCGCGCACACCTGCGGTAAGGCCCAAAATGGGAGCGTATTTTGCTGGGGTCTCAACACCAATGGACAGCTCGGCGATGGCACCGTGAGCAGTCGAGACCGAGCCGTCGAGGTGCCGGCTTTGCGCCCCTTTGATCGGTTTGGTTTCGGGCGCGACTTTAGCTGTGCGCTGACGGTTGATCAGACGGCCGTCTGCTGGGGATATAATGCCTTTGGTAACCTCGGCGATGGCACCAATAGACGTCGCCAGTCACCCACCGCCGTGCGCGATCTTGTGGACGTAACGTCCATCAGCGCTGGGCAACGCTCGACCTGCGCATTGCACACCGATGGAACGGTCAGTTGCTGGGGTAACAACAGCGCTGGCGAGCTCGGTGATGGACAAAATCAATCACGCTGGACCGCCGGCCCTACAGCGGACCTGTCATCGATTACTACGCTCACGTCAGGGCGTTATCATCACTGCGGTCTGGGTCGCGATGGTCGTGTTTTTTGTTGGGGCTACAATGCGTTGGGGCAGCTTGGCGATGGAACCGGAACGAGCAGAAGGCGACCGGTTCCGGTTGAGTCACTTGACGGGATCGAGAAGATCGCCGCTGGTGAATACAACACCTGCGCTGTTGATGGCGCCGGCGAGGTGTCGTGTTGGGGTCGCAACGACTTTGGCGTCTGCGGTGACGCGGGTGTGAACCATCGGCGAAGCCCGGTCTCGGTTGAGGGGCTAACCCAAGCCGAGGAGGTGGCTATCGGTGCGTTACACGCTTGCGCTCGACGAAGCGATGGCAGCGTGTGGTGCTGGGGTTCTGATCTGTTTAACACGATGGCGCGTCAGCGAGCATCATCGCTTCGAACTTTTGGCGAGCTCAGGCCGGTGGGTCGTCCTTGAGCCGGCGGTAAAGGGTCCTTACCCCAATACCTAGATGCTTCGCCGTTTCTGCCCGGTTACCCTCGAAGCGTTCAAGCGTCCACTCGATGACCTTGGTTTGAATGTCATCGAGTGACCATTTTGGATCGATAATCAAGCCGCGCCGCGCCGGACTCGCATCGTTATCAAGCGCTTCAGGTAGGGTTTCTAAGTCCTCGCCCGGATACAGTGCCGTGAGTCGGTCGCAAGTGTGCGCGAGCTCGCGAACATTACCCGGCCAGCTGTAGTTTTGCAGCACTTCTAGTGCTTTAGCCCCAAGTTTTGGCGCTCTTAATCCGTGCCGAGATAAAAAATGAGCGACCAAAATGGGCACATCGTCTCGCCGCTGAGCGAGCGTGGGTACATCGACCACTGCCCCCGCAAGACGATAATAAAGGTCGTCGCGCATCACGCTGGCGAGATCGGTTCGATTGGTAGCGGCTACTAGCCGAACATTCACGGTCTGTGGCTTGTCAGCCCCTAAGGGTGTGACCTCACCACGCTCAAGGACGCGCAAGAGCTTTGCCTGCAAGCCCAAGGGCATTTCGCCAATTTCATCCAGGAATAAGGTGCCGCCGTGTGCCTCAAGAAACCGACCCTTTCGGCGGGTTTCAGCGCCCGTGAATGCCCCTCGTAAATGACCAAAAAGTTCGGACTCTAAAAGCTGAGCGGGCAGCGCGGCACAGTTGACCGCAACGAAAGGCTCTTCACGCCGCTCACTGCCCAGATGAAGTGCCCTCGCTGCCAGCTCTTTACCGGACCCTGAGGCGCCGGTGACCAAGACGGGGAGATCCGCTTGAGCGAGTCGAGCCAATTGATCTTTGAGCTCTCCAATAGCTTTCGAGGCGCCTACAATTTCTTGGCTTTCATACGTCGCTAGGCGGTCTTCGAGTCGAGCGAGTCGGCTCCGCAGTCGAACCCGCTCAGCGGCTCGCTTTGCTGTCTCGACCAAAAGCTGAGGATCGAGCGGTTTGGTGAGAAAGTGAAAGGCGCCCTCAGCCATCGCCTTAGCCGCCACGTCAGCCGTTGCGTAGGCGGTGATGAGGACGACCTCGATGTCATCGCCGTGCTGCGCTTTGAGCTGTTTCATCAATTCGATGCCGTCGATCCCAGGCATCATCAGATCGGTGAGCACCACCGAAACCTCAGGCCGAACCCGTAAAAAGTCTTCGGCGCTGGCGAAGGCGACCACGTCCATACCCGATCGACCGAGCATAGCCGCCGCTACCTTGCGACCTCCAGGGTCGTCTTCAACCAACGCGATACGCTCGCTCATGATTTCCTCGCCATCAGCCGGGATGCGGTGCAATCTGGTCATGGGAGTTCGAGCTTGTCCAATCTTCTCTTGGGTGCAGCAGTCGCTTTGATTGACGATCCGCTTGGCGGCGTCATCGTTTCGGATGGCCATCACCAAGAGCCGTTGGGACAAGAGACGGCTGAACGACTCAATGATTCCCGCTCGGTGTGGGTGGTTGAAGACCGCCGAGTCCTGAGGCGTGCGATGCGTCTAGGGGCGCGCGCACACCGCTGCGTGTGTCTGAAGGATTACAATCGCTTACTCAAGCAGTCCGGAGCGCTCGCTGTTGAGCTTCCCGAGACCCCAGAGCCGAGCGATTTACTGGCTGCTGCGCAGCGCGCCGGCGCTGAGCTTAGAGCTCGTGATTTAGACCGTGTCGCCAAGTTAGAGAGCGCCTTCTTGCCCGTTTGTGAGGGGCTTCAGGCGGCAGGTTTGCCGATCGATATCGCCGCTTGGGACGACGTGCTTGCCGCCGCCCACGAGCGCGCCGAGCGCGCGCGCCAGGAGTTGACGGGGATGGTCGGTCGCGACTTGGGAGGTCATCCCAACATTGAGCCTGGCGAGCGGAACAAACTACTCGAGTGGTTTAAGCACCAAGGCTTCGAGCTCAAGGACTTGAGCAAGTCGACGCTCGGCGCTGTGGATCATCCTGCGGCGCAAGCGCTGTTGAGCTGGCGAGAAGCCAGTAAGTTGACCAGCACGTATGAGAGCTACACCGAGCGACAAGTCGGTGGCCGCGTTTTCGGTCACTTCGAGCCGCTCGGAGCACACACCGGTCGAATGAGTTGTGGTGAACCGAACTTACAGAATATCCCGTCGAGCCTAAGGCCTTGTGTTCGGGCGCCCAGCGGGCGGGTCCTGATCAGCGCCGATTATTCAGGGTGTGAACTCCGGATTGTCGCCGCTTTATCCGGTGACCAAGCCTTTCGTGAGACCCTACTCTCGAGCGATTTCCACAGCGCCGTCGCCAGTCGATTATTTAATCAGCAGGTCAGCAAAACGGAGAACGCTCATTTGCGTCATGCGGCGAAGGCCATCAACTTTGGTTTGATCTATGGGATGGGCGCGCGCCGCTTAGCTCAGAGTTTAGAGATGTCGGTCCACGAGGCGCGCACCTTGCTCGCCAAATACTTCGAAGGGTTTCCGCAGCTAGCTGCCTGGCGCGAGCTTGCTCAAAAGCAAGCGAAACAGACCTTGGTGCTTGAGACCATCAGCGGTCGAAAGCTCAAGCTTGACCCCGAAAAGGTCTCCTCTACTTTGGCGCTTAACTATCCGGTGCAGGGTGGCGGCGCGGATCTCATTAAGTGGGCAGCGATTCGCTTTGCACGCCAGAGCAGCCAAGCCATGGGGCGACCGTGTTTGGTCAATATGGTCCACGATGAGCTCTTAGTCGAGGTCGACGTCGATCACGCAGAGTCTGCTCGGCAGCTGCTTATCGAGGCGATGGTGGGTGCAGGTTTTGATCTTTTTCCGGCGGTCCCGATGGCTGTGGATGCGCGCATTGATCAGGCGTGGACGCACTGAACATCGAGCAACGTATCGCTGCCGCAGGGTCTAGCCAAAGACGCGCACGACATCATTAATCACCGCCGTGAGCATCAACGCAAGCACGAGAAACAAGCCGATGTAATTCGCTTTTTCACGCAGAGCGACAGTCAGGGGTTTGCGCCGCAGGATCTCAATAGCGCTCAGCAAGATCAGGCCGCCATCAAGAACCGGGACAGGCAAGAGGTTCATGATGCCCAGATTCAAGCTCAGCAGGCTGAACCAGTGCCAAAAAGTATCTTTGGTCTTCGCCACCTCAGAGGCGATGTCATAGAGCATCACCGGCCCACCGATCTGTTTGACCGAGACTCGACCCACTAAAATACGCCGCAGCCCCTCAGCCATGGTCACCACGATCTCAGCGCAACGTTTCGTCGCGAGCGCGACCGAGCCCACCAAACCGAGCTGAATGGTTTCGACTTTGGGAGGCGCGTGCCAGAAGGTGCGCAAGATGCCGTGATCCATGATCTTTCGGCTTGAGCGCAGCGGCCCTTCGACCTCAGCTTCGCTCAGGCTAAGCGTCATGGTCAGGTTCTCCGCAACGCCTTCGGTGTTACGCCGCTCAACTTGAATCTCTGCGCTTTGCTGTGGAGCTGAGAGTAGGTGTTGTTCAAGTTCGCCCCAGGTGTGGATCGTCATCCCATCGACGGAGCGGATCCGGTCACCGGCCGCTAGGCCGATGTTTTGAGCCGAGCTGTTGTCTTTCACGCCCTCGACCAGGAGCTCGACGGGCTCAAAGGGGAACCCCACGACACCGCTGGGTCGTACCCAGTTGATCACGATCTCTTCAGCCGCTTTGCTGTTGAATCGTTTGCCCGCTTGGCGGTCACTTTGACGCTTGATCGTGAGCTGGGCGCGGTCACTTTGGGATAAGGCTAGCTCAAGATCATTGAGGGTCCGCATGGCTTTACCATCGATTTGGGTAATGCGATCAAAAGGCTTGAGCTGCTGGTCTCCGGGCAAAGGGCTGATGAAGGGCGCTTGAGCTGCGGAGGTGATCCCGAGCATGCCGCGTTGCTTTAGCCCACCCAAGGGGTCTTCAACGGTCCTACTGTCCGGGGTGACTTTGAGCTGGACGACTTGGTCGCCCCTCTGCAGCGAGACGTCGAGCGTTCGCCCCGCAGCGGGCCCAATGATTCCGGCTAAATCAGCCCATCCAGTGACGTCTTTATCGCCGACTTTGACCAACCGATCACCGCGCTTGATGCCTGCTCGCTCAGCTGCCGAGCCGGCGTTCACACCACCGATAATCGGTGCTACGACGTGGTGACCGCTCATCAAGAACCAGGTAAACACGATGACCGGTAAGAACAGATTAACCGCAGGCCCAGCGAAGGCGATGAAGGCTCGTTGCCAGGGGGATTTAGCCCACAGCTCATCGTCTTCGGGTTGTCGATCATCGGCATGGTTTTCACCCGCCATTTTGACGTACCCACCAAAGGGCACCGCAGACAGTCTCCATTCGGTTCCCCAGCGGTGGGTTTTCCAAATGACTCGACCAAAGCCGACGGAGAACGCTTCGACTCGGACACGGCACATCCGCGCAGCCACATAGTGGCCGAGCTCATGCAAGAAGATGAGTGGCGTAAACAGCAGCAAGAAGAAGACAATAGCAGAAAGCACGATCAGCCCTTAGGTCGTATATTCAGCGTTTAGGGTCACGTAATTATGCCCAAGGTCGCAGGTCCAAACACGGCTTTGTCCGGTTCCTGACTTTAAATCGAGGTCAAAGCGAAAGCGCTTACCCCGCATCATGACCTCGGCTCGAGTCTTGTCAAACATCAGCGGCACGCCCTGCGCAAAGAGCAGCATCGATTGGTCTGCATCGCCTAAGGATAGGGTCAGCTGATCAGGATCGAATTCGACGCCGCTTCGTCCGGCTGCAGCGATGATTCGACCCCAGTTCGGATCAGCGCCAAAAAAGGCGGTTTTGCATAAGGGCGACAAGGCGACGGTCTTCGCGACGTGGCGCGCCTGTCGGTCATCGGGAGCGCCGGCGACGTTAAGCTCAACCACGCAGCGAGCGCCCTCTCCATCTTCAACCAGTTGTACGGCTGCTTCTTGGCACACCTCCGCCAGCGCGAGGGCGAAGCGGTTCAGCGCAGCTCCCTTGAGCGGGGCGCCCTGGCCGCTCGCGAGAATGACTGCAGTGTCGTTGGTGGAGGTGTCGCCGTCGACCATCACCGCGTTGAAGCTTTGGCTCATGCATTGCCGCCAGAGTCGATCAAGATCCCCGGAATCGATCGGTGCGTCGGTCAGCGCATAGGCGAGCATCGTCGCCATATTCGGAGCGATCATCCCGGCACCTTTCGCAAAGACCGACAGCGTGTAGCCGTCGACCTGCCGGCTCGCACCTTTTGGAAAGCGATCCGTCGTACAGATGGCGTCACCGAATAAGTTGGCAGCGATTTGGTCCGATCGAGCCGCTTTAATCGCCGGCTCGATCCCTTGGATCAAGCTGGCGAGCGCCAAGGGGACACCGATGACCCCAGTGCTGGCGATCTGAACGAGCTCAGGAGCGCAACCCAGCTGGTCAGCGAGGAAGGCTCGGCTGGCGATGGCATCCTCTAAACCTTGCTGACCGGTGCAGGCGTTGGCGTTACCCGAATTGATCATCAAAGCCCGCGCCTGACCGCTCGCAATGGCCTGTTTGCTGAGTGACACCGGCGCGGCTTGGACTAAATTTTGAGTAAACACCGCCGCCGCCGAACAGTTGCTTTCGGCGAGGACTAAGCCAAGGTCCAAGCTGCCTTGAGCTTTGATTCCACAGGCAATTCCGCTGAAACGAAATCCTGGAACGGGGAGGGGACGAGCTTTCATATGGCGCCCTTAGCGTCTTTTTTGATCCGATGCATCGAAGATCCGGGTCGGGCGAGCGGTTGCGAACTCCTGCGCATAAGCCGTATGCGAGCTACGCTCGCTTTGGGGGGTGTCTTTGCTCCGTGTCCTGATCATGTCGGTTGGTGTGTTGTTGGCTGGCGCCGCTGTGGCCGCTCAGCAGCCCTGTACCGAGGGCTTATGTGGTCCAGCTCATGGCTGTTGGCCTGATGCCTCGTGTGGCCCTCAACCTGCCTTTCTGAGGTCGAACTGGCGTTGGTCGCTGCTGGGTGAGTCGTGCGTTGGTGGCTGCGCGGGCGGTCAGTCGTGCCGAATGACTGGCCGGTATGGTGCCTGTCAGGCTGAGGCTGAGTGCAGCAACAACAGACGCTGCGTTGACGGTTATTGTCGAGATGAAACCTGCGTTGGTCGGCTTTTTTATTCGATCGACCCCGCTGGAAGTGCAGACTTTGACGACCCAAGCCTCGCCGTGGATGCCATGCGCTCGGCGATTCGCGGTTGGCGCTTGGTGCCCTGCACTGTTTTTGAAGCGGAAGAGCAAGAGCCTGATTTCGCCACTTGGGATCAAGCCGCTGATGGGCGAAACAAGTTCTTTTGGATGGAGACGGGCTTTCCAGGCGGTCCTTCTACTCTCGGTGTGACGGTGACCTCGATGCGCGGTGATGAAAGCACGGACTCCGATATTTTGATGAATGGGGTTCACCATCGTTGGTCGACGCCGACGACCGGGGGTGATGCGGTCGATGTCTTTTCGGTGATGTTGCATGAGTTTGGTCACCTGACCGGTCTAGGCCACACCCCGTCCGGTAGCGACGCGATCATGGCGCCCGCTTGGTCTGGGCACCCGGAGATCGGTCCTCGCCCTTCCGATGTCTCGGGGATCTGTGAGCTCTACCCTGGCGTGCGCGCCGAAGTTGACCAGGCCAGCTTAAGGCTGGCGGAGAACTGCGGTAAAAATTGTGAATGCGCCTCAGGCTTATGCCGCCAAGGTAAATGCAGCCGGCGTTGCGCCATGGATGACCCTTGCCCTGGCGGTATGAGCTGTCGTTTAGCGGTTCAGGGTGATGGGTACTGCGTGAGCTTGATGGGCGGCGCAAACAATGGCGAATATTTACCGATCGGCGCACAATGCGTTCGACCCGATAACTTTTTGCCTCAGGCTGATCTGTGCGCCTCCGGGCGCTGTGAGCCGGTGAGCATCCGCGGCGTCGAACGCAGCCTGTGTACGCAGGTCTGTGGTGTGACCGCAGATTGTCCGAGTGGCACGCTTTGCAGTGGCGGCTACTGTGTGGTGGATACGGTGGACTTGACCCGGTGCGGTGAGCAGGGTGACTCGTCTGGTGGATGTGGATGTTCAAGTGCTTCGGCGCCCGCTTTGATGCCTTGGTTGGTGTGTTTTGGGCTGCTGGCAGTGAGAGGAAGAAAACGATGCGATTGATGATAGTGTGTGCGCTGACGATGTTCGCTGGGGCGCAGACCGCCCAGGCAACGGTGGTGATGAAGCTCAATCGGGCTCAGATGACCGATATGAGCCAATTGGTGGTGCAGGTTCGTGTGGGCACTATTCGAACCGTTGAAGAGCGCCCGGGGGCGCTGTCGACCTTGATTGAGCTTGAGGTGATTGAAGCCTTCAAAGGAAAGGTTCAGGCGGGCAGCGCGTTGACGCTCTTGCAGATGGGCGGCGAGCTTGGTGACCTGATCCAAAGTGTACCAGGGACCAGCAAGTTTAAGACCGGCGAAGAGCTCGTCTTGTTCTTATCAGCATTCCAGAATCGCTTTGTGCAGGTCGGTGTTGGGCTCGGTCGGTATGTGGTGGAGCGCAACGCGCAAGGCGCCTTCGCTGTGGAAGAGTTTGGCAACGTGGCTTTTGCCGAGCCAGGCAAAGACGGCGTGATTCGACCGGGCGAGGCGCCAGAGCCAGCGCATATGCCGTTGACGCAACTCGCCGCTGAGGTTCGCCGGTTTGCGGGAGCGCAACGATGATTCGCTGGGTGCTCCCTTTGTGTAGTTTGATGTTGATCCCGAGCGCCGCTCAGGCTTGGCAAGGTCAGATCGGCAAGTGGAACTTGACCCAAACGAATACGATCGGCTTTCGTATTGATACGTCGGGGAGCACTCGTTCGGGGATCAACGACGGCTCGGACGTGCGCGCCATGCGCGCAGGCCTGCAGAGCTGGACTGACGCCAGCTGCTCTTTGATCGCTGGTCAAGACCTTGGCGACGTCCGCGGGACGCCGCGCGCAACGAACGACAACACCAACAACGTCTGGTTTCAGAGCAATGCCAATGATTGGCCCTACGGAGCGGGAACCCTAGGGATCACGATGACGTCGTTCTCGGGGCGCCGCGGCGCGTGCAGCGGACAGGGCAGCAGGCCTTACCGGGACTGCTATATCGTCGACTCTGATGTTCAGTTCAATGAGGTCAACTATCCGAGCAACCGGAGCCGATGGGGTACCGCTGATCGCGGTCGACATATCGATATCGAGAGCATCGCTGTTCATGAGATGGGTCACGCGTTAGGGCTCGATCATCCGTGCGAGAACTGTACCGTTGATGCGGTGATGACTCCTTCTTATGTCGGCTACCCCTTTCGCTATCTGCGTCAGGACGACACCGACGGAATCTGTGGGATTTACCCAGGACAACGCGGCGGCTTAGGTTGGGGTTGCACGCGCAACAGCGACTGCGACTCAGGGATCTGCGTGACGGACCGCAACAGCCAGTACTGCAGCCAAACCTGCGGCACCTGCCCTACGGGTTACGAGTGCGGTCAAACCGGCGGCAATAATGTCTGCTTGCGAGCGGACGCACAGGCCGACGCCGCAGGGCGCGGTGAAGCCTGTGTGGGCAGACCCTGCCAAGAAGGGCTGCTTTGCTTGGGCGATGAAAACGATGCGCGCTGTTATCAAACCTGTGAGCGCGGCGATCCGGCCTGTCCTCAAGGAACCACCTGCCGTACCTTTGACGGTCAAAACAACAGCCGGATGTCGCTGTGCATCGATGGCGGTGACACGCAAGAGGGTGAAGCGTGCGACAGCTATTACGCCTGCGCTGAGGGCCTCGAATGCGCACCGACCGGTCGGGGTTGGAATTGCGCTCGAACCTGTACCAGCGACGCCAGCTGCGGCGAGGATCAAGAGTGTATTGAGGTGACGCGACCCGGCGTTGATACGGTCCGAGTTTGCGCCGACCGACGCTTCGCTCGACTGGGTGAGATCTGTGAGGACAAACCCTGCGAGGAGGGGACAACGTGTATCTATTATGATGGCTCGAGACGTTGCTTCCAAAACTGCGAAACGAGAGCCGATTGCAGCGGAGGGATGGACTGTCAGCCGACTCGTGATGGCGGCGGCGTATGTGCCCCTTATGTCGGCTCAAGTTGTATTGACGACCTAGATTGTCCGGCAGGGCAGATCTGTGAAGCAGATCAATGCTCACCCTTTGAGCCGGGCTCACCTCAAGGCCCCGATGGGCGCTGCGGTGATGATTCACACTGCCAAAGCGGCGCCTGTGGCTATTTTGACGGCGTCGGTCGTTGTGGTCGGGGTTGTGACCCAAGACTTGGTCATTACCAATGCCCTGACGGTCAAGGCTGCGTGATCGATGAGATGGGCAATGGGATGTGCCGCGAGGGCGGTGATACCGGGACAGGCTCTGTAGGCGACAGCTGCGGCGGTGCCGGCGAATGCGAGCACGGTATCTGCCTCGATGGCCGATGCACGACGTGGTGTGGAAACAACCGCTGGTGCCCTGTCGAGCATCGCTGTGATGTCTCGGTCGGTGAACCCGGTGTATGCACCTACGATCCAGACAACGCGCCCGGGGGGCAGTCAGGTCTGACTGGAGTCGGTTGCGCTTGTGGTTCGGCTACAGGGATCGGTTTGGAGTGGCTGCTCTTTGCTGCGATCCTACGTCGACGTCGACGGGTTGCGTAGGTCCACATGACGCAGAATTTAGTGCTCGGTGCCGGGCTGACCGGATTGTCGACTGCGGCGCACGCACAAGGTGATTTGAGGGTGCTTGAGGCGACGCCTTTCATTGGCGGCAAAGCGCGAACTCGTCAGCGAGATGGGGCTCGGTTCGACATCACCGGCCATTGGCTGCACCTGCGCGATGCGCAGATCCAGGAATGGGTCCATCAGCTGCCGGGTTTGAACCTGGTCAAACACAACCGTAAAGCCCGAATTTTTAGCTCAGGCGTCTACACCTTGTACCCTTTTCAAGCGAACACCTACGGTCTCCCTCCTGCGGTGGCGCGAGCGTGTCTTCAGGGCTTCGTTGATGCTCGTTTGCACGACGTTGAGCTTGGTCCACAGGCGCCGACCAGGCCCGAGCCAAAGACTTTTGCGGATTGGATCGAGCAAAAGTTTGGTGCCGGTATCGCTGAACACTTTATGTTTCCGTACAACGAGAAAATCTGGACGGTTCATCCTCGTGAGCTCTCGGCGGCTTGGTGCGAGTCGAGCTATATTCCGATCCCACAAGTCGAAGACGTGATCGCTGGAGCGGTCGGGGCGTCTCGCGAAGCGCTGGGGTACAACACACACTTTTTATACCCTGATGACGGGGGCGGCATTGAGGGCTTAGCGCAAGCCATTAAGAGGACCTTGTCGATCGAGATCGAATGCGAGCGCCCGGTCGCGTCGATCGATGTGCGCAACCGCCGAGCGACCACTCAAGATGGTGAGACGATCGCTTACCACAAGCTGGTCTCGACCATGCCTTTGACCGCGCTCATCGACGCTTGCGCTCGTGGTGGCGAATTGCCCGCCGAGGTGGCGCATGCTCGGAGCCTACTGCGCAGCACAACGGTCAGTCATTTGGACGTCCTAGCAAAGGGTTCAAACCACGACCAAGCGGGCCCTTGGGATGGCGCCGGGCAGCCCCATTGGACCTATTTCCCTGAACGGCAGTTCCCCTTTTATCGGGTCGGCTCTTTCTCGGCGGTCGAGCCGAAAATGACCGACGGTGAGACCCGTAATTTTTACGTCGAAATTGCTCATCGCGGCGAGCGCCAAGTCGAGCAAGAGGTCGATGCGTGTCTCGCTGGGCTTGAGGCGGCGAGCTTGATCGATGGCGTGGACTCGGTGCTGGACGTCACCGTCGAGCATGTCCCCAATGCCTATGTCCTTCAGGATCCCAATTACCCGGTGAGCCGAACCACCTTAATCGACTACCTCAAGAGCCAAAATATCCTCAGCACTGGGCGCTACGGCAATTGGGAATACTCAGCGATGGAGGATGCGCTTATTCACGGGCGTAAAGCCGCTGAATGGCTCGCTAAGACCTGATCAGTCGTTGTTGCGACGAACGGTCACAGCCAGTTTACCCATATCACCTAAGACCTTGGGCACGCGTCGCATCAAGCCGATGCTCGGTGGACGCTTTTCGCTCAGCTCAATGGGGTACTCAACGACGCGTTGTCCCATATGAAAAGCTCTGATCACCATCTCAGAAGCGAACAGGTCTCGCCGAAGCTCACAACGTTCGACCACCGGCAGCATCAGGTCTCGACGTAGCGCTTTGAGGCCGTGGGTATCGGTGCCGCGCCAGCCGGTCGCCGTTCGCAGCATGCGGTTGAGCACCCGAGTGGCAAAGCGTCGAAAGTAGGGCCGGCGATCTCTCGCTCCAGGCAGCGCCTTGGAGCCCACGACCATGGCGAGCTCGGCGTCTGCGTTGAGCATGGCGAGCGCCGTTCGGTGAAAACGATCATCGCATAGATCGATCTCTTCACAGATGACGAGGTCACCACGGGCGAGCTCAATGCCCTGCTTGAGGGCTTCGCCATAGTCGGGCTCTGGGCATCGATGCAGACGAAGCTCGCTGTGGGTTTGCGCCAAACGCTCAGCGATCGCTTCGGTCTCATCGACGCAGCCGTTGGCTGAAACGATCACCTCAAAGCTGCTCTGATGGGCGCGCAGGTTCTCGAGCAACTCAAGAAGAGCCTCTTCGAGGATAATTTCCTCGTTGTAGACGGGAATGACAACGGTGACGTCGATATTCATAACCAACCGATGGTGCGGAAGTGACTCAAGCGCAAGAGGTTAAGGATTGATCGGCAAAGGTTTATCATCTTCCCACCAACTGGCTTGGACAGAACCTAAGTCCTTGATGGTTTCGATCAGTTTGTCTTTCGGGCCGACTAAAACAATGACCAACTCATCGGGTCGTAAAAGTTTTTTAGCCAAGGTATTAACCGTGCCTAAATCGACCGCTTCGAGCCGCTTGGCGTAGGCATTGATGAAGTCATCACCGAGGTTATAACGCTTGGCTTGAAGCAGCTTGCCGCCCTCGCCCTCAACGGTCTCAAGGCTGAGCGGATACGAACCCAAGTAATAACCTTTTGCGTCGGCGAGCTCGGTCTCGCTGATCCCTTGCGTCGCCACCTCAGTGATCACCTGAAAGCTTAGGTCAATGAGCTCTCGGACCTTATCCACTCGAGTAAAGCTCGTCACCATGAAGGGCCCGGCACGCTCACCCGATGAGAAGGTCGATCGGATCCCATAGGTGAGCCCTTTTTCGGACCGGATGAGTTTCATCAATCGACTCGAGAAGCCGCCGCCGCCAAGCGCATAGTTGAGCAAGGTGATCGCCTCGTAATCACTTCGGTTTCGCCGAATCCCGGCGTGCCCTAAGTGGATGTTAACCTGAGTCAGATCAGGCTTGTCGACGAGGTGGATTCTGACCTTTGGCGCAAAGGTCGCCTCGGCTGGTCGCAGCGGGGCTGCTTGGGGTTTCCAGTCGCTAAGTTGACGCTTGAGCAGTGCGCTGACGGCGTCTTTCGATACATCACCAAAGACCCCAATGGTCAGACCTTCTGGGTGAACCGCCTTGGTGTATAATGCCTTGATGGTCTCAAGGTTCAGAGCGGCTACGCTCGCTTCGTTACCGCCGATCGGCAAGCCGAGCCGGTCGCCCGCGTACATCAACCTGAGCAGCGCGCTTTGAGCGAGGTTTTGACCTCGTGTGCGGCCGCTTTTCATGCCCGCCAGCGTCTGCCTTTTAAGTCGCTCAAACTCCTGAGCGTCTAAGTTTGGCTGCCGCACCGTCTGCGCGAGCAAGTCCGATAGGGCTTCAAGGTCACGGCTGAGTCCGCCCGCTGTAAAGCGAAGCGTGTCTCGACTCGCGGAGCCAGAGACGGACCCACCCAGCGCATCGACCATGCCAGCAATTTCCATCGCCGAACGTCCGGCTGAACCTTTGGTCATCAAGCTCGCTAGGAGTCGGCTGGCACCGATCTCATTCTCAAGCTCCGCGTCCGCGCCGCGAGGGAACTGATAGGTCATACGAACCGTGGGAAGCGACTGATCCACCACCTGGATTACTGAGACACCAGCCACCTCATAGCGAAGCGTTTGACGCGTCGAGTTCGAAGTCGTCGGAGCGGTTGCGCAGCCTGAGGCTGCAAGCACAAGCAGAAGCTTTTTCATGGCGTTACCTCCTGAGCTTCTGGAAGCAGTTTGACCACCGTAATCCGATCTTTTGAGAGGTACTTTTGCGCCACCCGCTGGATATCGGCGGTGCTGACAGCTCGCAGCCGATCGAGCTCGCTCAAGGCCGGACGCCAATCGCCATGATACATCAGGCTCCATCCCAGCAAGCTGGCAATACCGTGCGCTTTTTTGAGTTTGCCCACCGACTCGGACTCGGCTTGGGCTTTCGCTCGGTTGAGCTCTTGGTCGGTAACACCACCGGATTTCACCTGCTCAACCACCTCAAGCATCGCGCCTTCAACGGTGTCGATGTTGACGTTCGGTCTCGCCGCCGCCCACAGGTAAAACTGGCTGTTGTCGACTTGGGTTAGGACGTCCCCAGCAGCGTATTGAGCGATCTCTTTTTCGTAGACGAGCTGCCGATACATACGACTCGATGCGCCATCGCTTAGAATCTTACCCAGCAATTTAAGGGGCACAATGTCAGCATCTTTAGCCGCAGGGACCTTCCAGCCGCCCAACAGTAAGGGGGTGTTCGTGGCAAACCGGACCACCTCCTCGCGGCGCTGCTTTAGATCAGGTTCAGTTTGTGCTTCAGGTGCTTCTCGAGGCTGTGCCTTCCAGCCGCCAAAGTGGTGTTTGACCCGAGTAAACGCCTGGTCGTGATCGATCGCACCCACGATGATAACGGTCACATTTTTAGGGTTGTAGTGCGTGGTGAAGAACTCCTGACAGTCCTTGAGGTTGATGGTGTTGAGGTCCTTCATCCACCCCACGACGGGCCATCGGTAATTATGAACTTGGTAAGCCGCTCCAAAGAAGGCTTCGATCAACTTACCCGATGGCGAGTTATCCGTGCGCATTCGCCGCTCTTCTTTGACCACCTCGCGCTCGCTCTCGAGCATCCCTTTCGACAAGTCCAAGTGCTGAAACCGTTCGGCTTCAAGCGCTAAGATCGCCTCGAAGTTTCGCACCGCAACATCCTCATAATAAACGGTCGCATCATGGGTGGTGTAGGCGTTCAGCTGACCGCCAATTTTCATCACCTCTTGAGCGTGTTTTTCAGGCCCTAGATTCTTGGAGCCCTTAAACATCATATGCTCGAATAAATGCGCAATTCCCGTGATCCCAGGGCGCTCATTTCTCGAGCCGGTTCGAACCCAAAGTTGGACACTGACCGTGGGGGCAGAAAAGCGCTCCACCGAGACGATTTGAAGGCCGTTGTCTAAGGTCGTTTCTTTGACCTTAAGATCAAGAGGCTTTGCCTGCGCGCTCAGGCCCATCAAGGCGACGACTAAAAAGATTCTCATAAAAGGTCCTCAGGCGCTTTTTAGCGCAAAGGGTAAAGGGGATCCAAAGAGTGATTCGAGCATCGTTTGAACTTGCTCTAATCCGCCTCCCGTGACCTCCACACACAATTCCGATTGATCGTCGATTGGAGTGAGTCGCACCTCAACACCTTGGGGTTGCAGTTCACCATTGAGTGTCGAAAGCTCCATCGCAACCTGGCTGCGTAGCGCGCCGTCAGCTGCATTCATACGACCCTCTGCGACCGCTAGGAGTTCCGTCCAGATGGTCTCGAAACTGGTGAGCCCTCGTTGGACCGAACCGCCGATCCAGTGAGGCGGTAAGGGGTCACCATTGGTCTCGGCGCTCGTGATCCAGCGAACCCCGCCGCGGTCGTAATCGAGCTCGAAGGCGCCCAAGGGTAAACTGGCATTGGTTCGGTGTAAGAACTCGCTCAGCGAGGGCATCTGATCGCTTTTCGCTTCGACCGGGCACAGGATCACAAACCGGTATAAACCTTCGCCCTCAAGGCGCATGACAAAGACTTGATAGGTCGTCGAGCGGCCGTTGAAGACAGACCGAACGGCTTGTCGCTCAGGAATGGTCTCGTAGTCCCACTCAAACATCTTAAAGCCGGCTTCAATCGTTTGCATTAGCTCTCCACCGTGACCACCGTCACGCCATCAGAACCTTCGCTACTCAACCCTTGCCGATAGGTGACGCGCCAGGGCCCATTTTTGAGATAGTCTAAGGTTGTTTTTCTCAACGCCCCTGTGCCGATGCCGTGAATGATACGCCCTGCGCAATCGACATCGCAAAGATGTTGTAAAAATCGATCAATCCGCGCCTCTGCCTCGTGCGCTCGGAGTCCCCTCAGGTCGAGTTTTGGGGCGCTTGACTCCGTCACCGCTATCGTTTTTTCTTTCTTGCTTTTGGTCGATTTCGACGAGCCGGTTTTGGGCTTGTTAGGTGCTTGTTTTTGGACGCGTTGAAGCTGCTCTTTGCGCAAGTGGAACATCTTCCCATCAACCAAGACGACGGCGCTGCGCCCGCGGAACTCCTGAACCACACCGACGTTGCCACCAGAAAATAAACGAACCGAATCACCAACCTCAATCGAGTCGTCTAAGGTCGGTGATTCATCGTCTAGACTTAAGGCCTGCGCCTCATTGCGCAGGGCTTTGACGTCGGCAAAGAGCCGGTCGCCATCTTTAGCTGCTTGCGAACCTTGGTCTGCGCGTAGCTTTTTGACGGTCTCACTCAACTCTTCACGCAAGGCATCAATTTGAGCGAGTCGCTCGCCGCGCAAGGTGTCGATTTTTGCTTTAGCTTTGGCATTTTGAACCCGCTGTTTCTCGCGAGATCGCTCGAGCTTTTGGAGTTCGTTGTCGAGCTCGGCTTGTCGCTCCGCTAAGGTTCGCTCTTGCAGGTCGAGTTGCCGCCGAATTTGCTCGAGATTGGCTTCTTCGGTTTGCTGTCGCTTGAGCTCGTCGAGGCGTGCGCGTCGGTTCGGGTCTAGATGCTTTCGGGCGCGTTCAATGACCTGTTCCGGTAAGCCCAGATCGATCGCTAGTTTGATGGGGTGTGAGCCACCGACCTCGTCCGCGAAAAGCCGGAAAGCAACCTCTGGGTTACGTCGGTCTCGTACCGCTGCGGTTCGCATGCGCTCATCGCTCAACCCGAGCTGTTTGACGGGATCGTAATGAGTGGTTGCGACGACAAAAGCCTCGCCCTCGGCGAAGGTCTCTAAGAATCCGCAAGCGATGGCGCTGCCCGCCATCGGTTCGGTGCCGCTTGCGATCTCATCGATCACAATCAGTGAGCTTGGATTCTGATGATGTTCGAGCGCGCCTTGAAGCGCTCCAAGATGACCTGAAAATGTAGAGTGAGCCTGGCGGTCGTCAGCGGCGTCACCGATCACTGCGCAGAGCGAGTAAGGTGGCGCCGGGAGCGTCACCTCTTGGGCTGGGATGGGTATGCCTTGGTGAGCGAGTTCGAAAGCCCAAGCGCAGGCGCTCAGCGCCACGGATTTACCCCCCCCGTTGGGCCCACTGATAATCAAGATGCGCGCCGGGTCTTCAAGCTCAAGGTCGACCGGCACCACCGGCGTCACATCCGCTAAAAGAAGCGCTGGCGGCTTGAGGGCTTTGAGCCGAATTCGTTGCCGCTGAAACGTGGGGATCACCCCATGAAAGCGTCGACTAAAACAGCCGCGCGCTCGATCTGAGTCGAGGGTAGCGAGGACCTTGAGATCGTCGGATAGCTCGCCGGCATGCTCGGCAATTATTTGCGATAAGCGCTTGAGGATTCTCTTCTCTTCAGCGGTCACAGCCTCTTCGGCGTGTCGAACCGCTGCGCCCGCTTCGAGCAAGCTAGCGGGCTCGACGAACGCGGTCTTTCCGGATCGACTAGCGTCGTGAATGACGCCGCCAAACTGCCGCTTGGACGCTGCCTTGATCGGCAGCACATGCCGGTCTTCACGCTGGGTAACATAGCGGTCGGATAAGTGGCCCTCTGTATGCAGCTCATCGCGTAGACTGTCGGCGAGCTGGGCGTGCCGCCTGCGCGCCGCGTCGCGCCGGTGACGCAGCGGACCGAGCTCGGCGCTGGCGCTGTCGAGCAGCTCACCATTGGCGGCGATGCTGGCATGCAGACGCTGAAGCGCATCGTCGTACTCGCCAAGCGCTGACGTTAAGCCGCTGATGCTTGCCGCGCTTGCGGATTCGAGTCGGCGCAGATCCGATAACACCTGAAGCAACGCTCGAATCGAGTTGAGCTGCACGCCGTCAAGCTCGCCTTTGCGTTGCAGATGCGACAGCGCAGGTCGGCAATCATCATCGAGGCTTAGAATCGGTGGGCGTTCGCGTTCGAGGATTTCTGACCACGCCTGAGCTGCCTCGAAGCGCCGCTCAAGCTCAAGCCCTTCAACTCGTTTGACTCGCTCAAGTAGCTCTCGACCGTAGGGTGTACAGGCGTGCTGTTCCAGCCAACTGTCTAGGCGATTAAGATGGAGCGAATCGCTCACTTCTTGACGATCACTCCGCATGCTTTCACGCGCCCTCGAGCGCCGGTCTTTAGGCGCAGCACTAGGGTTCCACTGGTCGCTCTTTCTTCGAGCGTCATCGGTTTGCCTGGCGCAAAGCGCCAACCGCGAGCCGTCGAGCAGATGCAGCGAGACATACGCTTAGCGCGCTTGCCTCGGTTGCCGCCAAGTTTACGAGCTTCGGCTGCGCAGGCGTTGATCTCACTGCGATGGCGTTCGATCAGGTTCATGGCCGCAGCGCGCCGGTCTGGCGCTGCGATTCGTTTTTTATCCGCGACACGCTGAGCGCGCCCTTCATCCGAGAAGCGGCTACGTTTCGGCGCGACGTATTGAGTGGCGCGAGCCACCTCGAGCCGCTGCGCGACGCAGCCTGACATACTGATCTGATCGCGCGCTTTGACCACAAATGGTTTCTTCGACCTTAGGGGGGTGACCACTGTCCGCAGCGCGCTGATGCATCGGCAGGTCGCCTGCCGGGCGGTCACTCCAGGCTTTAGAGAAGATGATAAACCTCGAGCTTTGCGCGCCGATAAGGGCGCCATGGCGACCTCTTGCTTGAGGTCATCAATAATCGGACACACCGCGCTGATGGCGCGTGCTGCCTTGAGCAGCTTCCATTGCTTGGCGACTTTGCCTTTGGTCAGTTTCTTTGCGGCGCGCTCTGCATGCTCGATGGCTTCGACCAGGTATTTGGCTCGCTTGACCGTCATGTTCTCATACTTTTTGGAGCTCTTGCGCACGTTGCGACCATCTTTTGCGGTCGAAGCGAGCAAAGCCATCCGGCAAAGATCGCCCTCGGAGTTCGAGCGTCGCAAAACCCACGATTTATTGCAGGACTTGATCCCGGGAAAAGTGCGCAGTTGTTTCATTGCTCGCCGGTCTTTGGCGAGACCTTGAATCGATTTCGAGGGCGACATCGCCCCGAGAACCAACATTAACCACAGCATGGCATCTCCTTAGAGTAAGAATACAGCAATAAGAAGCCCATAGACCGCTAAACCGCCGACATAGATCATCGCGTAGATGGGATCTCGTACCAGCTCATGGGGTACATCCTCACCAGCTTGTTTGACGGCTGCGGCGTTATTGCCTTGTAGCATGGCAAGCTCTGCTGCGGTGGGTTCTTGACTCATCACTTACTCTCTTTTGGGATAGTAACACCGGTCTGCTAGCGCCTTAGGCAAGAGCGGACCAGACTCTTGTTGCCCCATACTAACGTCGTGGGGTCGCTTTCGATTCAGTAAGCGCGCAGGAATCTCTGGCCAAGCTCCATCTTGAAGGTCAGCTCGAGCGGCGCGGATCGCCTCAGTGCAGGCTCTGGATTTAGGGGCGTCAGCTAAAAATGTGACCGCCTGACTGAGCGTCAACGCGGCTTCCGGCAGACCAATAAAGCGAACCGCATCGGCTGCTGACTGGCTCACAACCAAAGCCATGGGCGCGGCGTTGCCGATGTCTTCAGAGGCGAAGATGACCAACCTTCTCGCGATAAAAGTGATGTCCTCGCCGGCCTCAAGCATTCGAGCCAGATAGTGGAGCGCGGCGTTTGCATCGGAAGCGCGCATGCTTTTGATCAGCGCCGACATCGTATCGTAGTGATGGTCGCCGTTGCGATCGGCGAGTACGGCCGGTCGGTCCGCCGCGGTCGCTACGAGCTCAGCAGTAATGACCTCGCCATGAGCGAGCTTGTGGGACCACTCTAGAAGGTTGAGACTCCGCCGAGCGTCTCCTTGAGACCAGCGAACGAGTAACTCGATAGCGGGTTCTTCTGCCTGCGCTTTTAGGCAGTCCAGACCGCGCGAGATGACGCTTTTTAAATCGTCCTCATCCAATCCTTGAAGGGCGACGCTGATGCACCGCGAGCGCAAGGCAGGGATGACCGCAAAGCCAGGATTCTCAGTGGTTGCGCCGAGCAACACCAGGCGACCGGATTCGACATGAGGCAAGAGGAAGTCTTGTTGGGTTTTATTAAAGCGATGAATCTCATCGAGAAATAAGACCGTCGTTTGGTTGTGGAAATTTAACCGCTCGCTCGCTCGTTCCAGCAAGACCTTGAGATCTGAAATCCCGGCTTGAACTGCCGATAGGGCTTCAAATGCGGCTCGGGCGTTGGTCGCAAGAAGTCGAGCTAAGGTGGTTTTGCCGACCCCTGGAGGACCCCATAAAATCATCGACGGGAGCTCTTCTGCGGCGAGTAAGCGAGCTAACAACCCCCCAGGTTCGAGCAGGTGCGATTGTCCGATAACGTCCTGCGCGGTGCGCGGCCGTAACCGCTCTGCAAGCGGTTGATGCCGATCGTCGAGGTGAGCCTCAAACAGTCGCATGGGCGCCGCCCTCATCGATCAGCGCACGAGCCACCGCTTTGGCAGCTTCTGGCGCGACGTGACCGCTGGTCATGCGCGCAAGCTCATGTTCTCGCTCTGAAGGGTTGAGCGTATGCGTGGAAAGCAGCGTCCTGCCTTTTTTCGTCGCTTTATGCACCGCGAGGTGTTGATCGGCGGCTGCAGCGACCGCCGCTTGATGGGTGATAACCAAGACCTGAACCGCTCGGCTTTGATTCGCGAGTAAACGGGCGACCGCCGCTGCGGCTGCTCCGCCCATACCTGCATCCACTTCGTCATAAAATACGGTGCTCAGGCTGTCGGTGCGCGGCAGTGAGCAATCCAAAGCCAGCAACAAGCGAGCCTTTTCGCCCCCAGACGCACCGTCTTGAACCGGCGTGAACCCTTCGCCCGGATTGGCCTGAAAGAGCAGGTCGAGTTGATCCCAGCCCGATGCATTGAGTTGGGGTTTCCTACTCAGCGACAGCTTCATTTTGGCGCCCTGGAAACCTAAGCCTGGCAGCAACTCCGTGAGCGAGGTTTCAACTCGCTTCGCCGCCTTCAGTCGTTGGTCACTCAATTTTTGGGCGACTGTTTCAGCGTTAAGGCGAGCCTGGCTGGCTCGCTGACTAGCCTCGGCGAGAACCTCTTCAGGCGCATCAAGCTGCTCGAGTTGCGCCGTCAGCTCGCGGAAGCGTTCGGTTAACTCAGGTTCACTGCAGCGGTGCTTGCGCGCCAAATCGCGCCAGCGAAACAGGCGCTCTTGCAGCGCGTCTTCGTCGACTTTGACCAGATCGGTCGATTGCTCTTGGAGTTGTCTAAGGTAGCTATCCACCGCATGGTCCGCCTGAGCGACCAGCTCATACAGGGGCTCGGCATCAACAGCCGTCGCTGCGATCCGTCGCATCTCACCTAAAGACGACAAGATCCCCTTGTCACTGCCGATCACCGTCTCTGCTCGCTGCAAAGCCGCTCGCTGTTGACGTTGGCTTCGCACCAGCCGTCGGGTGTCGAGCAACTCGTCATATTCGCTGTCGGCCGGCGCAAACTCGATCAACTCATCGACCCAGTGGCGAATCATCTCTCGCTGATCACGCTGGCTCTCGAGTTGGTCGGTCAGCCGCTCGAGTTCAGCTTGAGCAGCGTGCCATTGTTCAGCGGCTTGTTTCATCGCTTCGACCGGCGCCGTGCGAGGCAGTGCACGATCCAAAAGGGCTAAGCGACCTGTGGTCGAGTTGAGCGTCGTCGCTGCCCCTTGATCGATCCTCATGAGCCGATTTTTCCAGAGCGTTTGAAGACTGCGTAGGCTGACCGCTGAGCCACCGATCCAAGACCGTGTGCCGCCCGATGCCTTGAGGACCCGACGAACGACGATGCGTCCGTCTTCGCTTTGCGGAAGTCCGAGCGCCTTCAGGTCTCGGTCGATCGAACGCTGAGCGCTGCCTTCGAACTGGAGCACGAGATCAATTCGCGCTTCGTCTTCACCGCGCCGAATCAAGCCGCTTTTAGCGCGCCCTCCGGCGGCGAGGTGAAGCGCTTGACCGATCAAACTTTTTCCTGCGCCTGTTTCACCAGTCAGCGCCACCAGTCCGGGTTGAAGTTGAATGCGGATCTGATCAGCGAGCACAAGATTTTGAATGCTCAACTCGGCGATCATGACCATTCACCCCAGTGCAGTTTGTCGCGCAGCGTCACGAGGTGTTCATGGGACGGCTCTTTGAGCAAGCGCAAAGCCGGCGCGGTGCCATCGAGCGTGACTTCAGTTCCGGCTTCAATCCGAAGTCGCTCTTGGCCGTCGAGCACCAGCCATGCGTCTTCTTCGGGACGCATCGACAGGACTCGCTGTGGCGGCAATACGAGCGGTCTAAAACGAATCGAGTGCGGCGCCACGGGCACCACCACTAAGGCCTGGAGCCCGGGCAGTAAAACAGGACCACCAGCGCTCAAGGCGTAGGCGGTGCTGCCGGTCGGCGTCGCCACAAGAGCTCCGTCGCCACGCAAAGCGGTGGCGGGTTGGCCGTCGATCGCAAGCGCTAGTGAGCAGATACGTCCTGGCTGACCTGAGGTGATCAAGGCTTCGTTTAGAGCGACGGCTTCTTGGTCTGCCCATCGAACCGACAGCCTCAGACGTACATCCTCGACCAGCGCTCCCGATGCCGCTGCAGTGAGCGCAAAGCGAGCTTGATCCGCACTAAAGCTGGTGATGTAGCCGAGGCGGCCTAAGTTGATCGCAACCATCCTCAAGCCCAGATGTGCGAACCGCCTGGCAGCCTGAATCAACGTGCCATCGCCGCCGAGGACGATCATCATGTCCTCGGCGCTGGGGTTGCTGCTTTGCTCTAAAATACGACACTCAATACCCTCACCAAGAGCGAACTGATGCAGATCCTGAGCAGCCTGGTGAGCCGCATCACTATGGGTTCGATTGAGTAACCAGATCATGGGACTTTTTTGTTCTTACCGCCGATTTCAAAGCGCACGCCTTTATCAGTTCCGAGTCGAAGGCTACCTTTTTCAGCCATATTTTCGACGAACTGAATTTCGATGCGCCGGTTCATCGCCCGGCGCTCCCGCGTGTTGTTGCGATGCAACGGTTCATAAGGTCCTTTTCCGACGGCTAAAACTCGAGAGGGCAGCAAACGCTGAACGCTCGTGATGTAGGCAGCAACCTGTGCCGCTCGAGCCATGCTCAGGTCACTGTTTGATGAAAACAGCCGCGTCCTAAAAGAGACGTTGTCCGTGTGCGCTTCGATGATCGTGTTCACTCGGTTCGCCACCGCTTTGGTCGCAACCCCATCCAAAAACGCATGAAACCTCGGGTCGATCTCTTGCTTTCCAGATGGAAACATCGCCTCGCCGTTGAAGCGCAGAATTACCCGGTCTTTTCTTCGGATAACCTCAGGCTTTTCGATCTCCTTTTCGTCGAGCGGATAGCGCGGCACGACCTCTTTACGGAGCTCTTCTTCAATCTTGGTTGCGGTCATCGTAAAGTCATCGGTGATCTTGATGAGGTCCATCGCTGATGGTGGCGATACATTTTTAGTTTGAGCCAAGCCAAAGGCGTTTTTCAAGGTGCCGTTGACCTCTTGGTAGCGTTGCGAGACCGAGACACGCGAGAAACTCAGTAAGAGCACGAAGAAGGTGAGCAGGAGGCTCATCAGATCGCCAAAGGTCACCACCCAAGCGGGCGCTCCTCGAGTGACTTTAAGTACAACTTTGGTCATGGATTACCCGCTTTAGCGCTCACCCGATCAGGCGCTAGAAACACGAATTCGGTCATGTTCACGACGCCTGGAGGCTCGGGTGTAGCGACACCTGGAGTGACTGCAGGTAGGACCGTTCGGCTGCTGATCTCGCGCTTCCGCCGGCTTTGGACTTTTTGACTAGCGATCACCGCACGTCGAGCCGCGACTCGAACGGGTACGACCCCATCTTCGCGTGCTTGACCGCGTTGCCTAAGGTCGCGCGAGAAGCGCTCGAGGGCGATCCCGCGAACCTCCATTCGAGCCTCCATCTGGACCAAGGTGTCGGCCATCACCTGATAGACCGTTTTGGCTTTAGGGGCGTCCGCTTCGCTGCCCGGTAAAAAGAGGTCGTATGCGATGAAGCGAACGACCTCACCGCGAATATCGATCACCTTCTCGACACGACCGGGCTCTTGCCCTGGAGGGAAGGTGTCGCGCAGCGCCTTCTTGAGCACGCTCTCAATCTGTTTGTTGAAGTCGCGTCGGTTAAATTCGGTCGCCATCATGTTGTCGGCGCGCGGGACGCTGGTCGCCGTCACCTTCTTTTGAATGCCTAACGCCGTGTCTAGTGACCCTCGGACGATCTTAAACTTGACCGGGTCCATCGTCGAGAAGCTTAGAATCAGCACAAAGAAGGTCAGCAGCAAACTCATCAAGTCGCCAAAGGTCACCACCCACATAGGCGCGCCGATGAACACTTTTTTGTAGCGTATCTTTTCTTCTTCGTCGTCGAATTCATCGTCAGGAATGGCACTGACAGCCGGCTCATCATCGAGCTCGGCGATCGCAGCTGCGATGGTCTCATGAGCACTAGCGAAGAGTTCGCTGTCCTCAAGGACTGGTGGGAGCTCCTCTTCCATCAGCGCCTACTCCAGTTGCTCGCGTTCCTTGGGCGCAAGGTTGGCGCCGAGCATCGTTTTGAGCTGATTGGGGTTGGTCTCTCCCCGGCCGATCGCCAGAATGCCATCGACCATCAATTTTCGAGCGAAGAGCTCTTGTTCTGACCGAAAAGCCAGTTTGTCGGCGATCGGTAAGAAGAAGACATTAGCCATCAGAGCGCCATAGAGGGTGGTCAGCAAAGCGATCGCCATCGCCGGACCAATCGCTGACGGATCTTCCATCGAGGACAGCATCTTCACCAGCCCGATCAGGGTTCCGATCATGCCGAAGGCTGGGGCGATATCTCCGCCCATTTTAAAGACCGAAATGCCGACGTCATGACGAGCCACCATCTGGTCGAGCTCTTGGTTCATCGCTCTTTTGATGTGACCTGTGTCGACGCCGTCGACGACGCGCTGGATACCTGAGCGTAAGAATTCATCTTCGGGCTCAACGCTTTCAAGAGCGAGCACGCCTTCTTTTCGAGCCAGCATGGCCATTTCAATAATCTGATTGATGATTGCAACGGCGGAGGGCGCTTGGAAAAAGAATGCATTTTTCATGACCCGGAGCGAATTAAACACCTCGCCGGCGGGGAATTTCATCAAAATGACCGAAATCGTTCCACCCACCACGATCATCAACGAGGGTGGGTTAACGAAGATAATGGCATTGCCGCCAGTGACGATAGCGCTGGTAACTAAGCCGATACCAGCGATCAGACCGACTAGTGTTGCAAAGTCCAAGATAGTCCCCGGGAACGGATTGCCCCCGCAACGCTACAAAAGAGGGCGCCATCGAACAACCGGGTAAACGCAGCTTACCAGAACAATTTCCTTGTTCGCCAATGGGCGCCATGGCAACCGGCGCGCCCTGCTAGGAGAACTGCGTGGAGCTAACCGTCTCAGCAGCCACCGACATTGGGCTGGTGCGTGAAGGCAATGAAGACAGTTTCCTGGTCGATAATGACCTGGGTCTGTTTATTGTTGCTGACGGTATGGGTGGCCACCGAGCAGGCGAGAAAGCATCGTCGATGTCTGTGGAGATCGTTCGCGAGCGAATGATCGAGCAGCGCGACGCCCTGATGACGCAGGGTGATCACTCGGGCGAACCAAGTGAGAACTCGCCGGCGGTCAACGCCTTGCGACAGGCGATGCAAGAAGCTAATTCGACGGTGTTTCAGACCAGCGCAGATAACCCGGAATTTCAAGGGATGGGCACCACGGTAACGTCGGTGCTGATCCTAGGAAACCAAGCCTTTATCGGGCATGTGGGAGATTCTCGCGCTTACCTTTTGCGGCAGGACCAACTCTACCAAGTCACGATGGACCATAGTTTGGTCGCTGAGCAGGTGCGGTTGGGTCTCATGACCGAGGCGCAGGCCCGAGTCAGTCAATACCGCAACATCATCACCCGATCGATCGGCGTCGACGCTGAGGTTGAGGTTGATCTGTACTACGTGGCGCTCGAGCGCGGCGACTTGCTGCTGCTTTGCAGTGATGGTCTCAACGGGATGGTGACGGACGAAGAGATCGCTGATGTCCTGCGTGGGCATTTTGCAGCACAGTGTCCTAAGCTGCTGATCGAGCTCGCCTGCGCACACGGTGGCGAGGACAACATCACGGCGTTGTGCGTTTACATCGACGACGAATCGGCGACTTCAGCCGAAGTGGAATAAAGCGGTCACCGAACTGCTTCTTGATCCGTTGTGAAATGTGATTAGACTAAGGGGTAGGAAAGACCAGCGGCCGCTTTGAGCGCGCCGACTGCGAAACCCTAGCTCAACGCATCGGCCAAGGAGGCTGCCCTGAAGAACCGCCGTAACGAGCACTTCACGATTGCTGTGACGCCGGAACGAAGCGGTAAGGCGCGGTACTTTGTCGTGCAGCGCCGCTGGATTCGGGCTGCGGTCCTAGGCTCTGTCGTTTTGGGCTTGGGCTTGGTCTTGGTCAGCGTGGCTGGCTTTCGTGGCTGGTGGCAGGGGCGTCAGGTGAGCCAAGGCGAGGACCGTAGCGTCGCGTTGCGAGCCCAAGTCGAAAAGACCCAGGAGAAAATGGCCGCACTGGCTCAGCGCCTCGAGCAGGTGGATGCGCTCGAAGAAAGACTGCGCGAGCTGGCGCAACTTTCGGACCCATCTCGACGCTTGGCGATCGGTCCAGTTGATGACCCAGAAGCGGGTCAAGAGTCACCCTGGGGCGACCGGGAGCATCCACTACTCAAGCAGGCGCGAGAGCACCTGATGGCCGAGCGAATGGATGGCTTGCTTGAAGAAGCGAACCATCAAGTTGAACAGCTGGAATCCTTGGCTCGCCACTTCGAGGCGATGCAGGCGCGGCTAGCCGCAACGCCTGCCGTGCGGCCGACCAAAGGCTGGCTAACGAGCCGCTTTGGCGAGCGTCGCGACCCGATGACCGGGCGAAATGCGATGCATCGTGGAATTGATTTTGCGGCCTCGATTGGTACACCGATTATCAGCCCCGCTGATGGGTCGGTGGTCAAAGTTGAAGAACAAAAAGGTTATGGGCTGGTGGTGATGGTTGACCACGGCTTTGGCATGATGACGAAGTATGCACATCTCGCGGATGCTGCGGTACGCGCTGGAGATACAGTGCGCCGTGGGGACCGCATCGGCAGCGTTGGAATGTCAGGTCGGTCGACGGGTCCCCACCTACACTATGAGGTGTTGGTCGATGGTGTCGCTGCAGACCCAGAGTACTTCATCCTCGATTGAAGTTTGGCGCTAGCCATGCTTTCGGAGCGTCCGGGTCGTTCGGGCGAGGGGTTTTCGATGGTGAAGGCATATGTAGAAAAGGTCTTTGGGACGCGCTCTGATCGCGTGATCAAAGGCCTTCGACCGGCGGTTAGCCGGATCAATCAACTCGAAGCGCAGTTTGCGGCGTTGAGCGATGACGATCTGCGCGCGCAAACGGCGGTCTTTAAAGAGAAGATCGCAAACGGAGCGTCGGTTGATTCGTTGCTTGCCCCTGCCTTTGCCGTGGTGCGCGAGGCGGGTAAGCGTGTTCTTGATATGCGGCACTATGACGTCCAACTCGCTGGCGGTATGGTTCTGCATGAAGGCAAAATTGCGGAGATGCGCACGGGTGAAGGTAAGACCTTAGTCGCCACGTTGCCGGTCTACCTCAACGCGCTGGCTGGGCGCGGCGCGCACTTGGTGACGGTCAATGATTACCTCGCTCGACGCGATGCCGAGTGGATGGGCAAGTTGTACGGCTGGCTCGGCTTAACGACCGGGATTATCACGGCGGATATTAGCGATGAGACTCGCCGTGATGCCTACGCCGCAGACATCACGTACGGAACCAACAACGAGTTCGGTTTTGACTACCTGCGTGACAACATGAAGTTTGCTCACGACGAGATGGTTCAAAGGCCGCTGGCTTACGGTATCGTCGATGAGGTCGATTCCATCTTGATTGACGAGGCGCGTACGCCCTTGATCATCTCGGGTCCCGCTGAACTCAGCGAAGAGATTTACCACAAGGCTGATCGGCTGATCCCGAAACTGCGTCGCGACGTTGAATACGTGGTTGAAGAGCGCAGCCGCTCGGTGACACTCACTGAGGCAGGCGTGCATCAGGTTGAGGGCGTTTTAGGTCTGAATAATCTGTACGACATGGAGCATATTGAGATGGTCCATCATCTCAACCAGGCTCTTCGTGCTCACGCTGTCTACCGCCGCGATGTCGACTATGTCGTTACGGGCGGCGAAGTGGTGATCGTTGATGAGTTTACGGGTCGTTTGATGGACGGTCGCCGCTGGAGTGATGGTTTGCATCAGGCCGTCGAGGCGAAAGAGGGTGTTCGTATTCAGCGCGAAAACCACACCCTCGCGACGATCACCTTCCAGAACTATTTCCGCATGTACGAAAAGCTCTCGGGTATGACCGGCACGGCTGAAACCGAGCGCGAAGAGTTCATGAGCGTCTACGGGATGGATGTGGTGGTCGTTCCGACCAACAAGCCGATCGCTCGTTTGGACGAGCCTGATCTGATCTTTCTGTCTGAGCGCGCAAAATTCGAAGCGATCTGTGATGATATCGAGCGACGCCAGACGAAAGGTCAGCCGGTGCTCGTCGGTACGGCTTCGGTTGAGCGCTCAGAAGTGCTCAGTCGATTTTTGGCTCGGCGCAAAGTCGAGCATACCGTCCTCAACGCCAAGCAGCACTCGAAGGAGAGCCAGATCGTGGCTCAGGCAGGGCGCTTAGGCGCCGTAACGATCGCTACCAACATGGCCGGTCGTGGTACCGATATTTTGCTCGGCGGAAACCCTGAGTTTCTGGCGCGTGAGCGCGTGATCCATGCCCGAAACCAAGACGCTTCAGGTGAGACCTTTAAGTGGATGAGCGGTCGACCTGAATTGATTGATCCGAAGGCCGTGGCCGAGGAGGATTATCCCGAATCTAAAGACTCTGCGCTGCACCAGCAAGCCGCCGACTTTGTCGCAGGACTGGTCAAGGAATACGCAGCGGAGCTCGAAAAGGCAGAGGCAGAAATGGCCGGCGAGAAAGAGAACGTCCTTTCTGCCGGCGGGATGCATATTCTGGGCTCTGAACGCCACGAGAGTCGTCGAATCGACAATCAGCTTCGTGGTCGGTCTGGCCGTCAAGGTGACCCTGGATCCTCTCAGTTCTTCCTCAGCCTAGAGGATGACTTGATGCGCCGTTTCGCGGGCGAGAAGCTCCAAGGTATGATGGAGCGTTGGGGCGGCATGAAAGCTGATGATGTCATCGATTCCCGGTTGGTAAGCCGGCAGATCGAAGGCGCTCAAAAACGCGTCGAGGCTTACAACTTTGGTATTCGTAAGAACGTCCTTGAGATGGACAACGTGATGAACCAGCAGCGTGGAACGCTCTATGCGCTCCGACGCGAGATCCTTGCAGGTCAGGATTTTGATACTCGAATTAAAGACAGCGCAGAGCGCACGATCATTGATGCTGTCGCTCGCTTTTGCCCTGAGGCCCAGCCCTCTTCAGAGTGGGCGCTGGAGGGCTTAGAGGCTGAGTGCTTCAAGGTCTTTGATGTGCCGGTGAGTTTAGCCGCAATCCGCCGCGGTGATGTGCCGGACCGTCCCGCTTACCAGATGGAAATCGGCAACTACATCTACGCTGCGGTGAACCGCCAGCACGAGAAACGCCGGGCAGAATTTACCGTCGACACCTATGACGATCTCGCACAGACATTTTATCTGCGCAGTATTGATCACCACTGGAAAGCTCACCTCACGCAGATGGATCACCTCAAAGAGGGGATTTACCTTCGAGGTTATGGTCAGAAAGACCCCCGGCATGAGTATCGAAGAGAAGGGTTCATTCTCTTTACTGCGATGCTTGACCGGGTCAGTCGCGATGCGTTGATGCAGCTCTATCGCGTCGAGTTGATGGACGAAGAGGCTGTCGCTCGCGAGGAGGCTGAGCGCCGGGCTCGTGCGCGTCGTTTGATCGACGAGCAGCGTCGGGCGTCAACGGCGGGTGAGCAGCGCAACAGCCGAAGGGCTCGCAAAGCGGCTGCCTTTACCGGTCGCGTCGCAGGCGGCACCGAAGAGGGGACCATCCGCCGAGATCAGCCCAAAGTGGGCCGCAATGCACCTTGTCCATGCGGTTCGGGGAAAAAGTACAAGCAATGCCACGGGCGCCGAGGCGCGAACCCGGCCGAGGTCTAGATGGATAAGCTCAAACGAATTTACGCGATCCCTGCGTTCTTATTGGTTCTGATTACGGTCCTGGATCAATGGAGTAAGCTCTGGGCGCTCGATCGGCTCAGCCGCGCCGAGCCATGGCTTCAGTACGGTTGGGCGCGAACGCCTGACAGCTTTATCAAGGTGGTCGATTCTTGGTTCTGGTTTCGCTACGCCGAGAACCGAGCCGCTGCGTTTAGCCTGACTCAGTCAATTCCTGAGTGGATTCGCATGCCCTTGCTGATCACCGTCAGTATTGGGGCCATTATTGGGGTTTTGATCTGGCTTAAGCGGCTAGGCCCTAAAGCGCGCATCATGCAGATCAGCCTCGGGTTGATTTTAGGCGGCGCACTTGGGAACCTCATCGACCGAGTGAGACTCGGCTATGTTGTTGATTTTATTGACTGGCACCTGCGCGGTGTGAATCCTAGCTATACCTTTCCGACCTTCAACGTCGCTGATTCAGCGATTGTCTGCGGAGGTATTTTAGTGCTGCTTTTTGGGGGGCGAGAAGAGCGCCAAGCCAAAGCGGATCAACTGGCCCTAGAAGAGGCGCTGAAAGAACAAGGGTCTGGCGGCAGCGAACGCTTGCAAGATGGGGGATAATTGAGTCACAGGAGGCGTGGACGACAGCAGATGCTGGAGTGGCGGAATTGGTAGACGCACCGGATTCAAAATCCGGCGTTGGAGACAACGTGTGGGTTCGAGTCCCACCTCCAGTACCAAGCGTTGAGTTGTCGGCGGGGGACCTGTGAGTTTAGAACATACCCAACTACAGGTCCAAGAGGCGCTGGATGCTTTTGTCAGGGAGTCGCATGCGGTTGGTGTCCAACTCTGCGAACGCTCGGGTGCATCACTAGCGATTAGCGGTGATCTATTCCGTGTGGACCCCAGTCGCTTCGCGGCCTCGCTGGCCGGTGTGATGGCTAGCGCACAGGGTATGATGCGGCCTTTAGGGAAGGATCAGGTGCGCAGTCTTCACATCGATGCTGGTGAGGTGAAACTGCTGACCGCGCTCGTAAAACCCGGTTTCTCGGTGGTCGTTGTCTTTGATGCTCGAAGTAGCCTTGGGGTGGTCCGCTGGCGGCTTGCATCCCTCGTGGATCGGTTGAGTAGTCTTTTGGGTGCTGGTGAGCGTCAGCGAATAGGCTCTCCGATTACCGACGAGGAAATCGAGAATCTGTTCTCGTGAGTGTATCGCCGCTATACATGTTTGACGGGCTATAATAGGCTTTGTTACCTGCGCGGAGTGACCGTGAGAGGCTTGGAGATTGCGATGAATCCGATGGTTCGAGCAGTACTGATTATTGCTGCGCTTGGGATGCCTGTTTCGGCGTGGGCCCAGGCACCTGGTGAAGACGCTCCCAGCGAGGGCGCAGCAAGTGCTGAAGCTGAGGTCAGAGAGCCCGGCGAAGACAAAGACGTTCCGGCGCCCCAAGCCGCACCTCAGGCGGTGGCGGAAGACGACAGTGAAGAAGACGAGACTGAAGACGAGGCTGAGGACGACGGCGACGCCTACGACGTGCGGGTTCGAGACCTTGAGGAGCGCGTCAACCAGCTCAAGATGCGCATCTATCAGAGCAAGGCTCGCCTGGTCCGACTCCAAGAGGCTGTGATGCATGGTGTGGTCAGCGGCGCCAGGGCGCGACTGGTTCACCGTAATGAGATGGGCTCGACGTTCAAGCTGCAAGAGGCGCATTACTTCTTGGATGGAGCGCCGCTCAAGCAGATGTCGAATATTGACGGCAGCCTGGCGAACCAAAAGGAAATTGAGCTGTTCCAGGGGCAGATCGTCCCCGGTAATCACCAGTTGTCGGTGAACCTGGTTTACGCTGGTAATGGCTTCGGTATCTTCTCGTATCTCAAGGGGTACCGCTTCAAAATTCGTTCAAGTTACACCTTCTCCGCTGAGGAGGGAAAGTTCACTGAGATCAAGGTCGTTGGCTTCGAGCGGGGTGGGATCACCACCGATCTTCGAGAGCGCCCGACGGTTCGCTATGATGTCGATGTCATGAAGGACACGGCTCGTTCGAAAAAGAAAGAGCAGGCTGATGCGCCTGTCGCCAAGGGGAACTGACCCATAATGCTGCGTTTGGCGGGGCTTTCGCTCCTGATCTCAATCATCGCTTTCGGCGTTGATGCCGAGGCCGAGCCATCGGTCAAGGACGGGCTACGCATCGTCTCAGGTATGGCTGATGATGTGAGCGGCCGGGCGCAGTTCATCGAGCAGCAGTTTCGCAAGAAGTCCATGGGCGTCGAAGAGCGTGGCCGGAAGGCGCGGTTAGAGAACGGCGAGGTTTTGTTCTTGCTCAAGGACTACCGAAACGCCGCCGTGGTTCTCTTCGACCTTGTTGAAGACCCCAACTTGAAGTCGGACCCACGCTTCAAAGACGCTGTGTATTTCCTCGCAGAGTCACTGTTTCAAGACGGCAACGGTTCGGCCGCTCGTATTTACTTCCAGCGTTTAGTGGATGGCGGTGCATCTCGACACCTAACGCCCTCGATTCTTCGCTTGATTGAGATTGCAGGCAGCCGTGCAGAGTTTGATGAGGTCGGAAAAGCCTTCAAGGCATACCAGGTGGCTAGCGGCGGTCGAATCCCTCCCCAGGTAGACTATTTCTATGGCAAATCACTGATTCACGGTGGTGATTACGCCGGCGCGATCAATCGCTTGAAACGCTCAGCATCTGAGGGTCCTTATCGGCACCATTCGACCTACGCCACCGGCGTAGCGCTTGCTGCTTTGGGTAAGCTCAAGGCGTCAGCCGAGGTCTTTGATTCGCTGCTTAAGTTTGTCCCTTCCACTGACGCTCAAAAAGAGATCCGAGAGCTGACCCACCTCGCTCGAGGTCGTGTCTATTACGAGATCGGTGAGATCGGCGCGAGCATCGACGCCTACCAAAGCATTGATCATCGTTCGAAGTATTTCGATGAAATGCTCTTCGAGATCACCTGGGCTTACGTCAAAAGCGCTGAGGAGAAAGAGGACGCAGAAGAGAAGACGCTTCAATACAAGAAGGCTGTCCGCGCCGTAGAGATTCTGCTGGCGAGCAACCCTCACTCGGCGGTCGTCCCTGAGGCTAAGGTCTTACTGGGCAATCTTCACCTGCGTCTCAAGCAGTATGGATTGGCGGTCAAAGCCTTCGACCAGGTGGTCAAGGATTACGAGCCCGGCCATGAAGAGCTGCGCCGAATCATTCGTGAGCGTGGTGACCCGATGCGCTACTTCCGCGAGATCATCGCCACTGGATTAGACAAGCTGTCGGCCGAGAGCCTTTTGCCGCCGGTTGCGCTGGACTGGGCTCGTGAGGACGGAGACCTTAATGGCGCCGTCCGGCTGTTCTCGGAGCTTGAGCGTGGTGAGCGTGATCTCGCCGAAGCGGACCAGCTCATTGAGAAGATCCTTAGCCGCATCGATGGCGAGCGCCGTATCAACATGTTTCCGACCTTGGCAGATCAGCAGGGCCGAGCCGTTGAGGTGGGCGCACTCGCTGCTGATTGTGAGCGGCGCTTGTTGGATTTAGAAACTCAGATCCTGCAAGGTCAGGGTTTGAACACCGAACAACTCACCGCGCTGCGTGCCGAGCGCCTGCGTTTGCAGGCTGAGGTCGATAAGCTCCCTCCGACGCTCAAGGTGCGGACCGAGAGGGTCTCGACCCTGTCTCGACGTCTTGGAGACCTAAAGCAGCGGTTGTTCCGTTTGACCCTTGAGCTCAAGGGATTCAAAAAGACGATCGCCGCTGTTGATCAGTATGTCGCCGGTCGCCGGCAAAAGGGTAACTTGAGCCGTGAGGAGCTTGGATTCTTCCAGGTCAACGTGCCGGTTATCCGTGACATGATCGTCGACATGGAGCGTATTGCTGCTCGACTCAAATCCGAGATCGAAAGCGAGGAGTCTGGGGTTGGAGCGGGCGCAGGCAGCGATGAGTTCGCGCTGCGCGCAGAGTTTCGACAGGCGCTGACGAAAGAGCGAGCCGCTGCCACGCAACTTCGGTCTCGGTTGAGCGGTGAGAGCCTGACGGACATTCGCAGCCTTGACGCTGTGCGTCAGCGCGTCGGGCGCGCTCAGGGTCAGGTCGATAAAGTCCTCCGCGAGCTAGAGGCTGTGGTCGCTAACGAGGCGGGCAGTCTTCGTGGTCGAGTGATGGTTGAGCAAGCCCGCTTGCGCGGCCTTCGTGCTGAAGAGGAAGCGCTCGCGAAGCAGGCTGAACGCGGCGCTGTGGGTGCGGTAACTGCAACGCTGAGTAACGTGAGCAAGAAGTTCTACAACATCATCCGGAACGCGGATGTGGGTAAGATCGACGTCGCTTGGGAACAAAAAGAGACTCAAACCAAAGGCATCACCAAACTTGGGCGAGCGAAAGAGCGCGAAATGGGGCGCATCAGCGAGCAGTTTGACGAGGCTTTAGGCGATGAGGGGGCGAGTCGGTGATGCGCATGCTCGCACTGGCTCTAGCTCTGTTTGCTGCAGCGCAAGTTGTAGCTCAAGACGAGTCAGCCCAAACCCCTGCCGCTCCTGCTCCTGAAGAGTCAGAATCTAAGCCTGCAGAGCCGAGTCTTGATGACCCGCCTGAGGCCGGCGCAGCCGTGGCTAAAGCCCAGGAAAAAACGCCTGAGCAACTCGCCAAAGAGAAGGCTAAAAAAGAGTTCGAAGAGACGGTCGCTCGGTTCAAAAAAACCTCTGACGACTTCAACTCTGAGATCATGGCGACGATCAAGCGCAAGCGTGACGCTCGGATGCGTCGGATCGACATCGATTTTGAACAGCGTATTGGCGATTTAGAGCGCCGAGAGGCGGAGAAGCGCAAATCAGCGATCAAGGCGTTTGAGCGCTTCGTGAGTCGATATGCTTACGACGCTGAATACTCACCACAAGCGATGTTCCGTCTTGCTGAGTTGTACTTTGAGCAAGCGAAATACGACTACAACGACGCGGACGAAGAGTTTTCCCGGCAACTCGAGCTTTTTGAAGCGAAGAAGATCGGTAAAGAGCCAGAGGCGCCGATGCTTGAGTTGGCGAAGAGCATCAAGCTGTATGAAACGATCCTGAAGCGGTTTCCGAAGTTCGAACAAAACGACGGCGTGCAGTATCTGCTTGCTTTTTGCTTGGAGGAGACCGGTGAGTTTGAGCGCAGCCTGAGTAACTACGAGGGCTTGGTGACCAACTACCCCGAAAGCAAGTTCGTCCCCGAGGTTTGGCTGCGTATCGGTGAGAACCACTTCACCGAGGATCGGCTTTGCGAAGCGCTCGATGCGTATCAGCGGGTGTTATCGAATCGCGACTCTGCCTGGTTTGATAAAGCGCTCTACAAGGTCGCTTGGACCCACTACCGACTCGATCGCTTTGACGCAGCGTACAAACGGTTCGTCGAGCTCGTTGATTTCTCAGATAAAAAATCTAAGGAAACTGGCGAGAGCGGATCAGATCTTCGTAAAGAGGCGATCCAATACATTGCGGTCGCTGCGGTTGAGCAGGGTTGGGGCCGTCCTGCAACGGGCGAAGTGCTCGATCAATGCAAGTCTGTCGTTGCTCTCGATGAGCTGTACGACGAAAAACAAGCCGAGTTGATGGATGAGTACGATGAAAAGGGGATCACACCGCCAGAGGTGGCAGCCGGAGATCGACTCGAGCAAATGTTCGCTGCCGTAGGTGGTCGCGAGTACCAACGTGAGGTGTATTTAGAGGTCGCCAAAGTTCTGTTCGATCAAGCTGCTTGGCAGAAGTATGTCCCGGTCGCCCAGCGAGTTATCGAGCTCGACCCATTGCATGCAGATAATCCCAACGTGGCGATGAACATCATCGCCGCTTACGACCAGCTCGGACGTGAAAAGCTCGCCGAGGGAGCTGCCGCCCGTGAGGCGTTGTTTACCACCTACGGCCCGGGCACCGAATGGCAAGAAGCGAACAAGAACCGTCCGTCGGTTATTCGTAAAGCGATGAAGCTGGCTCAAGACGCCCTGATCTCTTCTGCTTTGTTCCGCCTGGAGTTGGCTCAGAAGTACTTCCAAGAAGAGAAGGTTGCGCTCGCTTCAGAAGAAGCTCGCGTCGCTGCTCAGATGCTGTCTGACTACATCCAGCGCTTCCCTTACGACCCAAATCTTTACGAGTATAACTACTACCTTGGTATCGGCTACACGATGTCTGTGCAGTTCCTTAAGGCTGCCGATGTTTTCGAGCTCGTGCGCGACGACAAGAAAAATTCGAAGTTCCGAGAGGATGCTGCCTATCGAGCGTTCTTGAATCTTCAAGCCGAGGTCGACTCGCAGACCCAAAAGGGCACCCTGCCTGAGCCGCCACCGCTGGCAGAAACGCCTCAAGAGATCCCTCGCTTGCTGGTGCGTTTGATCGACGCTTCGATGCGTTACATCAAATCGAGCCCAGACACCGAGGATACCCCGCGCTTCTACTTTAACGCCGCGACCATTTACGCGCAGTATTCGCACAAGTCTAAAGCCGATAAATGGTATCGTAAGTTGATTGACACCTTCCCGCTGTCAGAGGGCGCTGTCGATGCTGCTCGTTGGGTGCTCAACCAGTACTCCGAGAAAGAGGACTGGAAGAACGTCGAGGCTTGGTGTCGGCGTATGCTTAAGATTGGCGTGGGCAAGGACAACGAAGAATTTAAGATCCAGATGAGCAAGAGCGCCGCGGGCGCTGTGTACAAACAAGCTGTCGCAGCGTTTGGGAAAAAAGAGTTCCAACTCGCGCATGATGAGTTCTTACGTTTGGTCAAAGAGGACCCCACGAACCCCTTCGCTGCGAAAGCACTCTACTCGGCAGCTCAGTCGATGGCTGAGCTCAAGCGCTTCATGTCCGCTGGTGCGCTCTACGAGCGCGTCTTTCGTGAGTACCCGGAAGACAAAGAACTGGCGGCGAAGGCATTATTTAACGTGGCATCGACGGCCTACGAAGGCTTCGAGTTTGATCGTGCGATCTCGTTGTATTTGAAGCTCGTCTCCGACTATAAAGATTTCCCCGACCGTGCAGACGCCCTCTACAATGCGGGTGTTGCATTGCAGAGCACCGAGCAGTTCAAGCGAGCTGCTCTGACGTTCCAGAAATACACAAAACTCTTCAGGGATCGCCCGGATGTGCCCGAGGTGTTCTTCAACTCGGCTTTGGTTTGGGAGCAGGCTAAGAACAGCCGCCGCATGAAACGGACGTTCGATGAGTTCATCCGCAAGTACGGCGGCAAGAAAGAACAGGGCGGTCGCGTTGTTCAGATTTACAGCAAGCTGAGTGACCAACTCTGGGACGAGCTGATCACGCTCAAGGCGAAGCCGCCGAAGCGCCGTAATCAACGTCGGCGCTGGCAAAAGTCGGTTAAGAGCGCTCGCAAAAAGGTCGACAAGTACGTCGACAAGACGCTCGCTGAATATCGTAAGCGCGGCTTTGCTCCGCAGAGCCTTGAGGCAGCGTATGCAGCCAAAGCGCACTTCCGCCAACTCGAAGCAGAGTTTGAGGAGTATGCGGCGCTCGATTTCGGCGTGCAGGCGCGCAAAGACATCGAACTCGCCAAGAAGCTTCAAAAGCGAATCAAAGAGAAGTTTGAGTGGGCGAATAAGCTCGAGAAAAAATACCTCGATATCTTCCAGTACCAGCATTTCGATTGGACGCTTGCGGCGTCGTATCGCATCGGCTCGATCTGGGAAAACTTTGCTGATAAGCTCTACAATGCACCTGTGCCTCGTCAGTTTCGTAATGACGATATGATGATGGATGAGTGGAAAGTGCTTCTTGAGCAACAGGCTGAACCTTTTGAGCAGCGTGCGGTCAAAAAGTATGGAGAGTTGGTGACTTCGGCTCGTAAGCGCAAGTTCCGGAACAACTGGACCAAGCAAGCGCTCCAGAGTTTGAACCGGTACGCCCGAGAGGAGTGGCCAATCGAGAAAGAAGCGATCACGAGCAGTCTCGAGGCTTTGCTCCCGGGTGATTTGCTGGCTCAGCCATTTGAGTACCGTCGTCCCCCTGCGCCGCCTCCTGAGCCTGAGCAGCCAGCGGCTGAAGAGGGTGAAGCGAAGTCTGAGGATAAGCCTGAGGATAAGGGCGAAGAGAAGCCTGAGGATAAGGGTGAAGCGAAGTCTGAAGACAAGGGCGACGAGAAGCCTGAGGATAAGGGTGAAGCGAAGTCTGAGGATAAGGGCGAAGAGAAGCCTGAGGATAAAGGCGAAGACAAGTCTGAAGACAAACCTGAGTCTGCCGAGACACAACCTGCGGTTGACGTGACGCCGTCCGATGTTCCGACGCCTGATCAAGTAGAGGCTGACCAAAAATCAGCTGAAGAAAAATCAGAAAAACCTGCATCGGATGCCGATGAGGAGGAGGACAAGTGAAGCGCCTTCTGCCATGGTTTATGTTGATTGCGTCATGCGCCTCGCCGAAACCGGCTGCGCCTGAACCGATGAGTTTCGACGATGCGCCGGTCATGGAAGCTGAAGCAGGCCCCGTGGTCGCACCGGACACGGGTCCGATCGAGCAGGCTGCTTTGGAAGCGCCCGATGCCGGAGTCGCTCCAGACGTGGCGGAAGTTCCTGACGCTGGCTCGGCGCGAGCTGATATCGGCCGTGTCGATGCGGGCAAGCTGGTCGAGCCCTTGTTGCCCGACGAGGCGGCTAAGACTCGATTTGAAGCGGCGCTCAAAATGGCTCTGGATGACCCTGCGGGTGCCGAGACTGAATTTGAGTCGATTGCAGCGGCGAATCCAGCCTTCTATTTTGCTCACTACAACGCTGCCCTTTGCCGCATGCGTCGAGGTGATAAAGCCGGTGGCATGACCCGCCTTCAGCAGGTTCATGATCAGTTCGGTTCGGTCTTTCATGGCGCCACCGAGGCGCTCGCATGGGCTAAGTTTAGAGGCGGCGATAAAGAGGGCGCCGAGCAACTGCTCAAGGGTGCCATGGAACAGCACGATCGAGTGCTTGATTTGCGCAACGCCTACGGCCGCATGTTGCTTGAGTTGGGCCGCTATGAACAAGCTGCGGATCTTTCGATGAAGACCCTTAAGAAAGACGAGGTCAACGTTGCTGCGATGCAGGTGTTGGGTTGGTCATTTTGCAAGCGTGACAAGATGGGCCTTTGCCTTCTTGTGTTGGGTAATGCGCTGAAGGTTCCTGGTGAAGAAACCAACGGCATGACCAACTATCTGGCAGCGCTAGCGTATCTGAAATACGCCAAAGGCGCCCAGAAGCTCACGGCAGAGGCGCGGGTGCGCCGCGCTCAAGGATACCTTGAAAAAGCGGCCGCTGGATTGCCGGATAAGCCAGAGGTTCTCATCAACTATGCGCGCGTCTTGCTGGATCGCGGCAATGCGCAAAAGGCCTTAGTGTTGAGTAAGCGAGCTACGGTGCTTCGGCCTGACCTTATTGAGGGCTGGGTTCTCAAGGCGGTGGCTGAGCGGGATTCAGGTGACTACGCATCGAGTCGCTCAACCTTCCTCAAAATACTCGAAGAAAACCCAGATCGTCATTCGACGCTCTATAATCTGGGTATTTTGTATCTAGATCACGACTTCAAGCGGGTTGAGGGCAAAGAGCTTTGTCCGGACGTCAGCATCGACGATATGAAGCAGGAGGTTGGCTCTGATCTGTTTGACGGGATTGCGATCAAGCATCTTGATAAAGCGATGATCGACCCGTTGCAGCGTCTTCGTCAGGCTTCGATTTACCTCGAACGGTTCCGCAAGAGTTCTGAGTTGGATGCTGAGCGCGCAACCGAGGTTGAAAAGCAGCTTCGAGCGGCAAATAAGGCGATTCGCAGTGAGACGAAGAAGCGCGGGCGTCAGATCAAGCGCGCTGCTCGTCAAAAGAAGAAGGAAGCTCGCCGTAAAAAGCGGATGGAGCGTGAAGCTAAAAAGAAGAAAGAGGCTGAAGCGAAAGCGGCTGAAGAAGCGGCGGCCGCTGCGGCGGCCGGCGGTCAAGCCGGATCAGACGGTGCTGCGCCCGCAGACGGGAGCGAACAGGTTAATCCTGTAGCCGGTGACCAGGAGGGTGCACCAGCAGCTGCTGATCCTGCAGCTGTAGAC
>JBDQPD010000114.1:0-10252 GCA_040260805.1 Myxococcota bacterium | reverse complement strand
TCGTTCCCGGCGAGGCGCGAGCCTACCTTGAGCTCACGCACGCGCAGTGGACAAAGGTCTTGGCTCAGCCCAGGCGTGCGCAGACGCTGCGACTCAGCGAGGCGGTCATTAAGCGCTATGCGCCCTTTCTAAGGCGCAGCCACGATCACATGAGCCCGCTGCGCATGGCGCTTGGGCACCTGCAGTTTGATGAAGCCTTAATCACCGAGACCGAGTTCGCCCGCTACAACTGGGTCGCTAAGACCCTCTCCGCCGCGGTCGCCGCTCAGCTCGAGACGCCGCCGGCTCCAGACGCTAAGCCGATTTTTGCGCCCTTGGTGCGCGACGCCGCCTTGATGACGGTTCACGACCCGTCCGTGCCGATCGCCGAGGAGGCGCTCAAGGGCGCTGAGCTCCAGCTCATCTTCTGGCTCGATCTGTGGCGCGCCGATCGCTTTGACGCCAAGGCGATGGTCCGAGGCATGACCCGCGGGCATGCCCGGATGGCGTTTTTACGGGCGCAGAGCTTTTTGGATCAACGTCAAGGCGAGTGGGGACGCGCCAGCCGGCAGCGGCTGCTGCTGCGCTCGCTCAAGGGCGCTTTTGGGCAACCCATCTCGCTGCGGCGCACCTTGCTGAGCCGCTGGGCTCGGGTCATCGCCGCCGACGGAACGTTTTCTGGCGCGGAGCGAGCGACCTTACGCGACTACGCCCATGGCGTTGGCGCCGGGGAGCCTATGCGAGCCAAGCTGCTGGCGCTGTGCAACGAGGCGGATGATCACACCAAGCCTAAGGACTGCAAAGCCCACGCCACGCAGCTCGCCGATGAGCTCTTTGCGCTTGGTCAAGGGCTCAGCGACGCAGACGCCGCCGCGCCCGAGCCCATCGCCGCTGCCCTCAAGGCGTACAGCGCTGCGCAGGCTGGCGAGGCGCGCCACAAGCGCTCGAGCATTGAGCGAGAGCTCGTCACCAACCTGCGTCGCTTGCGCCAAGCGCAGGATAACTACTTGATCAAGCACGCGGCAGCGCTCGCCTCCAAGCAGCGCCAAGCGAGCGGTGAGAAGCCCATGTTGCCCAAAGCCTGGTGGCAGCACTCGGCGCCAAGTTTTGGTGAGCTCGTCGGCGCCGCCAAGGCGCGCGCCCACTTTACGCCTTATACCCGGCGCACCTTGAGCCCCGAGGCGCGCTACGCCTTTTTTCAAAAGAACCGGGATCGCCTCGCCGTGCCCGCCACGCATCGCTTCGTCGGCGTCTCGGTCAACGCCAACGGGTATCGGCGCGCCCTCAAACAGCCCGCCGAGCACGCAGCGCGTGACCTGCGCGCGCTGCGCGCCGCAGCGCTTGAGGACCCTAAAGGGTTTTACGCCAAAGCCGAGGCGTTCTTTGCCACGCCAGCCTTCGCCGCTGATCGCTGGGGGCGGGCGCATAAGCACTTTGAGTGGGTCGCGACCGATGCGGCGCTGAGCGATAAGTTTTGGACCACCAACCTGCGTGGGTACCAGCTCACTGATCAGGAGCTCGCTGCGCTTAAAGGGCTCAAACTTGGTGAGGTGAGCGAGGTCATCGAGCGCAATGGGGCGCAGATCTTTATGGTCTACGCCGGCTACGAGCCGCCTAAGACCGGCTGGGCGAACCTGCGCCACGCCGACGCGCTCAACCAGGCGCTCTGGGACCAAGAGGCACAAGAGCAGGTGCGCGCTGAGCGCGACCGAGTGTTGGAGTTCGGCGCGCCCTTAGCGGCGACCCCTTACCCTGCGCGCAGCGCCGGAGATGAGCTGGTGCGCTGGGACGCGGTGACGCCGGATTCGGGCGCCTTTGATGCCTTGCGGTGGAAGCCGGTCACGCCCGTCGCCGACGGCAAGGTGGCGGCGAGTTATTGGATTGAGGTGGCGACGCCTCAAGGCGACCAGCCGCCGGTCTTTACGGTGTACGGGCGCGCACAGCTTCCCGGTGGCGAGGGCGTGCTGGTGTACGCGCTGCGCAGCGACGCATCGCCGGAGGCTGAGCCCGAGCGCATCGAGCGGAAAGAGACACCTTGAGCGCTTGGCATCTTGCGGGGTTCTGGGCACAGTGGCACCGATGAACGCTCCATTTCGCCCACTAGCGCTGGCTTCGCTGCTGCTGTCGTCTGGCGCTTGCCTGGACTTGATCACGGTCATCCCCGATGATTTTGAGGTGATGCCTGCCGGAGTGGACGCCGGCGGCGGGCGTGCAGACGGCGGCGCCGACCTGCTCGGCGACGCCAGCGTTCGCCCGCCGATCGGCGGCGACGTGGGCGATCCACAAGTCTTTGACGCCGGGGCGAGCCCCTCGCCGCGTGTCCCGCAGCTCAACGCGCCCTGCAGCGACAGCGCACAAGCCGGCGACCTGAGCGTCTGTCAGCGCTTTAACCTCGGCATTGAGAACGAGGCATCCAGCGGCGGCGCCGCCAGCGAGCGGGGGACGTTGACGTACCGCGACATCAGCCAAAACAACCAAGCCTTGGATTTGTCGCGCGAAGGGCACGTGCGCGTGGTGAGCGCGCAGGCGCAGTACCAAGACAGCTTTACCCTGGCGATACGCGTGCAGGCAGAAGCGTTTCGAGCCACAGAGACGCTGTTCTCATCGCAGACACGCGACGCTGACCGCAAAAACTGGGGTCCTTTTCAGTTGGTGCTGGTCGAGGGGCGTCCTGTGCTCGAGTGGGGAGATGGGGGGCGGCTCGAGGCGCTCGCTCCGCTGACGCGGCAGCGGTGGGCGCATATCATGGCGGTCTACAACCCGAGCGGGCCAGATGCCCGCAAGATGCGCCTGTATGTCGACGGCGCGCTGCAGGGGGCAGCGGCTGTCGATGCCCGGCTCTTGCAGCGCCTGAGCCTTGAAACGTTTTATGACGGGGTAGGGGCGCAGCTTGAATGGGACAACACACGGCTCCAGCCGTTTCGACCCTTTGGCGGGCTGATCGATGACCTGCGCGTCTGGTCGTCGCCGTTAATCGACGCCGACCTGGCGGCTGAGGCTGGGCAGTGGGTCGAGGACTTTGAGGCGGCGGACCTTGAGGGCTGGTCGTGTTTAGAGATGGCGGGGATCGATCGGGTCGATGTCAACGGCGGCGGGCGCGCTGCGGAGATTAATCAGCACTGCGAGCGGGTCTATTTCGCGGCGCCGCAGCGGGTTGCGCGCGTCAGCTTGAGCCTGCAGATGCTCGATCAGATGCCCTCGAGCGATGAGGACTTTCGGCTGAGGTTGTTCAACACCGCCACCAACGCCGAGGTGGTGCTCGGCTACTCAGTGGACAGCGCTCAGTTTACCCTCAACGGGGTCGCGGGGAGCGACTGCGCGTTTGACGACCAAGGTCAGGCGCCGCGCCTGCACCTGTCCTTTACCTGGGGCGATGAGCCGATGGTGGAGCTGTCTTGCGACGCCGACAACACATCCACGGTCGATGTTCGTCTCACAGGCGAGGGTTGGAGCGGCGTCAACGGCATGACCTTTGGGGTGCCCGAGTCGATGGCGCCGCCGGTGCGGGTCGATGACATCAGCTGGCGCATGATCCCGCTGCCCTAAATGAGCGTTCAAGCAGTGCTTGGCACGCTCCCCTAAGGTTGGCACACTGGAGCGACTATGAACCGTCTTCCGCTGATCCTCGCCGCGCTCACCCTGGTGCACAGCGCCTGCCTCGACCTCATCACCGTGATCCCGGATGATTTTGAGGTGGTCTCGGTGGCGCCCGATGCGGGGCAGGCGGTACCCGACGCAGGCGCGACCGCGGGCGACACAGGGGCTGGTCGAGACGCAGGCGCGAGGGCGGACGGCGGCGGTCAGCCGCCTGTGCGCGACGCCGGCGCGCCGCCGGACGCAGGAGGCTGCGTGGCGCAAGTCGAAGCCTGCGGCGACGGCCTGGACAACGACTGCGACGGCTCGACCGACGAGGAAGATTGCACGCGGGTGTACGAACCCAACCCAGCCTGTCACGAGGAGGACGCCTATCGCCAGCACATGACCCTGTGCATGCGCTTTGAGGGCAACCTCGACAATGAGGTTCGAGATCCTTCAACCGTCCTCGGCCATGGCGACGGGGAGTCGAATTACGTGCTCGCCGGAGAGGAGGATGCAGCGCTCAGGTTTGACGGGACGCTCTTTGTCTCGATCCCGGTGGTTGAGACCCCTGAATACGTCAACGATGAAGAGGGGATGCCGACGCAGGGCCAAGCCTACACAAGGAGCGTGACCTTGGCGGCGCGCCTTCAGCCGAGTCTGGCCGCAAGTCACACCCTCTTTAGCGCCCACAACGACTGGGACATGGACAGCGAGCCCTCCGGGCCGCTCGATGTGAAGATCGTTGAGGGGCGGGTTAGGGTGAACGCGTATTATCAAGACGCAGACATGACCATTCAGAGCGTGTCGGTGAGCACGGAGCCGCTCCCGGAAAACCGCTACAGCCACGTCATCGTTCGCTTAGGGCAGGACCCGCTCAACCCGAACAGCAAACGGTTGCTGGGTATCTGGGTTGAGGGCGAGCGCGTGGCGTATGGGCTGCCGTGGACAGCGATGTACCCGCGGAACGAAGAGACCGAAAACATCTACGACCTGATCGGTGGGACGAACGGTATTGAGGAGGATGAGCTCAGCGCCGAGCAGCTCTATCGGGGCGAGCTCGCCGACTTGAGGGTCTGGAACACCGCGCAGCCCGATGGGTTGCTGGCGCTTGAGGTCGGGCGCTGGGTCGACACGTTCGGTGGCGGGCGCAGCGAGGCGTGGACTTGCGGCTTGAGCGACCGAATGGCGGTCCGGAATATTGGGGACAGTTACCGAGGGCGCGTGCCCGCCAACAGCAGCTGCACGCGCACCTTGTTCGAGCGAGCGCAGCCGGTACGGCGCGTCGCCTGGACGGTCGCCTGCGCCTCCGATTGCGGCGTCTCGAACCAGACCCAACGCCGCCACCGAGTCCAGCTCCTGCCCGGTGCCGAGGCGGCGATTTCGGTGGCGTACGGTGACGCCACGGTGCAGCTGTTCGTCGGCGAAGAGGCGGTCACCGAATCCGGTACGCTCGATGCTTGTCGGTTTGAGGTGACCGGCGGCACGCGGCAGCGAGCGCCCGAGCTGCGGATGGCCTTTGACTGGGGCTTGCGAAAGGGCGCGCTCACCTGTGATGGGCTGGACAACCCGGTGACGTTTGATCTGCCGGAAGGGCTGACCGGGCTTGAAGGCGTGACGTTGTCGACCAACAGCCCCTTTGATCTCGAGCGCTTCGAGTGGCGGCTTGCGGATTGACGCGCCGGCGCTCAGGTGGTTTGCCTGAGTGGGCGCAATCGGGAGAACGAAGGTGCTGTTGATAAGTGTGTTCCTCATGGCTGCGCCGTCCGCCGCTGCGGAGAAACCGGGCATCGCCGTGACCGAGGTCAAGGCGGTGCATGGGATCGAGCCGAGCTTAGCTCAGGTGCTCAATGAGGTCTTGCTGGCGCGGCTGAAAGACTCGGGCGTGTTCTCGTCGGTGATCGGCGGCTCGGACATCGCCGCCATGGTGGACATGGAGCAGCAGAAGGCAGCCCTTGGCTGCGATGACACCAACTGCCTCGCCGAGCTCGGCGGCGCCCTCGGAGTGCCCTATCTGATGGACTCGACCATCTCGAAGGTCGGCGGTCAGTTTGTCGTCACGCTCAAGATTTTAGCGGTCGAAGAGGCAAAAGTGCTGGCGCGTAAAGTCGCCATGGTGGCGGATGAAGCCGGCTTGATCCCGAGTTTTGAGAAGATCATCCCAGAGGCGCTCGCCGCGATGCCGCAAAACGCTGAGCCGGCGCCGGCAGCGAGCGCTGAGCAGCCCGCAGCGAAGGCTGCGCCGAAGACGACCGCCGAGCCGGTTGCGAGCCCGAGCAAGCGCGCACGCTGGGCGGTGAGCGCCGTCGGCTTTGGCGGTCTCGTCGGCGGGCTGTGGCTGCTCGAGCAGGTGCGCACCACCCACGAGGAGCAGAAGGCGCTCCCGACCTATGACGTCGACGCCAACCGGGCGCGCCAGAGCACGGCGCAGTCCCTGATTGTAGGTGGCTTGGTCGTCGGCGGGGCTGGCGCCGCGTGGGCGGCGCTTCCGTGAGAGCTTGGGCGCTCGTCTTCGCGCTCATCGGCTCAAGCGGTTGTCAGGCGCTGACGAGCTCGTGGTTCTCGCCCGTCCCCGCCGATTTTGAGGTCGCAGCGAGTTATTGGATTGAGGTGGCGACGCCTCAAGGAGACCAGCCGCCGGTCTTTACGGTGTACGGGCGCGCACAGCTTCCCGGTGACGAGGGCGTGCTGGTGTACGCGCTGCGCAGCGACGCACCTAAGGACGCCAAACCCCAAGCCGTCTCGGTTGACCCGAAACCCTAATTTTGCTTGGTTGGCGCCACCTCATCGAAGGGCTTTCACCCGTGCCTGTGCTTTGTCTCTTACTCGCCGCAAGCGCGCCCGCCGCTGCCGACGCCAAACCGGGCGTGGCGGTCACCGAGGTGCGCGCCATCCACGGCATCGAGCCGAGCTTGGCGCAGGTCCTCAACGAGGTGCTGCTGGCGAGGCTCAAAGAATCCGGCGTGTTCTCGTCGGTGATCGGTGGCTCGGACATCGCCGCCATGGTCGATATGGAGCAGCAAAAGGCGGCCCTTGGCTGTGATGACACCAACTGCCTCGCCGAGCTCGGCGGCGCCTTAGGCGTGCCTTATTTAATCGACTCGAGTTTATCTAAAGTGGGCGGTCAGTTTGTGCTCACGCTCAAGATTTTAGCGGTCGAAGACGCCAAGGTGGTGGCGCGTAAGGTCGCCATGGTCAAAGACGAAGCCCAGCTCATCGGCGACTTAGAGAAGATCATCCCCCAAGCGCTTGCGGCGATGTCGCCGACGCAGGCTCCGGTCGCTGTCGCGGCTGGTGCGCCCGCCGCTGCGCCCGCCGTGGCGACCAAGAAAAAGCCGCTCCGAGGCAACGCCGTTGCGCTGAGTGTAGTCGGTGTGGGCAGCATCGCCGGGGGCTTTTGGGTGCTTGATCAAGTGCGCACTCTGCACGAAGAGCAAAAAGACGAGCCCACGTACGACCTGGACGAAAATCTCAAAGACTAGTCTCGGGCGCAGGCTCTGATTCTGGGTGGCTTAGCTGCGGGCACCGCCGGCGTAGTCTGGTCGGTGTGGTGATGAAGAAGATCTCGCTGTTAAGCTTGGTCCTGACCGCTGGCTGCATGGACTGGATCAGCGTGATTCCGGATGATTTTGTGGTCGCCGAAGCCGGTCCTGTTGGGGCGGTGACCGATACAGGCTCGGCGGGTACAGTCGATGCCGGGAGCTCGGGTTGTGATCCGACCCCTGAGGAGTGCGACGGCAGGGACAACGACTGCGATGGTCAAGTCGATGAAGACGGCGTCTGCCCACCGCCTGATTCGGGGCCGCGTAGCGACGCAGGCTCGAGCCCAACCCCGGCGGATGCCGGTCCCGCAGGGGAGCGAGCCTATAGCCTTGATGCGCCATGTTATTCGGGAGAGTACGCCGGCGACATGACCCTGTGCATGCGATTTAATGGCAATTTCACCAACCGAGCGACGAACGGCGTTCAAAAGCCGGATGGGCAATCTGCGAGCTATGTTACGCTCGCTGGTGGCAACAAAGCATTTGAATTTTCCGCTGATCGTTATCTTTTGGCGGACCCCGGTCGAGCCGATCTGTACAACCGCGCGATGACGCTAGCGGCGAGGGTGAAACCCAACAACACCAGCGGAGTGGTGACGGTATTTTCAGCGCAAGCAATGGACGGTGACGGTCAGATCCAAGGTCCCTTTCGGCTCGAGCTTGACAGCGGCAGGCCAAAGGTCTCGTGGTTGAATGAGGAACTAACCGGTGCTTCACCGCTACCGACCGATTCTTTTACCCACTTAATGGTCGTATTTCATGACCGCTTCATGCGCCTTTACCGGTCGGGTGAATTGGTGGGTATCCATGAGACGGCTAGCGAGCTCGCAGGGCGCGCAAGCGCGGGTTACGTCGACGGCATTGGGGTTCATCTAAACGCTCACGATGCGTCGGCGAGCTCTCCTTTCAACGGCGCGATCGATGACCTGCGCGTCTGGAACAAGGCTCAGCCCGCTCAATTTTTGGCGCTCGAGGCGGGGCGCTGGGTGGACACGCCCTCTGTGGTCGAGGGGTGGAATTGTGAAGAGGGCAGCCAGCCAGACGTTTCCGGAGACCTGTTTGGCTTTGGCGTGCCCTGCGTCAAAACGTACTTCGCGACACCGCAGCAGCCGTCGAGCGTGCGTGTCACCGTGCACTCAGAGGGCCCGCCCATGGGCGATGGTGAGAATGATCCGTTTAAGCTCGAATTTGGTGATGGGTCGGACGAAGGCGCCATCGTTGTGGGCTATGACTCCAACAACTATCATTTTCGGTTTGGGACCGATGACGGTTTGGAAAATGTAGACCAGTGTGGCTTTGGCATGGACATGTTCACGACTGAGGTCACCGTGATCCTTTCGTTCGACTGGGATCAAAACGAAGTGACGTTCTCCTGTCAGGGAGAGGATCCTTTTGAACCGGCGATGACGATCCCAGAGAATCTACGAGGGGGCGTCAATAGCTTGAGGGTGGCTCCCGACCCGTCGAGCGGTGAGATTGGTCTGAGTGATATTATCTGGCAACTCTAAAGCCGGCTCGTTGTCGTGAGCGAAAATACGATTGCGACTAAGATCACGTAGGCTGGGTAGCTTACCGCCTATTCGCCACGCTCAAAGCGCTCGAGCAGCTCGGCAAAGCTGAGCTCGTCCTCGCCGCGCTGCTCGGCTTGTTGTTGGCGCTGCGCCGCTTCGGCTTGGCTGCGCTTGGCTTCTTGAGCCTTTTGTTCGGTCAACGCTTTGAGCGCCTGCTTATCCATCGTTTGGTACGAGCTGTCGCCACCGCTCACGCCGCCGCTGCGCGCCGCTCGCCTGGCGGCACGGCGCTGCTTTTTCGACAGCGCGTGGATCGGCTCAGGCTCAGGTTCGGGCTGTCCGCTGGGCTCGGCTTCGGGCGGCTCGGGCTCGGGCAGCTCATGCAGGGCATGCAAGGCCTTGTAGGCGGCGTGGTTGTCGCCGTTTCGTAAAAACTGCAGCACCTGAAAGATGTCCGTTTTGAGCTCGCCTAAGTCGGTGACCGCGTCGGCGAGCTCTCGGTCCGAGCTCTGCGTGGTCAGCCGCGTCAGGGCGCGCATCGCGCTGGGCTTGATGGGGAGGTCATCGAACTCACCGTCGGGCAAGGGCGCGATCAACCGGGTGGGGACCTCTGGTTTGGCTTCGGGCGCCTCCGGCTCATCGGGGCTCGGCAGCTCGATCGCCTCGTCGATTCCGTCGACATGAAAGACCTTGCCTTGCTGGGCGTTGAGCCAGCGGTCGGTGCCGTCGTGGTGATCGAGATGCAAGACCACGACGCCGCTCGAGCGCAGCAAGATGACCAAGCGAAAGCCGTTGCCTAGGTCGTATTTGGTGCAGCGCAGCCGACTCTCGCCGTGGCTCGTTGAGCGCCCGACCTCGTCGATCGACCGGCCCAGCACCAGCCCGCCGATGATCCCCTCGGCCTTGCGCGCGGCGCGCTGGCGATCGCCACCGTGGACCACGGCGTCATCGATCCAGTCCCTGACTTGATGCGCAATGGCGACCGACACGATAAGCTCCAAGAGTTGGCGGAAAAGCTGATCCGCAGTGGGCGCGTCGAATCTACCGTTGTCCGGCTCAAAGCACAACGCTCGCGCCCCGCTGAGCGTTGGTCATTACGGGTCCTTTTGAGGGGTAAACCCATATCCTGGGCGCGTCGGGCGTAAAAAAATCCGGTTGTGCCTGACATCTTGACTAAGACCGGTTACATTTAGTGCCTAGCCCAAGTATTTTACGGAGTTTGTTGGCGATGAAACGAGTACTTCTTTTAGCAATAAGCGGTTTGGTTGTGGCGTCATGTAGTCCTCCTGCCACGACCGCCGAATCACGATGTGGTGACCTGCGCGTCTCTGGCGATGAGGAATGCGACGACGGCAACACCGACGACGACGACGGCTGCACCAACGCCTGCATGAACGCAGCCTGCGGTGACGGGATCCTGCGCATGGACCTGAGCGAAGGCATGGCGGGCTACGAAGGCTGCGATGACGGCAACGCTGACGACGACGACGCCTGCTTGAACCTGTGCGTGGTGGCGTCCTGCGGTGACGGCGTGATGCGTGTCGACATTGGCGCCGGCGAAGAGGGCTATGAAGAGTGCGACGACGGCAACGACGACAGCCAGGACGACTGCGCCAACTGCCAGCTGCAAGGGTGCGGTGACGG
>JBDQPD010000163.1:0-5630 GCA_040260805.1 Myxococcota bacterium | reverse complement strand
GCACGGCGATTATTGCCGGTGCGGCGCTGCTCAACGCCGCCGAACAGCAAGGCAAGGAGCTGGGTGACTTGAAGACCGTGGTCAGTGGCGCTGGAGCCGCGGCGATCGCCTGCGTGAAGTTCATGATTCAGCTGGGCTTGACCAAAGAGAACATCGTGATGTGTGACTCGGTTGGTGTGCTCAAACCGGGCCGTGAGCGTATGACCCCGGTCAAGGAGCCTTGGGCGCGCGACGACGTTGAGGCTTCAACCGTCGGCGAGGCGCTCGCTGGTGCGGACTTCTTCTTAGGTCTGAGTGTCCCCGGTGTCTGTAGCGCCGAAGACCTCCAGTCCATGGCTGAACGCCCGATCATTTTCATCCTGGCGAACCCTGACCCAGAGATCCCCTACGCTGTCGCTCGCGAGGTGCGCCCCGATGCGGTCATCGCGACCGGGCGCTCGGACCATCCCAATCAGGTCAACAACGTGCTGGGTTTCCCTTATATCTTCCGCGGCGCGCTGGACTGCCAGGCGACCGAAGTCAGCGAAGCGATGAAGCTCGCTGCTGCTCATGCGCTGGCGAACCTGGCGCGCGAGGAGGTGCCGGACTCGGTGTCCGAAGCTTATGGCGTCGACGCTATCAATTTTGGTCCAGAGTACATTATTCCCAAGCCCTTTGACCCTCGGGTCTTGTTCTGGGTCGCTCCAGACGTCGCCCAGGCAGCTGTCGATGAGGGCATCGCTCGGATCGAATCCTTTGATAAAGATCAGTACCGTGAGGCGCTTCGCCGTCGCGTCTCAGCCACTCATGCTGTGTTGTCGACGGAGTACGCAAAGGCTCGCCGCTATTGTCCGGTGATGACCTTTGTTGAGGGTGAAGAGGCGCGCATGATTCATGCTGCGGTGATCGCCAGAGATGAAGGAATCTGTAAGCCCAGACTCTTGGGCAGATCCAAAGACATCAATGGCTTCGCTCTCGAGCATAACCTCGATCTTGAAGGCATTGAGATCGTCGAGCCTTGGACCGATGAGCGGCAACCACAATACATCGAGAACTGGTTTCATAAGTCGTGCCGCAAGGGAGCGACGCGCAACAGCGCAGAGCAGCTCGCTAAACGGCGTCGAGGCTTCGGTTTGTTGCAGTTAGAGTGCGGCGACACCGACTCTTTGATCTGTGGTATTTCAGATGGTTGGGCAAACTATATGAGACCCGCACTTGATGTCGTGGGGGTAGCCCCTGGCGTTCGTCGGGCGGCGGGGATGTACATGGTTGTACTGCCGAACTCGGTCAAGTTCATTTGCGATGCGACCGTCAACATTGATCCGGATGATAAGACCTTGGCGGAGACGGCTGTGTTAGCCGCTGACATGGTTCGATCGATGGATATCGAGCCACGAGTTGCGATGCTGAGCTATGCCAATTTTGGTGCGGTGCAACATGAGAGTGCGCGCAAGGTAAAGCGAGCGGTAGAGATCGTGCGAGAGCAGCGCCCTGATATTGAGATTGATGGTGAGATGCAGGTGGATACTGCGCTGTCCTCTAAGGTGAGAGAACAGTTCTATCCCTTCACTGAGTTGAGTGACGACGCCAACATTTTGGTGATGCCCAACCTCGCCGCCGCCAACATCACCTATAAGTTGGTGCAGCAGCTATCCAACGCAGAGGTCGTCGGACCCATTTTGCTAGGGATGGATCACGCGGTGACCATCATGCAGCGCGGCGCCTCGGTCGCTGAGATCGTCAATATGGCAGCGATCACAGCGGTGCAGTACGGGATTAAAAGCAGGCGTCATGGGCGGGTGACCTTACCCCCACGTTAGGGTGAGGGCTCGTCGCTCTCGATCATCATCAGCGTCTCGGCGCGGAGGCACGGGATGGTGCAATCGGGTCGTTCGGCGTCGATCACCTCAACCGGCTCGAGGACGGCCTGGCTTAAACCACCCCACCCGTCGCCATTGACGAGTACGTCTAGACTCAGCGCGCCGGACTTGAGCAAAAATCCGTCGGGTCCGCACGCCGCAAGTAACGCACTTTGGGGCTGGCCCGCCACGCAGCCAAGCTCTTGACCATCGAAAACAACGACATAGTCACCTGATTGAGTAGAACTAAAGACCACGTTGACTAGGTCATCACACTCGAGGTCGAGGCAGTAGGACCCACAGGCATTGTGAGTCAGGACGATCAATGCAAACAAGCTGGCACGGCGAAGCATAACGTGAGTGTGCAAGTTGAGCCGAAGGGGCGCAAGTGACCAATCGTGAGCCCCTGCTGACCCGTCCATTTATGCTCCTGCTGATCGGCCATTTCCTTCAGGGCTTGGGCTGGACCAGCATGCTCTTGTTGCCGATGTACCTCGAGTCCATCGGTGCCGACCGAAGCCAGATCGGAGAGGTCATGGCTTTTGGCGGGATCGGTGGATTGGTTGCGCTGCCCTTTGCCGGCATGGCGCTCGACCGAATTGGGCGACGCCCCACGCTTATCGCAGGGACCCTGTGCACAGCCATTGGGCTGATCGGCCTGGGCTTTGTCGTCGAGGTGTCTTGGTGGTTATGGGCGGTGCGATTTGTCGCCGGCGTGGGGACGGGCACTTTGTTCGCCGGATACTTCGCCTTTGTCGCCGATCTGATCCCCGCTGCGCGTCGGACCGAAGGCATCGCTTTGTTTGGTATTTCGGGTTTGTTGCCCCTGTTGATGAACCCCTTCGCCGAAGGCTTAGCGCCCGATCCATCCGCCTTGCGTTATGTCTTTCCGATGACCAGCGTCGGAGTGCTTGCGTCCCTAGTGTGCTTGATCTTGATCAAAGAGCCTGAGCGAGCTGCGACGCCGGCTGGGCATCGATTTCGCTTCGCCGCATTTTGGTCCAAATCATTGCGACCTGTTTGGGTTGCGAACATAACTTTTGCCTCGGCAGTTGCCGTCTTTATGGCGTTCTCAGCGGTCGCCGCCTCGGCCGCAGGCATGGAGCATTCAGCCCGTCTTTGGGTCCCGTATGCGCTCGGCGCTATCGTCGTTCGACTCGTTGGCGCTCGGCTTCCCGATTATGTGGGACCGAGCAATATGGTGACGCCTGCGATCAGTATGTACGCTTTAGGAATGCTTGGGCTCACCCTAGCGAGCTCCGATTTAGAGTTTCTCGTCGCCGCGCTATTTTGTGGGATCGGTCATGGTTACTGTTTCCCCGTGATCGCGAGTCAAGTCGTCGGCCGGGCGCCCGAACATCTGAGGGGCGGAGCGATGGCTTTATCAACTGGAATCTGGGAGCTCGCAGCGATCGCCGCTCAGCCTATCTTTGGCGCAGTGGCTGATCAGTTCGGCGATGCTTGGTGCTTTATCGCCGCCGCAACGACCTGTCTGGTCGGCTTGAGTCTCTGGTTGGGGCTCGAGGTCCCGGTCAGTCGGAATCGAGCGGCTCCGTCAGCCCCTCAAACTCAGGCGCAACCAAATTGATCCAAGCGTAGAGCAGGTCGCGCTCTTCACGCTCATCATGCCCTAGACCAATACCGGACGAGTAGCGCTCGAGGCGGTCGGCAAAGCCCGAGATCATCGCGCTCGCCTCACTCAACTCTCGATCGACCCCACCCGCTTCAAAGGTGTTCTCAAGATCCGCGCGAATGATATCGCCAAGCCCCTTGAATGCGTCCTTGGCGACGCTGTGTTTCTTCTCTGCGATCAGCTGAAGCTGAGGGTTCTCTTTGACCATCGTGTCAAAATAGTCGGTCAGCCAGGCCTCCATTTGCCGGGCGAGCGCGCTGTCAGCGGCGCGCATGTGATCCATCAAACTAACGCGCACCACAGGGACCCCATCGACCATACCGGCGTAGAACTGCTGTACGTAGTTTGGAGAGGCTGTCGAGAGATCATCCTCGACGGTCTTAACGACCTGATTGGCGTGATCTTCGATCATCATCACGCCGATATCCGCTAAGCCCTCTGGCTCAGCCATCGAGGCGAACTGACCATACATGAACTGGAAGTAGACCACGAGGAAGACGACGAGGACACCGCCGCCGTAACGCAACCGATTAAGACCACCTTCTGCGGCGGCGAGTTCGTCCATCAAGCCTTGGCTGAGTTCGTCGTTGTTCATCATTTCGTCTCCTCCACAAGCCGGGCGCGCTCGTTGGCGAGCTCTCGAGACACCAAGCCAAGCATCGCAATCACCATGCGCAGCTCCGGCGCCCTAACCTCTTTCGGCTTCGCCTCGGTCGCCTTCTTCGCCATCGTTGAGGTGGCTTGGATGAGACGCTTGAGCTCGTGAGATGGGCGCTTGACCCGAGCATCGAGTGCGTCTTGAGCGGCGCCTTCAAATGCGGTCAAGATCGCATCTTTGGTCTGCGCTCTGAGCTGCGCATCTTTGGCGAAGACCGGATAGTTTGTGCTCAACGCGCTGTCGATCCGGGCGTGGACAAGTTTGCTGAGTTTGTCGCTTCTCATCGAGGTCATCAAATCGACGTCCTTGAGCAAAACCTCATACTCTTTCATCAGCTTCTTGTGGAGCATGATCAAACCAGCGTCGGCTTGTTTCGCGACCTCATCGCTGTAGATCGGAATCAGTCGATCCATCGCTTCGCCCGTTTGAGCCAGTAGAGTCGGCGCGATGCGCGCGCCTCGCTCACCGAAGCGTTCGGCAAAACGCTCGGCATCAAAATTGTCCACGAGGCTGTAAAAGCACCAGCCGTAAATCCCAATGACGACGACGATCGCCAGTGCGATAACCGCTCGCCATCGAGCGCTCGCGCTCCGGCTCGCCTTGAGCGCGTTCAGAATTTTAATGGGATCTTCGCTCACGTAGCCTCCAAAAGAACAACGACCACGTCAGGGTAACCTGCGCTGCGAAGCGCGCCTAGTCCCCTGGTGAACGCAACGTATCTAGACCCCATAAATCGGGCATCCTACATGGAATACGCCAGGCAGGCTTGACCATCTCGGTCAGTTGATTGTGCATGCGTAGGTTGATTCTAAGGAGCGAGCCATGCGTCAGTTGATCCTTGCCGATGAGGTTTTTACCGCGAGTGATGACCACCCGGAGTTGATCAAAGACGGCGCCGTCTTGATCGATTCCAAGGGGCTGATCGAAGCGGTTGGTGCCGCCTCTGACCTGCGCGCCAAGGGCGCTACGGAGCGTCGCGTGCGAGGCGTGTTGATGCCTGGCTTGTGCGACGTTCATACCCATCTTTGCTTATCGGCAAGTTTGGATCCCTTTGGCGATGCGCTGGCTGAACACCCGGCGCGGATGACCTTGCGCGCCGTCGATAGCCTCAAAGCGCACATCGACGCTGGGGTGACCACCATCCGTGATGTCGGCGGCGTTCATGGTATCGATTTACAGATGCAGCATCTAGTCGATGACGGCACCGTAGAGGGCCCGACTGTTTTTGCTGCTGGTCAGCTGATCGCCATGACCGGTGGTCACGCCTGTATGCTTGGGATCGAAGCTGATGGTGTCGACGCAGTTCGTGCGGCTGCCCGTCAGAACCTCAAAAATGGAGCCCGCTTAATCAAGCTCATTGCGACCGGGGGTGTTTTGACCCCTGGCGTTCGACCCGGCGCACAACAGCTGACCGAAGATGAGCTGCGCGCAGCGGTTGAAGAAGCCGCAAAGGTCGGCAAGCGAGTCGCCGCACACGCTCAAGGGGCTGAAGGGATCGACT
>JBDQPD010000176.1:0-4325 GCA_040260805.1 Myxococcota bacterium | reverse complement strand
CCGGTGATCATGTTCTTCACATAATCGGCGTGACCTGGGCAGTCGACGTGGGCGTAGTGACGAGCTTCGGTCGAGTACTCGACGTGCGCCGTCGAGATGGTGATACCACGCTCGCGCTCGTCGGGAGCCTTAGCGATCTGGTCGAAGGCCTGGAAATCAGCCGAGCCAGCGTCAGCCAGCTCGCGGGTAATCGCCGCCGTTAAGGTGGTCTTACCGTGATCAACGTGACCGATGGTGCCGATGTTGCAATGCGGCTTGGACCGATCAAACTTTTCTTTAGCCATTTCTTGGCCTCCTGCTGAGGGATCACAGATCCTTTAGATATGCCCCAAAAGGGTAGCTTCTCTGGAGCCACAAACGGGAGTTGAACCCGTGACCTCGTCCTTACCAAGGACGCGCTCTACCGACTGAGCTATTGCGGCGGAGCGGGAGACGGGCCTCGAACCCGCGACATTCAGCTTGGAAGGCTGATGCTCTACCAACTGAGCTACTCCCGCGACCCTATACATATCTAATCAATCTATTTTCCCGGTTGGTGTTCCTTCCAACAAAGTGGTGGAGGGGGTAGGACTCGAACCTACGTAGTCGAAAGACGGCAGATTTACAGTCTGCTCCCGTTGACCGCTTGGGTACCCCTCCGAACCTATTGTTTCTCCATCATTTTGAGCTGGTGACAGGAATCGAACCTGCAACCCCCTGATTACAAATCAGGTGCTCTGCCAATTGAGCCACACCAGCACCTACTCTGGCGCTGAGCGAGGCGGCTTATAGGGACGCGTATTTGCGGTGTCAACGGCCCTTTTAGCTCAGTTTTGATGGACGGGTTTACGGCCAGGGAGGAGATCCCTTGCGCAAAGTTATGACCTTGAGATCCTCAGAGCGCTCAATGCGCAGAGATGGACCGTTGTAACGACTGAGTTCACCGCGGGCTTCAATAGCCACTCCAGCAATTTGATCGAAGCGAATCCCGGTGGCCACCATGTTCTCAACCAACGCGACCGGGATCTGTATCGAGAAGTCCTGCCGCCAGAACTCGCCGAAGTTCAAATACCAGTACGATTTGGATTTATGGAGCTTACGAACTCGACCTCGCACCACCGCCGGGCCTGCCTCTTGAACGTAGGTCTGGCTCGCGCTCAAATATCGAACCCCGAGTTGGTCACAAGAGAGCTCGCCAACCTGTGAGCGGTAACGCACCGTGCATCGGTCGCCACGCTTTTTGATCAGGCCGACCAACGAACCAGCGGCGACGCTGCGCTTACCCAGACGCGTCCGACTCAAGAGTGGACGGCGACTCGCCGGGCTGTAGCGCCAGTCACGCCAGAACAATCGCCGATAATAGTCGGTGACCGCCTTGGACTCCACCACCACACCCACTTCACGGTTCCCCCGGAACGAATTTTCGCTCCAGTTTTGGGAGCCGACGAAGGCCTTGTGCTGATCAACCATGACCCCTTTGGCGTGAATCTTAGACAAGCCCAGGGTCTCCAAGTCGATCACCCGCGCCTGCAGATCAAGGTCCTCACTCGCAGCGAGCGCGTTGAGGTAGCGAACCGTATCATCGTTACCGTCCGGCTTTAGCGGATCGAGCTGATAGAACGTCGCGTCGAGCAAGACTCGAGTCACCACGCCGCGGCGAGCAGCTGCCACAACCGCTTCGACCAAGGGAGAGGTCACCTTCTTTCGACCCCGCCCCCAGCGCGTCGGCATCGAGTTCTGAAGCACGAGCAGCTCCTTTTGAGCGCCCTTGATCATACCGATCACTGAGCCCTCTTCGGCTAGACTGTTGTCCGGGCTCAGGACCAGCTGCAGATGCATCGACTCTTTAATCTTTGCCGGCAGGACGGGCTGTAAGTACTCGCCCAGCCGTTTCGACCGGCGACGCCGACTTTTAGGCGCAGCGAGCGCTGGCTTTTCGGCGACGACCGGAACCCGCAATCGCTCGTCACCGACTTCGACGTCTGGGTTGGATCGCGAAGTGTCCCAATTCCAGACGGCTAACAGGTCGGCGACAAACCCAGGGTGTTTGATTTGAATCTCCCAGCCGCGATTGCCGTAACGATTATCGACTGGATGCCCAGTGTAGCCATAGTTTTCCGAGCCAATGACCGCCCATTCCCGATCGATGATCGCGTATTTGGAGTGATCATAACGAAACCGCTTGAGGACCTTATTCTTCTTATCACCACGTAAAATAGTGATCGAAACGCCCGCTCGGATGAGGCGGCGAAACATCCGCAGGCTGTTCTTGGGTAAGCCACCAACGGGCGAACCTTCAGCGTAGACACGAACGACCAAGCCCCGCCCGACCGCACGAACCAGAGCATCGGCGATCTCACCGCTGGTAAAGTGATAGATGCTGACCAAAATCTCGCGCTTTGCTTGATCAAAGCGGGTGACCAATCCTTTGAAGTTATTATCCGGCGCTGAGGTCGCAATAACCTCTGCGACGCCCGCATGACGCACCGGATTAAAATCGGACTGTCCCGCCATGAAGCAGCGATGGACCGGGTCGGATCCTAGTCCGCTGTGCCACGAGCACGAGTCGTAATCGCGGGCGCCGTCGTATTCGGGCAGCAAGTCGCCGCGAGCCGAACGGTCTCGACGGATGAGTTGGCGCTTACCGGTCACCGCAGAGCTCTGCGTCGGGTCCACGGCAAGCCCAGTCCATAGCGCCATACCCGTCGGCGACCATGGCTTGCTGGTTAGGTTGTACGCGACGGTGTCGATATGCCCGAGCCCGGGCTGGTACAAACGCACCACCGCGCGACCATCAGGCAAAGCCGCCCAAGGATCGCCCAAGCTCGCCACCTCACCGCCTGCGCCCGAGGCAGAGACGCCAGGCAAGCGGCCAAACTGGCGCGAGAAGCCGCGCGTATCGGCAGCGAGCCACAGCTCAGCGCCTGAATCGATGACTCCCTTGGAAGCCCGCGTCATGGATTGATGCTTGAACTTACCCCGCCGATAGCTGCTGACTTCCAGACGCAGCCCAGACAAACGAATCGGCTCGCTCGATGAGTTGAAGAGTGAGATCGCTTCTGCTGGCTGGGGGTTCTTGTCGGTTTGAGGCGCCGGATAGATGGCACCGATGCGCAAGCCCTTGGCGACCTTCGCTTTCGAGGCACCACGCGGCGTTTCGGGAGTAAACCAAGTTGGTGTGGCGAGGTCTAATGGGTTTTCAGGGACAGGTAGTGGAGCCGCCCGCTTGCGCTTCGCAGCCAAAGCGGGAGCAGCCGCCAAGGCTGCAAACGCAACACCAAACACCCAAAGAGGTCGACTTTGCATCACTGCAGGCCGACCACCACAACGCCAAAGCGCGAGACGCCATCACGATCGGTACGCACCGCGCCATGAACAGCGTAAGGCTGTCCGCCTAGCTGCACCAAACGAGCCGAGAATCCATCGAGCAACTGCGAGCGGATCAAGCGACGCTCGCCGCCGATCCATGCCGACACATCACCCATGCTTTGGTCTTGGAAGACCGCCAGCTCGCGGTCCCCGTCGATCATCAAGCTTAAATCAGACCCTTGAACCCGATCTAAACCGCCTCGCTCATCACTCTGAGCTCGCCCTGTATCGATCACGCGTCGCTCCCCTTGCCCATCGATGGCGCCTTTGTAACGTCGGACGGCCTGAGTCTCTTCATTTCGATAAAATACAACCAGCTCACCTTGGGAGTTGTAAGCCGCAGCATGACTGCGTCCTAGGGTCGCTCCAGCACGGTCTGGCGCGCCGCCGTCGCCGTCGATGGTAAAGACACCGACGGTCCGGCCGCCGACCACCTGTGCCACCCGCAGGGAGCCTTGCTGACCATCACCAAAAACAATGACCGCCCCGTCGGGTCGAAGGAGCAACTCGGGCGCGTGACCAAGCGAGCGAACGCTCACCTCGCCCTCGCGATGAGCGATGGTCATGCATTGCGCTTCGGCGTCTTGCACGCAGGTCGTACCACCGCCGCAAGGCGAGCAGCCCTGAGCGTTGGCTAAACACCGCTCACCCACCTGATCTCGCACACAGGTTTGCCCGTCAGCGCAGCCATCAATACAGCTGTCAGCCGCCAAGACGGTCGAGAGGAAGAAATGGTTCGGATGATCCGGCTGGGCGCGGTCAGCCACGGCATAACGCAGCGCCGTTTGTCCGTTGCTCAAGCGCGTGCGGTAGGCGATGTGGGGCTTACCCTCAGGATCGATGACCAGATCGGGTTCAAAGCCTGTCCCTCCGCTGCCGTCAACCGTGACCTTGGTCCACGTCCCCGAGCGACGCCAAGCGAACATCAACGCCCCATCGTCGGCGCGCTGATAAGCGATATGGGGCTCACCGCTGTG
>JBDQPD010000167.1:0-5288 GCA_040260805.1 Myxococcota bacterium | reverse complement strand
GCAAGCGCTCGATACCAAGCTCGCCTTGCCGCAGGCGGTTCACGCGACCCGTTCGGAGCTGACGCTCAACGGTTCGGTGGTGGGCTTGGCTTATCAAGACACTGCCCGACAGGCTTTTGGTGCAACCGTCACGATGGCACCGCATCCGACTGCGGTAGCCGCCGCTCCCGGGCAAAGAGCGTTCGTTCAAGCTGAGCGTCATCGCCAGGCGCTCGCCAGCGCTGGGTTTACCTTGCAGCCAGCGAACCCGCGGGTCTTTACCAGCAACGACGGCTTTGAGTCGGCGGTGCTCGAGATTCAAGGGACCTTTGTCCAAGGACCGGGCGGCGCTCGAAACGCTGCGGTTAATGGTCTCATCGCTGGCGTTCAGGGCTTGCCTGCGCCGGGCGGTGGAGCGGGGGGCTCGTTCGAGATTCTCGTTTCGGTAGTTTACCGAAGTGACCAAAGCGCCATCACGCTGATCGCGCTCGCCCCAGTCACAGCGAATGCAAATGAGTCGGGGTTGAGGACGATTAGTCTACAAAATCTCGCCGCCGGCACCTCGGTCGCTCGCGCGGGGAGTCGCGTCCGCAAGGTCTGCGTTGACTTTGTGATTCGTCGCGCCAGCGAGGTCGACTTTTTGTGGGTGATCGATAACTCAGGATCGATGGGTCAAGAGCAGGCGGCTGTGGGGTCCGCTGCCTCCGCCATGGTGCAGCAGCTCAATGGCACCAACCTTGATTGGCGCATCGGTGTGACGACAACCGACAATGACGGACAACTGATCGGTGGCAGCTTTACGCAAAATGGACAGACCTTCCAAACTCGAGCTCAGGTTGGAACCAGTGGTTCGGGTAGGGAGCGAGGGCTCTGGATGGCAAGGCGAGCCGTTGAGCGGGCGCTGCCGCGAGGCAACGGTGTCAGCAGTCTTCGCCCGCAAGCGCCTCTGATCACGGTGATTGTCTCCGACGAAGAAGACGCCGACGCGAAGTCGGCGAACTGTTTGGATGACCGAGCCTGCGGACAAGCCTTTGTCGACGGCTATGCGAACTTCTTCAACGGTCAGGGCGCCTTCCAGCCGCCTAATGGATTCGAGCGACCAGGCTCGGTCTTTACCATCATCAACATCCCAGCATTTGGCTGCGGAGCCGCGCAAAACGCTCACGCCTATGATATTTTGGCTATTCGAACGGGCGGGCGCTCGGAGAGTATCTGCGGTCGAGGAGGGCAGCTTGATTATTCGCCTTTGATGCAAGATATCGCTCGCGCGGCGGCAGGGATCGCTTCGGCATACCGGCTCAACGGCTCGCCCATCGCTTCGACGTTCAAGGCAGGCATTCAGGCTCAGCAGAACAACCAGGTGACGGTTCTTGATCGGTCGCGAACGCTCGGGTTTGACTACGACAGCACTCAGAACTCAATCGTGCTGCAAGGGAACTTAGCGTTGCAGAACAACGATCGTTTGTGGGTGAGTTTCCGTTACTGGATCCCGCCGGCCTGTCCTGGTGGTTGTCCGGATGGCCAGATTTGTGATCCGGATGCCAACCGCTGCGTACCCGATCCTGATTGTGGCGGTGGCTGCGACCAAGGCTTCACCTGCGACCCGGACCAAGGGCTGTGTGTGCCCGACCCTGAATGCGGTCGAACGTGCACGGATCGCGAGCGATGCGTTCAGCCACAGCCGGGAGAGGCTTATCGCTGCGAGCCGGATTGCGAACCGGTTGCAGGTAGTCCAAACCCAACCCAACAAAGCATTGATCGCTGTGGCTGTTGCGTTCAGGGCGAGCTATGTGATTTTCAAACGGGGCGCTGCATGCCGCAGTGTGGGGAATGCCCAGATGGTTTCTTGTGCGAGATGACCAACAATGGGCCACAATGTGTTGAGCAAGAGGGATAACATGAAGAAGCTATTGTGTTTGGGTGCTTTGGCGCTGGCGGTTGCTGGCTGCGAGGCTTCTGGGGGAGACGGCGACGCAGGCGGCGGCGGGGTGACCCCGGTCGATGCTGGCGCAGCGACTAATCTAATGCGTGGCGCACCGTGCGCTGTGGATCCAACCCCAGAAGATCTCGACGGTGACATGATCGACGATGTCATCGAGCGACGCACGGGGACCAACCCGGTCCACCCGGACACCGATGGCGATGGTATCGTCGATGGTTGCGAGGATTTTGATCGCGACGGTGTGGTCGATCCGGGCGAGATGAACCCGAGAGAAGAAGACACTGATGGCGACTGCATTCCCGATGGCGCTGAAGACAAAGACGGTGACGGCGAAGTCGGCGAAGGTGAGACCGATCCAGTCAATACGGACAGCGACGGCGACGGGATCACGGACGGCTTAGAGGACTCGAACTGCAATGGAGAGTTCGAGGATCGTGAGACCAACCCCTTGTCGACCGATACCGATGGTGACGGTTTTGAAGACGGCGCCGAAGACGCCAACGTCAATGGTATGCGCGACACTCGCGAGACCGATCCACGCTATGCGGACAGCGACCGTGATGGGCTCCCGGACAGCATCGAGGATACCAACGGTAACCGGGTCGTGAACCCGGGCGAGACCGATCCACTCAACCCCGATTCGGATGGCGACGGAGTCTACGACGGCGCTGAAGATCAAAACGCGAACGGTGAGCAAGACGAGGGGGAGCTTGATCCGGGCAACCCCGACAGCGACGGCGATGGGATTGTCGATGGTCTAGAGGACCGGAACGGCGACGGCATCTACCAGGCTCCCGGAGAGGGTGAAGAGTTCTCGGGCGAGACGAATGGCTTGAGCGAGGACACGGATGGCGACGGCCTGGTTGACGGCCTGGATGAAGACCGCAACGGGAACGGACAAGTTGACCCCGGCGAGAGCAACCCGCGTGTAGCGGACGTGAACGAGGGCAGCCCTCAAGTTCAGATCTGCGCCACGCGCCACCTGACCCCTGTCGAAATCTGGGACTCACCGCGCCATCATGCTCGCCTTGCGTTGCCCTCGGCGGTCTTTGACAGTCGTCGAGAGCTGATGACCGGCGGCATCGCTGTGGGCCTTGCCTACGCGGACACTGAGAACGACCGCGATGTGCACGCCTTTATGGTCAGCCGCATGCCGAATGATCAGGTGATGCACGCCCCAGGTGGACGGCGCGCATTTACTCAGGCTCAGCAAGATGTAGCAGCGATTGGTAACGCAGGGTTTGAAGTGGCACCAGGCAGTCCTCGCGTCTTTACGACAGCCGATGAGTATGAAGCGGCTGTGGTGGTCCTGCAGATCGCTGCACCCGGGATGTCGGCTTTGCAGGCGCGCAACCAGATCGTCTCGACGCTGGTGCCGGGGATCAATGGCCTTCCTGCCGCTGGTGGAGAGCCTCAATCGGGTAACTACCGCATGGTTATCTCCCAAATCTATCGGTCCAACGCTCAGGTGATCACGCTCTTTGCGATCGCTCCGGTCAGCGACGACCGTGAGCTCGATGGGCAGCGCAGTATCGCCGCTGAGAACTTGGCGGGTGGTTCAAACCTGGCGGGTGACAACGCAGAGATCGCACGTCACTGCGGCAACTCTCCGATCTCTCGCTCGTCGTCGGTCGACTTCTTGTGGGTCGTCGATAATTCGGGCTCGATGCGCCAAGAGCAAGACGCAGTGATGGCTGCTGCTCGCTCGATGGTCGATGAGCTTGACCGAGCGAACTTAGACTGGCGTTTGGCGGTGACCACGACGGACGGCAGCGGTACGATCGTTGGGGGAGGATTTACCCAAGACGGTAATGAGTTCATTCAGCGAGTGAACGTCGGGACGAGCGGTTCGGCGACTGAAGTCGGGCTCAACTCAGGCAGGCGTGCGATCGCTAACCTGATGCCGCGCTCGCTTGAAGATCCCAACAAACTGCGTTTCGAAACGCCCCTGGTGATCGTGATTCTAAGTGATGAAGAAGACGCCGATATCAAACGCGCTGGCTGCCGCAACAATCGGCAGTGCGCCGAGCAAAATATGGCGGATCACATCGAGTTCTACCGCGGCGAAACCAACGATTATCGCTCCCCGGTTGGCTTTGACAGCCCAGGTCCAATCTTCTCAATTATCAACCTGCCGAACTTTGGTTGCACGGGTGATGAAGCGCATTCTTACGACCTCCTCGCCATCGAAACGGGGGGTCGCTCGGAGTCGATTTGTGGCCGAAACGGCAACCTAGACTACACCGAGTTGATGGGTGATATCGCGCAAACTGCTGCGGGTATTGCGTCCGATTATCCGATCCAGGAGCGCCCGATTGCGACGACCTTCAAGGCGGGAATCCAACACAACGACGACCCGGTGCGTGTTTTGGCACGCTCAAGGCGAGATGGTTTCGATTACGATGTGACCCAGAATCGTCTGATCATCTACGGCAACCAAGAGACCGAGGACGGCGATCAGTTGTGGGCGAGTTATCGCTACTGGTTACCGCCGCGCTGCATGGTTGAGGGCTGCCCGAACGGGCAGTCATGCAATAAAGAAGAGGATCGTTGCACCGACGACTGATCAGCCGGCTGGGCTCGCTTAGTGGGTATCACCGCCTTGTCATGACTCGCTCCTCCTTGCTTGACGAGTCGAGTTAAAGGCTGTTCACAGTCGAGTGCAGGCTGGAGACTCGCGCCGTGTTGGCTGTCGACTCGATCGTAAAACGTTATGGAGAGCGAACCGCTTTAGACGGGGTGAGTTTATCCGTTGGTCAGGGCGAGCAGCTAGCATTGCTCGGTCCAAACGGTGCAGGTAAGTCGACCTTGTTTTCGATCCTGGCTGGACTCCGAGATGCCGATCAAGGTCGTATCCTGTTTGAGGGGCGTGAGACGGCTGCCGATGACCCTGCCTTGAGACGCTCTTTAGGTGTTGTTTTCCAGAGCCCAAGCTTGGATATCCTGCTCACAGCTAAGGAAAATTTAGTCCTCTCAGCGGGACTTTTTGGTTTGGCTTCAGGGCCGGCAACGGAGCGCGCCACGGCGCTGCTTGAGTGGGTCGGCTTAACCGATCGAAGTCATGAGCGAGTGGGCACCTTTTCGGGCGGGATGAAACGTCGCCTTGAGCTGGCGCGAGCGCTGATGCACCGACCTAAAATCCTTTTATTGGACGAGCCGACCAGCGGCTTGGACGAGGGCGGGTATCGCCAGATTTGGGAGCATCTTGATGCCTTACGAGCACGGGAAGGGCTCTCGATCATCGTCGTGACCCATCGAAGCGACGAAGCCGAGCGATGCGACCGTGCGCTGATCATGGATGAAGGGCGATTGATCGCTGAAGGGACACCTGCTGCGCTGCGGGCGCGCCTTGAGGGCGATTTACTCG
>JBDQPD010000025.1:0-38610 GCA_040260805.1 Myxococcota bacterium | reverse complement strand
GCAACCGTTGCGGGCTAGACCCTCAAGGGCGCTTCATCGCTTGCCATGCCTACAACGGACCGACCTTACAGATCTGGGATCGACAGCTCGACCGGGTGGTGGACACGGCGCTGCCCCGACGGGTCCTCGCCGGCGAGGGCACGATCTCGGGCGTGCAGTTTTTAGCGAGCGGCGCGTTGTTAGTGAGCTTGCACCGAAACATCGACCGCGGACCGCAATACCGGACCACGCTCTTGCTCGACCCCGCCACCGGTCAGCTCCTCTCGGAGAGCCACGCGCTGGCGAACCACACGGGGGTTGGGAACCAAAATCAAGCGCGCACGGCGTGGCAGCCCCCGTTCTACAGCGGCTTCTACGCGCCGCAGTCTTACGGCGCTTTAGCGGTGGAGGGAGACTGGGTGTGGAACGGCTACCGCAACAGCTACCGGCTGGACCTGAGCGGGCGCCAAGCCGATGAGCTGACGCGCCACGCCATGCCAGGCGTTTACCGTCAAAAGATAGCCTTTGATGGCGACCATCACGAGTCGTTGCTGCTCAACACCATCGACGGCTGGATCATCTGGACTCCGCAGCGCGCCGCCCCGCGTTGCGGGGATGGGGTGCTCGACGACGGTGAGCGCTGCGATGACGGCAACCTCAGGCACGACGACGACTGCCCCATCGACTGCCGCAGCGTCTGCGGTGATGGAGAACGCACCGAGCTTGAAGCCTGCGATGACGGCAACGAACTCGACGGTGACGGCTGCTCTGCCCAGTGCGAGCTGTCGGACTGAAGCCTTATCTTATTGGACCTGCGCTGCGAGGGTCAGCGCAGCGTCCTTATCCATGGTCATCGGGTACCCGGGCTGGTCGCGCATCAGGCTCAAGACGCGCTGTTGCGGTTGGGACAAAACCTCGGCGAGACCCCCTTTTTGAATCACCCAGATTTGGTGCAGGTATTCGTTGGCTGCGGTGCGAACGTCGTAGTCCCCGCTCTCTTCGCGGTTTTGCTCTTCGGTGTCGTAGTCACCCGCGTTGATGTCGTCTTGCATGGCTCGCCCAAGCGGCGATCCGGGCTCAAAGTTCCAGGCTTCTAAACGACTCGCCATGGCTTCAGTGTAGGTATGAAAAACCTCCTCCCAAAGAGCGCTCATGCGCGCTGGGCGCCACATCGATGAGCGCAGCGCGGTGAGCGTAAACCCGGTCCCGTTCCAGCTCGGCATATACGGCCAGATGTCGCTCTTCATCGACATCACGTAGCGACCGCTTTGGCGATCAATGCTCTGCTCGAGCGGCTCGAGCGTTCGGTGGTGTCCGACGGCAAAGACGAACCGTTCGGCGAGCGCGTCGAGTTGCGCTTGATCGTCAACGGCGCCGTCGTCGTTGGCGTCGAGCAAAGAGACAAACAAACGCGCGGCTTGCTCGACCACTTGCTCGCCCGTTGCGGAGCGCTGATCGGTCTCAAGTGGGGGCTCGTCGGTGCCCACGACGTAGAACCCACCGATGCGGTAGATGTGGGCAAAGTGGGGCTTGAGCAGCGCTTCAAGTTCGCTGTTTTGGCCCGGCAGGGCGCCCGCATCTGGGTGCATCCTTGCAGCGTCTTGAGCAGTGCCCCCGGCATCACGTGGAGCCGGTGTGGTCGCATCGGGCGCTGAACCTGACGGCGTCGAACAGGCACTTAAAATCAAAGTTGAAACGATCCAAACCCGCATCGATCCCCCTAGCCGGTCATCAGTGAGGTCAAAGCGTTGCGCTTTACAAGTGCTTAGGCTGGGCCATTATCGTTGTGGGAATCGTCTGCTGCTTTGACCGGTTTCTTAAGTGAGGAGTGCTCATGCGTGCCACGATCTTAGGTTGTCTCTTGTTGGGGTTAGCGTGTTCGGGGCGCCTCGAGGCTGGAGAGACGGCGCGAGAGGGGTGGAACACCCTAAGCCCAGAAGCTCAAAAGGTGGTCGCGAAAGGTGGCACCGAGCGGGCGTTCACGGGTAAATTTTTGAGCCACAAAGAAGAGGGCACCTACACCTGCGCTCGCTGCGACACGCCGCTTTTTCCATCAGACGCTAAGTTCAAGTCGGGGACCGGTTGGCCGAGCTTTGACCAGGCGCTCCCGGGCGCGGTTAAAGAGGTCGCTGACGGGCTGCGCGTCGAGATCCGCTGTGCGCGCTGCGATGGGCACCTAGGCCACGTGTTTCGCGGCGAGGGCATGACCGGTAAAGACACACGCCACTGCGTCAATTCGGTAGCCTTGGGGTTTAGCGAGAAAAAATCGCGTGAGGCGTTCTTCGCCGGGGGCTGTTTTTGGGGCGTTGAGCATCTGCTTGAGTCGATGCCCGGTGTGCTCAGTGTCCAGTCTGGCTATATGGGCGGGCGCTCCGACAACCCAAGCTATCGCCAAGTGATCAGCGGTCGAACGGGTCATGCCGAGACCGTTCGCGTCCTCTTTGACCCCGAAAAGATCAGCTACGAGCGTCTGGCCCGGCAGTTCTTCGAGATCCACGACCCCACCCAGGTGAACCGGCAAGGCCCCGACATCGGGACCCATTATCGCTCCGCCGTGTTTGTCACCGACTCTGAGCAAGAAAAGACGGTCTATGGTTTGATTGAACAGCTGAAGAAGACCGGCTTGAAGGTGGCGACACAGGTTGAGCCTGCCGAAGCCTTTTGGCCAGCTGAAGATTACCATCAGGATTATTACCAACGAACGGGCAAAGCGCCGTATTGCCACAGCTACACGCCGCGCTTTCCTAAGCCATAAAATAGTTCGGGTTTTGACCGCTGAGCCCTCGGGCGGCAGAGTGCCGCTATGCGCTATCTAATTATGATCCTTCTCGCTTCGGGTGCTTGCACTGAAACGCCGACCAATCCGGTCTGTGGTAATGGCTCGGTCGAAGCAGGCGAAGCCTGTGACGACGGCAACGCCGTCGATACCGACGCCTGCAGCTCAGCCTGCGTGGCTGCGCGCTGCGGCGATGGGGTCGTGCAAGAAGGTGAGCTGTGCGAAGGCTCTGAAGCTGAGGGCTGTTACAGCTGCCAGCCTCGCTGCGGTGACGGCATCGCTGCGGGGGATGAGGCGTGTGATGACGGTAATTACGAGCCCAACGACGCTTGCGATGACTGCGATAAGGTTCAGTGCGGCGATGCGGTCTTTGACGCAAGCGCAGGCTCTCCGGCGCTCGTCACCGACCTCGTTGGTGACTTCACCTTGCCGCTCAATGGCGGCCGTCAGTGGACGTTCAGCGAGGCCTATACGGGGTGCGACAGCTATCACTTTGTCTTTCGTGATGGCGGCGTGGAGTACACCAGCGCCTTGATCAACAGCGACATGCGCTCTTTGCTGGTTGAGCTCCCCACCAACAGTCATCTGTTCTTTGGCGCGTTCGCTGCGGCCACCCAACAAGCGCAGGACTCGGTTCGGCAAATCCAAGGGGTCGTTGACGCCGTTCTTGAGCGCTTGAGCCCGGCTCAGCGCAGCGAATGGGAGGGCAGGATCCACTACATCATGGAGCCGGTTCAAGCCTTGGCTGGATCGGTTGGTGATCTGGCGCGCCGAGAGCCGCGCTCGTTCCTTAATTTTACCTTCTCGATCGATCGCCTTCAGCGGCTGCGAGAGCACGGCTTGCTGCGCGACCCCACGATGCAAGACTCCAACCCGGACATTCGCTGGATCGCTGAAGAAGCCAAGGGGTACAATTTTGAGTTTGACCGGCATCAGCGTTTGAGCGCCGAGGAGGGGATCACTGAGGTGTTGCTCACCGAAGGTCTCGTGCATGGTGGCGGCGGCACCACCTTTGAGGTCGATCTACCCAGCACCGAGGCGCTCGAGGGCTTTGATACCATGGCCATCGACATGCTCATGGATTGCCCTGACCACACGCACGAGAACTGCAACCCATGGGATTATTCGGCGCCTCTTTATCTATGCGGCACGACGCCGCGAGCAGGGTGCGGCGACGGGGTGCTTGACGAAGAAGGGGGCGAAGCCTGCGACGACGGCAACACGGTCGCTGGCGACGGCTGCACTGAGTACTGCGAGCTCGAGGAGTCAGGCCGGGTGGGTTACTGCCCCGATAAGGTTGAGTTTGCGTATTGGATCACCACCTACAAACGCCCCGGGCGCTGGGTTCACGACATCACGCCGATGCTCGCTCATTTTAAATCAGGGGGTAAGCGCCGGATGCGCTTTCAGGTCGGCACGAACGGGAAGCAATATCTGCTGACCATCAAGCTGCGTTTGAGCTCAACGACCCCTGATTTTGGTCGACCTGATGCGGTCTATCCGATGTGGACTGGCGGTGGCTATGGCGAAGGCTACAACGACGCCCAAGAGCTCAAAGAGGTCACGATTCCAGAGGATGTGAGACGAGTTGAGTTTGTTGCGCACATCACCGGTCACGGCATGTCGGGCGCGATGAATTGCTCAGAGTTTTGTGCGCACAATCATCGAATTCAGGTCGGTGAAGGCCCTGTTCACGAGAAAGATCACAGCGTCGCCGATGTCCGGCGTGGATGTCAGATGGCGATCAATGAGGGGGTCGTCCCCAATCAGTTTGGGACCTGGCCGTTTGGTCGGGCTGGCTGGTGCCCAGGGCAAGAGGTTAGACCGTGGCGTATTGATTTGACGGACGAGCTCACGCCAGGAAGCACTCGCTCCCTTCGCTATTGGTCTGATGTTCGAGGCCAGCCCGGTACGGGGGGACGAATCCGGATGGTGAGTTGGCTCGTCTATTGGCGCTGAGCCTCGTTTTTCTAAGGTCTTTGTCTCGGAGCGGTTCTTCATCATCGAGGGCTTGAGTCTGCGCTGAAAAACCGAGAAGAAGCGAGCATGAGCTTTCTCGACGGCCTCAACCCAGAACAACGCGCCGCCGCAGAGCACCGCGCCGGTCATCTCTTGATTCTAGCGGGTGCGGGGACCGGTAAAACCCGCACCTTGGTGCATCGTTTGGCGAGCTTGCTCGACCAGGGACAAGCACCGCAACGCCTCTTAGCGATCACTTTTACCAACAAGGCCGCCGCCGAACTCAAGGCGCGTCTACAAGCTTTAGTGGGGACGCGCGCTCAGCGGGTCGTGTGCGGCACCTTTCATGGCGTTGCGGTTCGATTTCTGCGTCAGTTCGGTGAGCGCATTGATTGGCCTAGCGACTTTTTGATCTACGACGAAGCGGACCAGCGCAGCATCGTGTCGGGTTTGTTATCGAGCGCTGATCAGGTCACCCCCGGCGCGTTGATCAAGTCGATGGATCGACTGCGCTTGAACCCTCAAGTTGCGATCCCTACCTGGGATAGCGCCGGTCAACTCGCCAAGGCGCGGCTGCCGGAGTATCGAGCGGCGCTCAAGCGCGCCAGCGCGGTCGACTTTCAGGGCTTGATTGAGGGCTTTGTGGAGCTGGCTCAGGGTGATCACTTGCCTCATTTTGATGAGGTGATGGTCGATGAATTTCAAGACACTGATCGTCTGCAGCATCGCCTTTTGGAGGGCTTAGCTAGCCATGGCGCTCGGATCGTCGCGGTGGGTGATGACGATCAGAGTATCTACGGCTGGCGCGGCGCAGATGTGACCGGTATGTTGCAGTTTGAGCGGGTCTATGAGGGCGCAAGTCGTGTGACGCTGGCGCGCAATTATCGTTCGGTCCAGACGATCCTTGATGCCGCCAATCGCTTGATCTCAAAGAATCGCGATCGTCTGGGTAAAGAGTTGGTGGGCAGCCGCGGGACGGGCGAATCGCTCGAGGTGATGGCGGTTGCGGATGACCGCGATGAACAGCGTCAGGTGGTGCGCCAACTTAAGTCCTGGCTCGATGCTGACCTTCCAGCCAGTGAGTTGGCTGTTTTAGCGCGGACCAATGCGCAGCTTCGAAGCGTTGAGATCGGTCTGGCTGCGGCGCGAATACCGTATCGATTGGTCGGCGGCAGAGCCCTTTTTGAGACGCGTGAGGTGCGCGATGTGACCTCGTTTTTGAGGCTGTGGGTACAACCTGATTCGGATCTGGATCTATTGCGCATTATCAACCGACCGACTCGCGGCTTGGGCAAAGTAGCGATCGATAAGATCAAAGCGGCGGCGGCTGGGCGTGCGCTCTTACCCTTTGTGCGCAGTCATCGCGGTGAGTTTAGCCAGCGTATCAACGCCGGTATCGAGCGTTTGCTCGATACTTTAGATCCCACACCAGGGAGCGTGAGTGAGGCGCTTGAGCGGGTGATTTACGATGGAGGCTATCTGGAGTGGGCTTGCAACCGAGACCCTGAGCGAGCCGATGATCGCGAGTCGAACCTGTTGAGTTTGATGGACAGCGCTCAAACCTTAGCCGGTCCCGAGGGTAGCTTGGCGGAGTTCTTAGAGGCTTGGAGTCTTGCTGGTGGAGCTGATTTGGGGCGTGGCGAGGGCGTCCGCTTGATGACCATCCACGCCTCGAAAGGGCTGGAGTTTAATGCTCTGTGCCTGCCGGGCTGGGAGGAGGGTTTGTTCCCGATGCCGGACCCTGAAGGCGGACGCTTTGACCAGCTCGAAGAAGAGCGCCGATTGGCGTACGTTGCATTGACTAGGGCTCGTGACCACGCGCTGATCACCTGGGCTCGATCCCGGATGCACCACGGGCGGACACTGCCCGGAAGACCGAGCCGGTTTATCACCGAAATTGCCGGCGACGGCGTGCGCGGATACGCCCACAGCCCGCTCGATGGTCGCGTGGCAAACCCCCTGCCTCAGCGTCAGAACCGTGCGGCGCCGGTTGCAGGATACGATGAGCTAGCTCAGGCCGATTATGGCGATCAAGAAGGCGGCGTTTTTGTTCCGGGCGACCCCGTTCAACACGAGCGCTTCGGGCGCGGCGTGATCCAGTCCTTGCGCGGTTCAGGATCCAGTACCAAGGTGGATGTGCGCTTTGGAGATGGCAGCGTTCGCACCATTATCGCCTCGTTTTTAGTTCCCGATGATCCGATGGAGTTCCCATGAGTATGGCGGCAACGATTGAGACCAAATTGACCGGTGAGTTGTCGCCGGAGCGGTTGCGTATTGATAACGACTCATCCCGGCATGCCGGACCGGCGACCGAGAGTCACTTTCGGATCATTATTGTGGCTCAGGCCTTTGATGGCTGCAGCTTAGTGGCGCGACAGCGCTTGGTTTATGGCTGTCTTGCGGATGAGCTAGCGGGCTCGGTGCACGCCTTGCAGATGAAATGCCTGACGCCAGCCGAATACGACGCCGCCGACGGCGACGTCACCCTCAAAGCGCCTCCTTGCGGGGGCGGGCACTAAGCGTTGAGTCGGCGAAGCACCTCGTTGACCGAGCGGGTGTTTTGCATGACGTAGTAATGCAAGGATGAGACGCCCTCTTTGAGCAACTCTTTGCTCTGTTTGACCGCCCAATCAATCCCTATTTCTACGACCTCTTTGGGGTCTGCATTTCTCGCTTTTTCCGCCAACTCTTCAGGGATTTCACACCAAAAGTTCTTCGGCAGCGCAGAGAGTTGTCGTTGGCTCGCCAGAATTTTGAGCCCCGGAATAATCGGCACGGTGATCCCTGCTGCCCGGCATTCGTCAACGTAGCGAAAGTAGTGGGCGTTGTTGAAGAACATCTGCGTCACGATGTATTCAGCACCGGCATCGACTTTGGCTTTGAGGTGCTTGAGGTCAGCGATCCTGTTTGGGGCTTCAAAATGCTTTTCAGGGTAACCGGCAACGCCGACGCAAAACGAGGTCGGATCTGAGGCCTGAATTTGGTCGAGATAGTGCCCTTTGTTCATCCCGTGGATTTGCTCGACTAAATCCAGCGCAAAGGGATTGTTCGTGCGGCCTTCGACGAGGGGTTTGTCGTAGCCGTTGTCGTCGCCGCGAATGGCGAGCACGTTGTCGATCCCGAGGTAATGCAGCTCGATGAGGAAATCTTCGGTTTCTTCTTTGCTGAAGCCCCTGCAGATCACATGCGGCACCGCGTCGATTCCAAACTTGTGCTGCACCAAAGCGCAAAGCCCCAAGGTTCCAGGGCGCTTTCTTTTAACCACCCGCTTTAAGCCTTTGGGTCCATCCTCATAAGAGATCACCGCGGGATGGCTTGTGATGTCGATGAAGGGAGGCTTGTGCACGGCAAGCTCTGAGACCAGCTGCATGAGCGACTCAAGACTTCCCCCGCGACGAGGGGGAATGATCTCAAAGCTGATCAATGGTTCTTTGGAACGGTTGAGGTGCTCGATGACTTTCATGCGCTTCTCGTAGGGTTGCTCGACTACGTCATCAACCCTGTATTTGTGGTCTAGTGACGATTTTGATGTTCTTCGGCTTGAGCCAGCCTTTGGGCTTGATCAAAGGCTTCTTGAGCCTCGTCATTTTTGTCCTGCCGCTTGAGCACACGCGCCAGCGCTCGCATCGGGCGATGATTCTCTGGTGCTAATCGAGCGGCGTTACGAAACGCAACACAAGCGCTCCGGGCGTCATCCTTTTTTTCGTGAATCAAGCCCATGCGATGCCAAGGGCGCCAATCGTCCTCGGAGCGCTCTTGGGCGTGTTGATAACTGCGCAAGGCTCGATCTGTTTTCCCTGCCTTGGCGAGGACGTCGCCAAGCGCAAGCCAGGCGTCACCGTCGTCATCAAAAGCGAGGACGAAGCGCTCTGCGGCGCGCTCTGCGCTTTCGAGGTCTTCGAGTGTTATGTTCAGCGAAACGGCTTTGCGATGAAGGAATATAGATTCAGGGATCTGAATCAATGCCGTTTCGCATAGGTCGCGCGCAATCTCGATACGCCCTTGTTGTTCGAGCGCATCCGCCAACCCCTCATAGGCGTCAGCGTTCAAAGGCGCCTGGGACACCGCTTGAGCGAGCAAGGTTCTGGCTTCTTCTAAATCGCCGCTGCGAAGCGCAGCCATGCCCTTATTGAGTTCATCCATGCGCTTAACCTAGATTGATCCAAACCGATTTGGTCTCGGTGTAGGAGGCTAATGCGGCTTCGCCTAAATCACGACCATAACCGCTCGCTTTGAATCCACCAAAGGGGAGCGAAGGATCATAAAGGTTGTAGGCATTAACCCAGACGGTGCCTGCGTCGACCTTGCGCACGACGCGCAGGGCTCGGCCTACATCTTGGGTCCATACAGCCGCTGCGAGCCCGTAGGCGCTGTCGTTTGCAATCGCGATGGCTTCGTCTTCGTCATCAAAAGGAATAATGCACAGAACTGGCCCGAAGATCTCTTCTTGGGCGATGCGCATGGCGTTATCGACCTCGTTAAAGACGGTCGGTTGGATGAAGTACCCTTTGCCCGTTCCGTTGTCGTGTGCGCCGCCGCCGGTCAGGCAGTTTGCGCCTTCATCTTTGCCGACCTGGATCAGGTTGAGGACTGAATCGAACTGCGCCTTTGAGGCAACGGGTCCCATACGAGCAGAGCGAGCGTCACCGGGAACAGGAGCGGAGGGTACAAACTTAGCCGCTTGTTCGGCGACCGCTGCGCAGACCTCTTTATAGATCGAGCGCTGAACCAATAAGCGACTTCCTGCCGCACAGACTTCGCCTTTATTGTAAAAGATGCCGGTCATGGCACCGCGCACAGCTGCTTTGAGGTCGGCATCTTCAAAGATGATGTTGGGTGACTTTCCACCCAGCTCGAGCGTTACCCGCTTGAGGGTGTCTGCGGCTTGCTTTTGAATGCCAATACCGACGCCGGTTGAGCCGGTGAAGCTGATCTTATTCACCGCTTCGTGGGTGACGATGCGGTCGCCGACCACCGAGCCGGCGCCGGGGACAATATTGAGCACCCCAGCAGGAACACCGGCCTCGAGTGCTAGTTCGCCAAAGCGCATCGCGGATAGGCTGGAGACTTTAGCGGGTTTGTGCACCAGCGTGTTGCCCATCGCTAAGGCCGGAGCAAACTTCCACGTGGCGAGGAGCAAGGGAAAGTTCCAGGGCGTGATCGCGCCGACAACCCCGACAGGCTGGCGTAAGGTCATGCGCAAAACACCCGCCTCACTCGGGAGGGTATCCCCCGGGAGCTTGTCCGTGACGCCAGCGTAGTAATCGAGCAGATTAGCGACCGTTGGGATCTCGCGTGTAGCGGCGGCATAAGCCGTCTTGCCGACATCGAGCGTCTCGAGGCGAGCGAGCTCGGCGTTGTGAGTTCGTACCAGTCCAGCCAGTTTACGAAGGACTCGGCCTCGTTTAGCCGGCGGCAGATCACTCCATCGACCGTCATCAAACGCTTCACGCGCTGAATCGATCGCTTGGTCGACTTCGGCGGGGCCTGCCTCAGGTACCTCGCAGATCACCGACTCATCTGCCGGGTTAACGCTTTGAAAGGTGGCACCGCTTGCGGGTTTGACCTTTTCGCCACCGATGATCAGATGTTCTGGAAAGCTCATGGGCTTATCTCCTTAGCCGTAGGGCGGTGCTCGCATGCGGGCGCTGGCGGCGCAACGTTGGACTTAGTTGTATTCGTAGAATCCTGCGCCGGATTTGCGGCCTAGTTGACCGGCTTTGACCATCGAGCGAAGCAGCTCAGGCGCTTTGAACACAGGGGATTGAGTTGCCGCAAAGATGCTGTCGGCGATGCCAAGGCGCACGTCCAAGCCGACCAGGTCGGTCAGGCGCAAAGGCCCCATAGGGAAGCGGTATCCAAGCTCCATGCAAGTGTCGATATCGCCAGGCTCAGCGACCTCTTGTTCGACCATCCGAATCGCCTCTAAAGCGATCGCTATACCCAAGCGAGACGTCGCAAACCCTGGCGAGTCTTTAATGACCGCAGTGGTCTTTCCTAGGCGCTCTCCAAAAGCGAGTAAGTCGCTTCGGGTTTGTTCAGAGGTGTGGTCGGTGATGATGACTTCGAGCAGCTTCATGATCGGAACCGGGTTAAAGAAATGGGCGCCGATGACCTGCTCGGGGCGGCCACTCGCAATGGCCATCTCGGTCACCGAACACGAGCTGGTATTCGACGCCAGGATGGCGTGGGGCTGGCAGTATGTGCCCAGCTCGCCAAAGATTTTACGTTTCAAATCCAGCGACTCTGGAGCGGCTTCAATCACCAGATCTGCCTGAGCCACGGCCGCGCTAAAGTCAGCCTCTCCGGAGAGGTGGTCTAACGCGTTATCTCGTTCTTTTTTTGTGGTTTTACCGCGCTCGACGCCTTTGTTGAGGAAGGCTTTTGCGCGCCCAAGACCTGAATCGATTGCCTCTTGGTTGATGTCATGAAGAACCACTGTGTAGCCTGCGGTAGCTGCATTGATCGCAATGCCATGCCCCATGGTGCCCGCACCCAGTACGGTCACTTTGTCGATACTCATAAGGTAAGTTCCTTCGTTTAGCCTGAGTCCCTTGCCGCAAAGCGTGGTTAGGGCTCAAGGTAAAGCGGGTAAACATGAGTCAGCGATGATCGATCACAGGATGATCGATCTCATGGAGTGTCGGATGGTTCGTTGGGTTTGGATTGTGGCTTTAGTTGCAGCAGGTTGCGGGAGTGATCCTGTGGTACCGACCGCCTTTTGCGGTGACGGCCGTGTGGATGCGAGCGAAGAATGTGATGATGGAAATTCGGACCCCACGGATTCGTGTGACAACAACTGCGTGATGCAGGGCTGCGGTAATGGTCGTGTCGACGACGGTGAAGACTGCGATGACGGCAACGCTCTTGATACCGACAGCTGCACGGCGAATTGTGTATCGGCTCGCTGCGGCGACGGCATTTTGCGCACGGATCTTCAGGCGCACCAGAGCGGCTATGAAGCCTGCGACGACTCTAATAATGAACCCGCTGATGGCTGCAATGGGACCTGCGGGATTGAGGTTTGCGGAAACGGTGTCGTTGATGCCGGCGAGGCTTGTGATGATGGGAACACCAGCGACCAAGATGGCTGCTCAGCGCGCTGCGCTTTAGAGGGCTGCGGTAACGGTGAGGTCGACGAAGAAGAGCAATGTGACGACGGCAACGACGTCGACACTGACGCATGCACTAACGCTTGCGAAACGGCTCGTTGCGGCGATGGGTCAGTCCACGAAGGCGTCGAAGCTTGCGATGATGGGAACCCCTCTGACCTCGACGCCTGCACGACCTCGTGCGAGCTGGCGCGTTGCGGTGATGGGCACCAGCGGATCGACGTAAATCCCGGCGAGGAAGGATACGAAGCCTGTGACCCTCCGGGGGATGGTTGCACGACTGAGTGCCGCTTGCCGAGCTGCGGTGACGGTGAGGTCAGTCGCGGTGAGGAATGCGATGACGGCAACCTTGAAGCGGGTGATGGCTGCTCTCAATGTCGCGCAGAGATTGTTAAGCTGAGCTTGGGTCAGTCGCACAGCTGCGCACGCAAGTTTGATGGAAGCGTATGGTGCTGGGGTCGCAATCAGCACGGCCAAGTCAGCGGTGATGACGAATTGGTCGGCCGCCCACGGCAGGTCAGCGGAATGAGCGATGTTCGACACCTCTCAGCGGGTGCATCGCACAGCTGCGCGGTGACTGAGCAGGGGCGTGTATGGTGCTGGGGCGCTAACGATCACGGTCAGCTCGGTGATGGAACACGCGAGCCAAGCCGTAGCCCGCAGCGCGTTCAAAACTTAGACAACGCTGCGCTCGTCGCAGCAGGTTATTGGCACACCTGTGCGCTGCAGCAGGACGGCGGCACCTGGTGCTGGGGTCGCAACCAGTTTGGCCAGCTCGGCAATCAAAATCTTGAGACACAGATCGCGCCAGGGCGAGTCGTTGGTTTAGCTGCGTCGATCAACATCGCCCCAGGCGCTGATCACACCTGCGGTGTCGGGAACACCGGTCAGGTCGCCTGTTGGGGTCGAGCGACCTCGGGTCAGCTCGGCGACGGTGTGCCGCAGCAGGGTCTGAGAGCCTCAGCGGGTTTAGTGGTCGGGCTCGCTGGGGTAGCGCAAGCCTCCTCTGGACGAAGCCACACCTGCGTCGCCAACCGCCAAGGTCAGGTCGCTTGCTGGGGTTACGGCTTCTTTGGTCAGCTCGGTAACGGATCCAATCAAAATTCGTCTCGCCCTGTCGCTGTTCCCGCAGCGGGTGAGGTCACCAACGTCTCGGTAGGGGATCAATTTACCCTGGTCGCTACGAGCGATGGTCAGGTTCGGTGCTGGGGTGCCAACAGCTTGGGTCAATGTGGTCAGGGGCAAGCCAGCACGCGTATCCTCGCGCCGGTTCCTGTGGGCGGGGTCGAAGATGTGATCGAGGTCGCCGCTGGTCTCAACCATGGTTGCGCTCGTACCTCGTCAGCTCAGCTCTACTGCTGGGGCTTCAATTCGACTCAGCAGCTTGGCTTGGATGATACGAGCAATCGCTTGAGCGCTACCTTGGTACCTCGGTTCTAATCAGCCCCATGTTTGGCCGCGCAAGGCGGCGACAACAAACGGGTTGCTGCGACGCTCGTTTCCGATCGACGTTTCGGGTCCGTGGCCTGGATGGACGACCAGCTGATCGTCTTCATGCATCAGCTTCTTGAGGCTAGCGATCAGCGTTGGGGTGTCGCCGAAGGGAAGGTCAGTTCGCCCGACCGAGCCCATGAATAAGGTGTCACCGACAAAGATATGCTCACCGATGACGTAGGCTACGCCTCCAGGCGTGTGACCTGGTAAGAAGATCACGCGAGCCGATAAACTGCCGAAGGTTAAGACCTGTCCATCATCGATGAAGTGATCGGGCGGTGGTGGCTGGGGAATATCACCCAATCCGTACATTCGCGCCGATTGCTCGACCGAGTTGTAGATCGGCATCTCCTCCTCATGAACGTAGACTGGGCGATCCAGTAAGCCCTCTTTGAGCGGTTTGATGGCGCCCGCATGATCGAGGTGAGCGTGGGTTTGCAAGATCGCGTGGATGGTCAGCCCGCTGCGCTTGATCATCGCTAGGAGCTTGTGCGGCTCAGCGCCTGCATCGATCAAAACACCGTCTTTCGTCTCGGCGTCACCGCATACATAAGCGTTCATTTGAAAAGGGCTCACCGGGACTGAGTCGACAATAAATTGTTGCGTCATCGTTGATACCCACCTCTAGATTTATTGGTCTGACCCACGCAAGGTGCAGCCACTCGCCGTGAATTGCCAGGATTTGAGAGCGCAAAGAAGATGTCTTTATGGGTCCTAAGTCTTTTGATCGCCGCTCCCGTCGAGCTGGCGTCCGATGGCGATCAAAAGCCAAAGATCATCGTTTTGGATTTGGTCAACGGTACTGAGCTTGAAGAGGCGCAGCTTGAAGCCCTGAGTGACGCCATCGTCAGCGCCTTGTCGGGGGCACCTGTTGAGGTGCTCTCAGCAGCGGATCTGCGGAAAACTGTGGCGGTCAAGGCGACCCAGAGCGCCTTGGGGTGTCATCAAGGCGACTGTCTTTTGGATTTAGCGAAGGCCTGGCAGGCGCGCTATGTCCTGACCGGCTCACTCGCTAGCTTTAAAGGACAGATGATCCTGAACCTTAAGTTGATCGATTCGGACAACAACAACCTCAAAGTCTTGCTGCGCGAAACTCTTGAGGCCGAGCCCGAAGCGTTGACTGGGCTGACTCGCGTCTCCGCAGCCAAGGTGCGACAGGCGCTTGGTGGCCCGCCGCCGAGCGACGCTGAGATGGCTGTTCTTGAGGCGGGTAAGATCCCGGTGGTGGGTTTGACGCTCGGCGCCGTGAGTTTCGTCGCTTCGGCCGGCGCTTTGTATTTTCAATTGCAGGCGAATGAGGCTGGAGATCGCGCGCTCGGGATCGCTCGAGACCCCATCGCCGGCCCTTATTACGCCGACCAATCCGATGCCCACGTGGCATCTGCTCGGTGGTTTGCGCTCGGCTCTACTGTGACTCTTGCCCTGGCGACTTGGAGTTGGGTGAACGGATTATGAGGACCTTTATCTCGCTCGTTTTGGTGAGCCTCTTAGCGGCTTGCTCGCCTGATCTGTCTTCGGTCAACCGGGAGGCGGTATGCGCTCAAGCACCAACCGTTTGGGACGCCGAGCGGTTCAGCGCCTTGCAGGCTGCATCTGGCGACCAAGGGCGAGCGCTCCTCGAGCAGTGGACCGATGACGCTCGCTGTCGTGTCTACCTCTTGAGGTCGCAAGCTTTTGAGATTGCGATCGACGCGTCGGGTAGCCTTGAAGACCTCAAGGCGCGCGCAGGGCACATGACGCTGATGGCGTCACAGCTTCGCGATCACATGGAAGGGGTTCTCGACCGCAATTGGATGGCGCAGAGCTGTCCGTTGCCGTCCGGAGAGGTGCGCCCTGACCGTCGCGATTCGACAGCTTACGCCTCGGTCTGTGTAGGGAATGAGGATCAATCACCCTATCTGCACTTGCTGCTTAAGCGCATCGAAGATCACTCTAATTTTTCCGCTGACGACGGCTCGACGAGCGGCTGCCGAGCCCATTCAGAGCATGTGCTCAATTGTCTGCAAACCTCGGCTCCGATCGACTGGGATGACAACGGTGATCCACAGCAGATGTGCGGTGGGGATTTGGGCGATTATGGTCTCGAAGGTGACGGTTTGGGGGATTACATCCGCTTGGTCTTTGAGGCCGCGATCGACAACGCGGTCGGCGATTGAAGCGGCTCCTGATTACCGGCGCTGCCGGGAGCGCAGGGGCTGCTTTAGTGGCTAAACTCTCGCCTGATTACGAGGTTGTCGGCACGCGCCGTGCGGCGCCGTTGACGCATCAGCTTGACGTCACGGACCCAAGGAGTTGGTCGCAGCTCATGGCTCATTATGCTGACGGGCTTGATGGATTGATTCATACCGTCGGCGATTTTCTTCATGAACCGCTCGACGCGTGTGAGCCAGAGCAGTGGCGCGCGGTGATGGCCAGCAATCTAGACTCGTCGTTTTACGCCTACCGTTTCGCCAAAGAGGCTCTTCGGGCGCGCCGCGGGCGCCTGATTTATTTTAGCCTGGCTGGCGTAAGTAGCGCCCGAGCTGAGCCGAATTTAGCCGCTTATGCAGCCGCCAAATCGGGTCTGCAAAGTTTGGTTGCGTCGATCGCTCAATCTGAGGCTGCTCACGGTCTAACCTGCAATACGATCGCTCCGGGTTTGCTGCACGATGCCAGTCAAGCTCAGGTCGAGCGCTACCGTCTGCCGATGAACCGAACGGCGAACCCAGATGAGCTAGTGGCTGCCGTCAGGTTTTTGATGAGCGATCAAGCTGAGCAGATCACCGGAACCAGCATTCCACTGAGCGGCGGCTGGCGTGTGTAGATACGTTGTTGGTCGTATGCGCGCAGTGAATTGCTTGCGCTGCGAGCGTCGATAGGGCTTATCACGGCTCCCTAGGGTTGGAGCTGTTATGCGTATCTTCGTTTTGAGTGTTCTTTCGTTGCTGATCATTGCGTGTGAGATGAGCAATCCTGCCGGTGAGCAGCTTACCGATACAGGCACGACCGGTATTGCGGATGCAGGCGTTGCGCCAGCGATCGATTCGGGGCCGGTCGGGGCGACGACGACCATCGCGCAGATCCGCAGCGGTACGGTGGCGAGCGACAGCCAAGTTCAGATCGAAGACGCGATCGTTACAGCGATTTCGCCAGGGCGTGGTTTTTGGATTCAGCAAGGCAGCGGCCCGGATTCAGGGCTCTATGTCTTTGGTTCAGAAGCCAGCGAGACCGAGGGGCTTGTCGAGGGTAAGTCGATCAGCTTGAGCGGTATGTTCACCATCTTTAATGACCTCAAACAGCTTCAGTATCCCACGATCACCGCCATGGCGGATGGTCAACTCCCAGAGCCCTTCGTCGTCAGCGCTGCTGATTTGGCGACGTCCCCTTCCTTTGAGGGTGTTTTGGTTCAAACGAACGACGTCGCGATCGTCAACGCCAACCCGGACAACGAGCGCGGCGAACCCTGCGCTCAAGGACAAGATGATTGCGTCGATTACGGTCAGATTGAGGTCAACGATGGCTTGTACATCGACGATGAGCTGTTCTCTGGCTTGCGCACCGGGCGGTATTTCCTGCGTCAAGTCGGCACCGAGTTTACCTCGGTCATCGGGATCGCTCACTTGAGTTTTTCGAAGCGCAAACTCTTACCGCGCGGCGCTCGTGACCTCGACGTTGTCGGCGGCTCTCCCAACTTCTCAACCACTATCCAAGCGATTCAGTCCGGTGAGGTGACCGAAGGGAGCCCGGTTGAGATTCAAGATGCTGTGGTGACGGGCATGACCCATGTCAGCGAAGAGCGTTATCGCGGCTTATGGATTCAACAAGGGCGTGGGATGTACTCGGGTATTTATGTGTTCTTTGGAACCAGCCCACTGCCGGCGGTCACTCCAGGCTCGACGGTTAATGTAAGCGGCGAATACACGGAGTTTCGTGGTCAATCTCAGGTCGTTCGCGCGACCGTAGAGGTGACCGGGGAAAGCACCGTGCCTGAGCCCTCAACCGTGATGGCGCAAGAGCTTGCAGGCGCTAGCGATGGCGAGAACCATAGCGCTGCCGAGCCTTGGGAAGGTGTGCTTGTACGCGTTGAGAACGTTGCGATTGAGCAAGCCAACGCCGACAGCGATGACGGCCAGCTCTGCGTCGATGGCGATGATCAGTGTCGTGACTTTGGCACGATCAGCGTCACGGGTGGTTTGCGGGTCACCGACCGACTCTGGCCGACGATGAGTGATGGATCGGTGTTTGAGCGGGTGGTTGGCACCGCCTTTGGCTCGATTGTGGGGATCGCTGAAGAGGTCTTTGATCACCACAGCATCGCCCCTCGAAATGAGTCGGATATCACGACTCCGTAAGGTCGTATCGACGGCCGACGCTTAGCTCGCTATAGCGCTGTGCACATTCGAACCCTTAGGGTTCGCCAGCGCTGTTAGGAAGCCAACATGAGCCACGCCGATTCGATCGTTTTTCTCTCTGCTAAGCGTACGCCCTTTGGAGCCTTTGGTGGCTCAATGAAGGGGTTAAGCGCCACCGATTTAGGTGTGATTGCTGCAGAGGCAGCGGTCGCCGAGGCGGGCGCTGACCTCGCAGATTATGACCACGTAGCCTTTGGTAACGTACTTCAGACCAGCGCCGATGCGCTGTATTTGGCGCGTCATGTCGGGCTGCGTGCTGGGTTACCTCAAAGCACTCCAGCTATTACCTTGAACCGTTTATGTGGTTCTGGCTTTCAGGGTGTGATCACGGGCGCTGAGCAAATCCTCACCGGACAAGCCGAGTTGGTGCTCACCGGTGGTTCCGAGAGCATGAGCCAGGCGCCTTATGTCCAGCGCGGGACGCGCTGGGGGACGCCCTTGGGCCGTAGCCCCAAAATGGAAGATATGCTGTGGGAGAGCCTCACCGATACCTATTGCAACACGCCGATGGCGATGACCGCCGAAAATATCGCCGAGCGCTATTCGGTGAGCCAAGAAGAAGTCGACACTTTTTCGCTCGCGAGCCAGCACCGCTGGGGCGCTGCGCAAGAAGCCGGTCACTTTGACGCCGAAATAGCGCCAGTGACGGTCAAGAGCCGTCGAGGCGATCGCGTGATCGCTGTCGATGAGCACCCGCGGCCTCAAACCACGATGGAGGGCCTCGCTAAGCTGCCCAAGGTCTTTAAGAAAGACGGCGTAATTCACGCCGGCGCTGCTTCGGGTATCTGTGACGGCGGCGGTGCTTTGGTGCTAAGCAGCGCAAGCTATGCTCAAGCTAAGGGCCTCGCTCCGCTCGCTCGCTTGGTCAGCTGGGGGGTCACCGGCTGTGACCCCACGGTGATGGGCTTAGGGCCTGTCGAGAGCTCCAAGCTCGCGCTCAAGAGAGCCGGTTTGACGCTCGATGATATGGACCTGATTGAAATCAACGAAGCTTTTGCGCCCCAAGTCTTAGGGTGCGCGAAAGCGCTAGAGATCGACCCTGAACGAGTGAACGCTTGCGGGGGTGCCATCGCTTTAGGTCACCCGCTCGCTGCCAGCGGCGCCCGGATTACTGCCCATTTGATTCACGCTTTGAAGCGCCGCGGTGGCGGTTTTGGTCTTGGCAGTGCATGCATTGGGGGAGGACAGGGAATCGCAGTGATCGTCAAGGTGGGTGAATGAGCGATTTAATTTTCGATTGGAACGAGCGGCGGCTGGTGTCGATGCTCGGAAAAAGTCCGATAACCGTTGTTGATGAAACGCTGCGCGATGGGGTTCAAAGCCCCACAGTGAATGATCCCGAACTCGATCAAAAGATGGAGTTGGTTCGAATGATGGACCGCATGGGGATTGGCGTCGTTGATGTCGGCCTGCCTGGAGCTGGCGCTCGGGCTAAGGAGCACGTCCTCGAGTTGGTCAAACTCATTCGTGACGAGAAGCTGTCGATTATTCCCTATTGCGCGGCGCGGACCTTAGAGGCCGACATCGCTCCGGTCGCTGATGTTCAATATGAGACCGGGCATCCGCTCGAGGTCTACGCCTTCATCGGTTCATCGCCGGTGCGTCAGTACACTGAGAACTGGACGGTCCAGACCATTGCCGACATCAGCCGCAAAGCCATCGAATTTGGTGTCAGACAGGGGCTGACGGTCGCTTATGTGACCGAAGATACGACCCGAAGCCGGCCTGACCAGCTGCGGGTCATGTTTGATACCGCCATTGAAGCTGGCGCTGCGCGTTTGGTGCTCTGCGATACCTGCGGTCATTCGACCCCTCATGGGGTTCGTCAGCTGATGCAGTTTGCTGTTGATTTTGTTGAGAGTTCAGACGCTGACGTGGGTTTGGATTGGCACGGTCACAACGATCGGGGTTTGGCATTAACCAATACCCTAATGGCTGCTGAATGCGGTGCGCAACGTATCCACGGGACCGCTCTTGGGGTCGGTGAGCGGGTGGGAAACACCAGCATTGATCAAATTCTGGTTAACCTGAAATTGCTTGGACTCTGGCCTCACGACTTGAGCTGCCTTGGGGATTTTGTGCGCTTGGCCGCAAAGGCTTGCCGGGTCCCTTTGCCCTACAATTATCCGGTGTTTGGCGAAGACGCCTTTCGAACCGCAACCGGCGTTCATGCAGCTGCGATTATCAAAGCCCTTGATCGAGGGGATACAGAACTCGCCGATTTGGTGTATTCTGGCGTCCCGGCGGGACAATTCGGTATCGATCAAGTGATCGAAATCGGTCCAATGTCGGGGATGAGTAATGTCCGTTATTGGATGAAGGTGCGCGGTATCGAGGCGAATGAGAGTAAAGAGAAGGCGCTGTTTGCAGCGGCTAAGCTGAGCGACCGTATCTTGACCGATAACGAGCTGATGGCCGTTTTAGATCGCGGTGACGCGCATGTATGATGGGCTGGAGATTTTCTCCGCTACGCTTGCATCGGAACGCGAAAAGATTGGTGAGCGAGTGACGCGATTTCTCAACGAGCACCCTGACTTGGAGGTGGTCAATACTGAACTCCGCCAGAGCTCTGATTCGAGTCATCACTGCTTGACGGTTGCTGTGTTTTGGCGCCGGCGAACGTGAGCGAGACGCGGCGCTTAGTCGAGCGCTTCAAGGCGCTCGCGACCAAGCGTAAAAGTGGTTTGCTCGAGGCTGCTGAGGAAGAAGAGTATCGCCGCTTGGGCCGCAGCCTAGCGCAGCGTAAAAAGCGTGGGACAAAACCCACAGGAGCCTTGCGCGCCGAACCATTAGCTGGGTGTGACTTCTTCGACGACTTTCCGGAGTTGTACCGCCGGGAGATCATTACCAATGGGCAACCCATTCCCGGGCCTGCCGGCGAGCCGATTATGCCTGGAGCAGTCCATGGTGTGGGTCAGGTTATTTTGAGCGACGGAACGCGGTTGTCGGGTCATGTCTTGTGGGCGCCTGAACCAAGTGTCGATGGTAAAGCGTTCTCAAGGCGCCGAACCCAAGCGATTATGTTTCGCTCAGATGGCGGTGTATTACCAGGCTCAGGGCGTCGGTTGTTGACTGAGGACGGCCGCGAGATCACGGGTTTCTTGGCGAGCAACCTTGATGATAGCTTTGTCGATTTGGTCCCGAATTCTGGGGCGCCGCGAGGCGTGGGACGACTTATTCTTCGCCGTGATAGGCTTCGGTCGGTGGATACTTGGCAACCCAGCTAGGCGATTACCTTCAGTTCTTTGCTCGGTTCTTTCTGCGACCGAGTCAGCAGGGGGCTGTGGCTCCCTCATCCCGCTTTTTAGCCGAAGAGCTCACCCGTCATATGGGGATCGAGTCGGCTTCGTCTTTAGCGGAGTTGGGTCCTGGAACTGGCGTCGTGACCAAAGAGTTGATTCGCCTAAAATCCGAGCAAGCGAGTTTGCTGGTGGTCGAAAAGGACGAACACTGGGTCCGCTTGTTGAGCAGGCGTTATCCGTCGATCGATTTAGTGCAAGGATGCGCAACCAAGCTCGATGAGCTGGCGACTGAGCGACAGCTTCAACCCTTTGATGCGATCGTCTGCGGTTTACCCTTCACGGTGTTCAGTGAGGAGCTTCAAAGGAGTATCCTTCGAGCGATTGTTCGGTCACTTGCAGACAAAGGGTCGTTTTCGACCTTCACCTATTTTCACGCCAAAGACTTCCCGACAGCGAAGCGATTTAGGTCCTTACTTGAGGGCTACTTTAATCAGGTGGAGACCAGCAAAGTGGTCTGGCGAAATACACCGCCTGCGGTGGTTTACAGGGCTTGGTCGGCCAAAGCGCTCGACTGAGGCTCGAGGCGACGGCTAACCCACCAAGCACCGACTCGGTAATAAGCAAAACCTGAGGAGCTTAGGATCTGGCTGAGCTGCTCTTCTTGACCGCGCTGTGTTCGACAGATCAGCCGACCATTGGGCTGTAAAATTCGAACCACCTCATAGACGGCCGCTTGCGGGTCCATGAACTCGACAAATGGGCTTTGAAGCAAAACCACATCCATTATTTTTTCTCGAATCGGAATTCGGTACGGGCTGCAGCGCATGAGCAACAAGTTAGCGCCACCGTTCGGTCGGCGGTGTGCGCGCAAGAGCCTGCTGAGCTTGCGCTCAGCGCCGACGCGCAGTCGCCAGGGGTGGCGGGCAAGTTCGTCGAGAATTAGACCTGAGCCGCAGCCCACGTGCAGCAGCAACCCGCCGGCGTGTTGCTCCATAATTTGATGCAAGTCAGGATCCGGCGGTGCCATGCGTGTCCGATAGGATTCTTCAGCCTTACGGAGCCAGTGCCGGGGGTTGATCAGCCGACGAACGCGTCGTTCATCGTCTTCTTGTTGCGGCAGAAAGTCGACCAACCCCGGCCGCCGAAGCGGATAAGCACGACCACAGTCTGAGCAGCGCGCCAGAGGTCCTTGTCGTGTGAGTGGGTCGTGTCCGCACCGCAGACAGACGAGAAGGTCAACGCGCCGTTTCATGGGTCACAGGCGCGCAATCGACCTTCAAGTGGCAGCAGTTGGATGCTGCGCTGGCGGACTCCTGGCGCCGGGGTGTAGCGAACTTCAGCCGTCACGCTGACTAAGCCCGCCTCGCAACCCTCGGGATCCCGAGCGTCGCGGACGCGAGCTGAGAAATAGCGCCCGCCCGGTTGGTCGCAATCCGTGCCCTCAACGACATGATTTACGGTTCCATCGGCGCCCACAACGAGTCCCATGGACTGGCTCAAGCTGCTCTGCGCTCCGTGCACCAACTCGAGATCTCGACTGGCTTGGACTCGGACTTGGTCGCTGGTTCCGTGGGCAGCGATGGGGTTCAAGTTTCGATCGACGATCCGAACTTTAACGGTGCGTCCTTCGTTGGCGCCCGGCGCCATCGACTCAAAGCTTGGTGAGGTGGTCAGCCGGCTCGCTTTCTCGTGATCGGCCGCCCAAGGTTGGCCCGACCAGATCATCTGTGTTTTTTTCCAGATGATGGTCGCTGCGTCGTAGCGTCCGTTGCCTGCGTCCCAGGCGCCGCTACCGTTGACATCTTGGTACCACTCTCCTGGCGTCCATTCTCCGTTATCATCCGCATCGACATAAGGCTCAGCGAGGTCATCGAAGGGTTCTCCTAGATCCCAAGCTCCGCTTTGATTCTGGTCATCAAACCCTTCGGCACCCGCAGCGTAGACAATCAAACTGACCAATCCATCTCGAGGGTTTCTGTAGGTGTCTGGACCCGGCCGTCCGTCACCCGCAGAGGGATAACTAAAGGCGTCGATGCATCGGTGCGGTAACGGAGCCACATTTTGGGGTTCGTCTTCGCCCACCACGACTTGATAGGTGATGGGTGCTACTGCGCAGCGCTCATTACGCGGCGCCTCTCCAGTAATAAAACGCCCTGCTTCAGCCGCAAATGCGGGATTTAAGGCTGCTCGGTTCGGTGCATTAACGGTGCAGTCGATGGTAAAAGTTTCTCCGATCAAGCCTTCGTCGAGCGCCGCGATGTTCGACGCTGCGCAGGTGAACCCGAGATCTCGGTTGGTCACAAGCGGCGGGTCGGGAAACGCAACCGCTAGCTGCGCTGATGGCGTTGATCTGTTGATCGTTCGAAAGCTCGCTGACACCGTGGAGTTGCTCAGCTCACAGGATCGAAACACCGTCACCGTCGCCACGCCTCCGCTGGCCGGCACCTCGATAACCTTCTGCTCGCTCAGCTCGTCAAAACTACCTTGGTCGGTGCGAAAAGTGACCATTTCTCCATCTTCAATCGGCGCATCGCGGAAGATCATTTCGGCGCTTATCTGAGCGCGATCCTCCGCCACGGAAATCAAAGTTACCGTGATCTGTTCTTCAATATCGAAGCAACCGGAGACCATCGCACTGAAGATCAGTACCATCGGCCAATAAAAGGTAGGCTTGCACATGCCTCTTGTCTCGCTCATGTTCCCTCGCCCAACCTGCCATGAAGGCCGCTTCAGAGCAAAGACTCAGAAAGACACCGATGCAGCGACGACGCTTCATAAAAGCAATGACGCTAGCTAGCCTTGCGCTGGGTAGGCCCGCCTTTGCCTTTGGGCGGGCTAGTCAGCTGACCTTTGCGTTGCTCGACGCGGGTGACGCAGCTGCCCGGCAAAAGTCGTGGGCTCGTCTGGGTTTAGAGATCGAATCGCGCACATCGATCAAGGTCTCGAGCGAAGCCTTGATCATCGACCCTGACGCAGCGGAACTCTTTGATTACCCTTTGCTGGTTTGTGTGGGGCAAGGGGAGGCACCAGACTGGCCAGAGCAGCGATGGAAGCGCCTAGCTCACTACGTTCGCAGCGGCGGGATGATCTATTTCGACGCCTTGGTTCCCGGGGACCAATTTGGTGAGCGTTGTCTGGAGCGACTCGCTCGTCAGCTGCCGTCTGATGCCGCGACGCAGACGACCAGAGAGCACGTTTTGTTTCGGAGCTTTTATCTGCTCAAGAATGCGGTTGGCCGGGGCATAGCTGAGAATCAAACGCCGATTCTTGAGCTCGATGGACGGATGGTGGCGCTCGGCGCTGACGTCGATCTCGGTGGAGCGGTGCTTCGCGATGAGTTTGGTGCCTGGGCATTTTCTTGCGACCCTGGCGGTGAGGATCAACGCGAGCATGCCGTTCGTTTCGGCGTGAATCTGGTGATGTACGCTTTGTGTACCGATTACAAAGCAGATCAAGTTCACATCCCCTTCTTGCTCAAGCGTCGCCAATAAGATGCAGGACTGGCGGCAGAGTTTAGCTTTTGAGCCGATGATGTCGGGCACGTCGTTGTGGGTGTGTGCTCTGGTTGTCATCTGCGTGTTGTTCGTTCTTTGGCGAGCGAGCGGTACGCTTAATCGTCGCCAGCGGATGACCTTAGCTGGTCTTCGATTCTTGCTCGGTGCGGGTTTGCTTGTGACCTTACTCGGTCCAGGGATTCGGCATGAGCGAGTGACCTCAGTCCCCGGTACCGTTTTGGTTTTAGTCGACCGAAGCCGGTCCATGGACACGAAGGCTAGAAGGGCCGCTGTTTCGCGTCTCGTATCGGAAGCTTCTATAGAGTCATTGCAACGTGAATTCTCGGTGCTTAAGTTCTCATTTTCGCGTTCTATTGAGCCGCTTGAGTTGAACAGTTTAGGTCAAGCTCCCAATGGCAAGCAGACGTATTTGCTGGCGAGCATAGAAGAAGCGGCAGCCGCTGTTCAGGGCTCGCCACTTGCCGGAATTGTGGTGCTGACTGATGGGGTCAGCCAAGAGCGCGCCGAGGACCTTAAAGGGCGCGTCCGCCAGCTTGATGTTCCCTTGCTGTTCCTGGCACCCAATGCATCGAAAAGCCGTGACCTTTCCTTGAGCATGGCAGGAGAAGCGCCCGTCGCCTTTGTGCGCAATACGCGGACCTTGAAGGTCGCTTTGTCGGGTCGCGGAGTGAGCGGTATGGAGGCGACCATCAAGGTTCAAATACCGGGTGTTGCGGATCAACTAAAGCGCGTGAAGCTGGTCGGCGACCCTGCGCGCGTTGAACTGGAAATACCCTTTAAGCCCATGCGCGTCGGGCGCCAGGTGATTCGCCTTTCGACGCCGGTTGTCAGTGGTGAAGAAGACATCTCAAACAATGTTTTATTGGTTCCTATGGATGTCGTTCGAGATCGACTGCGGGTGCTGCTCGTTGCCGGCGCTCCTACCTGGGACGTGCGCTACTTGAGGCGCTTGCTCAAAGAAGACCCGGGCGTCGATTTAGTCAGCTTTTTTATTCTTAGGACCCATGAAGACAGCAGCTCAGTGCCTGAAGAAGAGCTCAGCTTGATTCCGTTCCCCGAGCGCGAGCTTTTCGAGGAGCAGTTGCATACTTTCGACGTCGTCTTGTTCGTCGACTTTAACTACGCACCGTACAGCGTGGGTCGTTATTTGGGCCATATTCGCCGGTTCGTCGAGGTAGATGGCGGTGGTTTTGCGATGGTCGGCGGAGAGCGCAGTTTCTTTGAGGGGCAGTATCAAGACACCGAAATCGGTAGGTTGCTGCCGGTTGAAATCGCCTCAGCTACGGCAGACCTCAGGCCCTTTGTTCCTTTGGCTGTTGCGCCAAACCACCCGATCTTGAGTTTGGGGCAATCTGCCGATGTGCAAGATCAGCTGGCGTCTTTGCCTTTGTTGCGAGGCCGCAACCGATTGGGTGACCCCAAGCCCGGCGCAGCGGTTATCTTGGCACACCCTGAGCACACCACGACACGTCAACAGCCGGTGCTGGTTGCTGCACCGGCAGGCCGGGGGCGGGCGTTGGCCTTGGCGGTCGATAGTTTATGGCGGTGGCAGCTTCCTGCGGCGGCGCGTCGACAAACGGCGCGACCCTACTACCGAATTTGGCATAATATGTTGCGTTGGCTTAGTGGCGATCCCGCCTTTAGCCGGTTGACTTGGGATGACCTGCCGGCCTCGGTCGGCAGGGGGGCGTCTTTGCCGGTGCGTCTATCGCTGCGGGGCCAGGACTGGCTGCCGCAAGCGAACGCTGTGGTGGATCTTAGCCTCCGGCAGAAGGGTCAGCCCGAGCGCCGACTGCAAAGTCAAACGGACGAAGCCGGTCAGGTTCAGTTTGATGTACAGGATTTGGCACCCGGTGACTGGACCCTCAAGGCGAGCTCAAGCGCCGAAGGTCGCCAGGTCGCCAGGGCTGAAGCGATCGTGATCGCAGGACAGCCAAGCTTAGAGCGACGTTTAGTGGGTCCAGATCATGACCGGCTGAAGCGTTTAGCGGACGCCAGCGATGGTGAGGTCTACGATTGGGATACGACTCAACTCAGTGATCTGGCGATCGACAAAGATCGCAAGGGTGAGCGGATCGAAGCGATGCGCCAAGAGCCTCTTTGGACTCAACCCTGGTGGATTTTGATCATACTTACGCCCGGGTTCATCGCTATTGCGCTGAGGCGCCGCTGGCAGCTCGTCTAGACTAATAGATCAGCAGCATCTCATGGTATTTCGGCAGGGGCCACAACCGGTCCTCAACAACGGCTTCTGCCATATCAACCACTTCACGCAGCGTCGCTTGACGTTCGAGAACCTCTGATTTGAAAGCCTGAAGCGCTTCTGGGGCGTGCTCGATACTCGAAGCCTTTGCTAGGCCGGCTTCCATTTCATCGCAGCGGTCAGTGATCGTGTTGTACAATCCCGAAAGCTCACGCAACAGCGACTGCTGAGCGCTGAGGGCTTGGTCTTCAAGTCCAGCAGCCTTGGAGGAGACGATGGCATCGCCTACACGGCGCTGAAAGGCCATCACCGCCGGAAGAATCATCGTGCGAACGATGTGAGAACTGCAGCGACCTTCGATCGTCAGATGCGTGTTGTACTTCTCACAGGCTACTTCATGGCGAGCTCTGAGCTCACGCTCGGTCAAGACCGAGTGGCGGTCAAAGAGGGCGATCGCCTCTGCGCTGACCCACGCAGGCAGGGCATCGGGCGTTGAGCGAAGATTCGGCAGACCACGCTGTTCGGCGTCAGTGACCCAGTCGTCTGAGTAGCCGTCGCCTTTAAAGATGACGCGATGATGAGCGACTAAGGTCTCTTTAATGGTCTCAAAGACAGCGTCCGATAACCCCTTGCCCGCTTGGGTCTTGGCCTCCAGCTGATCGCTCATTTTGGCTAGGCTGTTGGCAACCACTGTGCACAGTACGGTGTTCACCACTGCTGCGCTTTGGCTTGAGCCTGCTGCGCGGAACTCAAACTTGTTGCCGGTAAAAGCGAAGGGTGAGGTTCGGTTTCGGTCGGTCGGGTCTTTAGTCAAAGGCGGAAGCGCCTCAACCCCAAGTCGCATCAAGCCACCATCGCCTTCGGCTAGGGATTGACCGGTAACGATCGCATCGACGATCGCGGTGAGCTGGTCGCCTAGGTATGCTGAGATGATCGCTGGCGGCGCTTCGTTCGCGCCCAGGCGATGATCGTTACCCGAGTGAGCGATCGATGCGCGCAGCAAGGGAGCGTGTTCGTCGACCGCCGCAATGACCGCGGCGAGGTGAAACAAGAAGCTGACGTTGTCTTGCGGTGTCGAGCCTGGGTTGAGCAGGTTACCGCGCTCGGTGCACCCGATCGACCAGTTCACATGCTTTCCGCTGCCGTTCACGCCAGCGTAGGGCTTTTCATGCAAAAGACAGGCAAATCCGTGCCGGTCTGCGACGTTACGAAGGACCTCCATGGTGAGCATGTTGTGGTCGATAGCGACGTTGCTCGCTTCAAAGATCGGAGCCAGCTCAAACTGGCTTGGCGCCACTTCATTGTGGCGGGTTTTCGACGGGACCCCGAGGCGCCAAAGCTCTCGGTCTACCTCTTCCATGAACGCCATGACGCGTTTTCGGATCGCACCGAAATAATGGTCATCCAGCTCTTGCCCTTTGAGCGGCGGAGCGCCGAACAGCGTGCGTCCTGCATTGGCAAGGTCGGGTCGTTGAACGAAGAACTGCTTATCGAGCAAAAAGTACTCTTGCTCGCAGCCGACGGTGGTGAAGACACGATCAACGGAAGCGTGACCCAGCAGATGCGCAGTCTTGATCGCTTGACGCTGTAGCGCTTCTCCGGCTCGCATTAATGGGGTTTTTTCGTCCAGCGCTTCCCCGGTGTAGGAACAAAATGCGGTCGGAATGCACAGGGTGCAGCCGTTGGGGTCGCGCCGCAGAAACGCCGGGCTTGAGGGGTCCCAAGCCGTGTACCCGCGCGCTTCAAACGTTTGGCGGATACCACCGGAAGGGAAGCTCGAGGCATCGGGTTCACCTTGAACCAGTTGGCTGCCACCAAACTTGATGATCGCACGGCCCTCGCTCAGCTCGAGAAACGAATCATGCTTCTCTGCGGTTAGGCCGGTCATCGGTTGGAACCAGTGCGTGTAATGCGTAGCGCCACGCTCTTGAGCCCATGATCGCATCGCGTTAGCGACCGCCTCTGCCGTCGTTTCATTGAGCGCTACGCCTTGATCGATCGTGTTTCGAAGATCGTCGTAGGCTTCCGCTGGAAGCAGTCTTTTCATCACCTCGTCGGTGAAGACATCCTGCCCAAACTCTCGGATAAGCTCCCAGTTTTCAGTGGTTTCTGATATGCTTACGGGGCGGTCAGAGATGAGGCGAATAGAGGTTTGGCGATGGCTGCGGGTCATGGTTCGCGACTCCAAATTGATGCTACGCTGTGCAACTCCTTGCGCTTGAGATTGGGTTTCTGCAACCCCAACTCTCAAGACGGATCAACTAGAACTTAAAGTGATGCTTTAGGTCTGCGAGTGATTAAATGAATGACGGCTCATTCAGTGTACCGCGCTTGTTTCGGTCTAGAGCCTGTGGGATTGGATTTTAGCCACGCTGTCGAAGGTGCAATTATGCCAGAGCTTCCTGAGGTTGAGACCTGTCGTCGGGCTTTGGAGCCCTTGCTCGTTGGTCAGCAGATAGGTTCATACCAGTGCAGCGGAAAGAGGCTCCGAGATCACGCATCGAGTGATCAAATGGCCGAACTGGCCGGTCATCGTATTGAGGCGATCGAGCGTCGAGCCAAATACTTACTCATTCGGGCGGGCAGCGAGGTGGTTTTGGTCCACCTGGGGATGACTGGACAGTTGTTTATGAGTACTCATTCAGTCGATTGGATTGATCATGAACACTGGCGCTTGGAATTGAGTGCTGGCGTACTACGTTACCGCGACCCGAGGCGCTTTGGGATGCTCATTCGTTGTCAAAGTCATGAGCTCGAGTCGCATCCTCGCTTGAGCGCATTAGGCCCTGAGCCCTTGGATGACTCTTGGAGCGATGAGGATTTTATCAGGCGCTGCAAGCAGTCATCGCGCTCGATCAAGACCCTTATCATGGACGCGGCGACGGTCGTCGGGGTCGGTAATATCTACGCTGCGGAAGCGCTTTTTGCGGCCGGGATTGATCCGCGTCGGTCGGCATCAAAAGTCTCACCCAAACGCCTGATACAACTCAAGATAGAGATCATTGACGTCCTCAAGCGCGCTCTTGATTCGGGCGGGAGCACGATCCGCAACTTTCAGTCTTCTGATGGGGCACCGGGTTACTTTGCCCAGCAGCTGGCAGTCTATGGTCGTGAGCATCAGGTCTGTCGACGTTGCGACCAGACGCTGCGGCTGATCCGACTCGGCGGTCGGAGCACAGTATTTTGCTCGAAGTGCCAGCGTTAGGGCAGTCGCCTCCGACGTCGTTTGAGACCCATCGCCAACAAACCGAGCAAGCCGAGCATGCCTGCTCCTCCCATGTCGCTGCTGCAACCACAGCTCTGTCCTGGGTCAGCCGGTCCAACGCTCGGAGGCGCCTCACCGCGAATGCAGGCTTTAGTGCCAGGGCCAATTTCACGGCAGGTGAGCTGGAACCCAGCGGGGCAGTCGATCACGGTATCGCAAGGGTTGGTACAATAAGGTTCTGGATCATCGGTGACACAGCGCTGACCGCCGGTGCAGTCGGCGTTGCTGACGCATTCACCGGGAGGTCCGGCGTCTGGCGGTGCGGGACCTGCGTCGGGACGCGGGGGCCCGAGTTCACTCCATGCATTGATCTTGTAGCGACCGACCGCAAAACCATCAGCGCTTCGAACCTCAAAAGCGTAAAGTCCGGCGACCAACTCGCCAGTATCGCCTAGACCCTCGTCATCAAGCTCGATCTCGGTCTCCATCCGGGAGCCTGCATCGCCAGCCTGGAGTGGGCCGTCGATCAGGCGCACCGTAACTTGACCAAGGACATCGGCAACACGAAGGTTGATCTGATCATCTTGCTGAAGGGCAAACTTCATCACATCGACATCGTCGCTGGTGTGCAAGTTGTGCTCCTGGGCTCGGCTCGCCTCGGACGTGTCTCTCAGCGTCCCAGCCGTTTGCCAGGTGTTGTCTTCTTCATAAGCGTCGGGGTCATCGCCGATCAGGCCGCCAGGCGCCATCAGCAGTCGGATGCAGTTGTTGTTCTCATCGGTCTCTGCGATCTGCCCATCTGGGTCGACGCAGGCACGCATCACCTGAGCGTCGTCGCCCATCTGCAGCATTCCCGGGAGGGTGCGGCAGCGAGCGGTGCGGGTCATACGACCATCGAGGCTTGGGATCTGGCAGGTATGCACCGTCTCATCGTTGACCTCGATGTTGACGGTCGTCGGCGGCGTGGAGTCATCTCCGGTATAAAACACCTCCATGCGCAGCGTAATCATCTCACCCGCAATCGGTTCTGTTGGGTTGAGGTAGGGGTTCTGCAGGCGCAGGTCGTTCTGCGGCGGCGTCGGCTCTCCGACGGTTAGGTCGAGTTCGGCGCAGTTGTTGGCTTGCGCCTCTTCGGTTTCTCCAAGCACCCCATCAGGGTCGATGCATGCCTGCAGCTGGTAGTTACCTTCTGCCAGTCCTGGCATGGCGACATCGCGACAGCGAGAGCGGTCACCTGGATCTGCTGGAGGCAGAACACAACGCGCCACCTCTTCGCCATCAATCCGCAACGCCACATCGGTTGGCGATGAGATCAGGTTGCCATCGTTCACGCTGTCAATGTCGAGCGTGAATCCTGCGTTAGGTGCGGGTTCATCAGGGTCGACTGTGACATTGCGTAGACGCATGTCTCGAACCACATCACCATCGACAGCAACATGAGTCGCCGTCAGCGAATAGGCATCGACTCGATTACCGCCGCGTCCTGTGATCTCGACCAAGAACACGCCTCGGTCCGCAGGCCCATAGCTCAGTGAAACAGGTCCGATAACGTTTGAACGGACTAAGGACTCGCCACCCGGGGCGGTGAGTCGACCATCGATATCACCGCCGGAACCTTCGGCTACCGTACCGGTAACCGTCAGCGTCCCGGGCTCACTCATCGTGACCTCAACCCAGTCGACATCGTCGTCGACGTGCAGCGTGTGTTCCTGCACATCATCGATGGCTAAGTTGGTGGCGTTGTCGCTGCTGTTGTCGTCTTCAAATTCGTCAATAGCGTACAGATACAGATTGAGTTGACCGCAGTTGTTGGTCTCGTCGCGCTCTTCCATGGTGTTGTTCGGGTCGATGCAGAGCCTCAGAACCACGTCACCAGCAGCTGCGCCGTTAGCAACTACGACAGAGCACGGTGCGCTGGCACCGGTAGCGATTTCCGCAAGCTGGCACTCCCCAGCGGTTTCGCCGTTGACCGTCAGCACCGCCGTCGTTCCCTGGCTCACGCCTGCGTTGGCGGCGTTGCTGACGCTGGTGCTCACCGTGAAGCGTTGGTTAGCGAACAAACTATCCGGAGTAACGCTTACGACGCCTGTGCTCAGATCTGGCGGGCGTGCGGCGAGGTCGATGAGTCTTAGGTTGATCCGATAACGATCGACGGCGTCGTTTCCGCCGCGGTTGACGCGAAGATAGTAGGTCGCAGGCAAGAGCTCTCGCACCAGTCGAGACCAGTTACCCTCGCCGCCGTTGTTGTTGCTGGTGATCTCTCGTCCATCGGCATCCAACAGCGCGATTCGGGTGTTGAAGGCGTCACCCTCTTGCACTGGCCCCGTGCTGATCTGAGCCTCACTGGCTCGGTTGACGACAAAGAACAGGTAATCCACGTCTTCGGCGTTGTGCAGGGTATGATCCTGCGGCGTCTCATGACGGATCAGAGTCGCCTCCAAGCGTGCGTTGTCCGGTTCATAGTCATCGACGTCCTCGACGCTGAATTGCAGCTCAGTGCAGTTGTTGTCTTCGTTGATTTCAACTTGTTCATTGTCGGCATCGGCGCAGACTTGGATCGTGTGTGCGCCGCCTGAGAAGTCGAGATCGTTGATCTGACATGCGCCGATACCGTTGCCGCCGACTGCGGCGATCTGGCAGGGAGTACCCACCGCTTGACCCGCCTCAGTGACGGCGACCATCGTCGCATTATTGGCGGGGTCTGCGACCGCATTTCGAATCACCACGAGCGCCTGGGCAGAGCGCCCTTCAACGGGTGGGTTAGGGTTGAGAACCACCTGCTGAATTTGCAGGTCTGGACCGTTAAAGAAGTTCGATTCAGCGCAGTTGTTGTCCTCATTACGCTCGCCCCATTCGGCATCAGCGTCGGCGCAGAAGCGAACGATCAGTCGACCTGCTGGCGGCGGGTTTAGATTTTCCAAGACGCAGTCATGGTGCGCTTCGGCGGCGAGCACAGGAACGGCGCAATCGCCCCAGCCTTGATCGCCTAAGCTGATGCGCGCAACGGTCGCCGGAGTATCCGGCGCGAAGCGGTTTCGAATCCGAACGCTTGCGTTGAAGGTGTCATTTAAGCCGGGATTAACCGGATTAATAACCAAGTTTTCAGCGATGAGATCCGAGCCGATCGCAACCCGTCGCTCGACGCAGTTGTTGTCCTCTGCAGCCTCTTCGATTCCTGAGCCGGAGTCGGCGCAGACTTTGACCACGGTGATTCCCGACGGAAGCCCACCAAGTTCAGTAAAGGCGCAATCGTGCGTGCCGCCGTTTGCGATCTCCGGAACTTCACAGGTTCCGGAAGGGACGTCGTTGAGCAGCAGCTGAGCTTGAGAGGCGGGCAAGACGCCTGCTAGCGCGTTGCGAATCGTCGCCGTCGCCGACCACGCTTCGCCAACTCCTGGCGGGTTGGGATTTAGAATAAGGTTTTGCGCAACCGCATCGAGTCCTACCGTCGCTTGAATCGATGCGCAGTTGTTCGACTCGTCGAGCTCCTCGATCACGCCGGTAGCGTCTGAGCAGACGCTTAGATCGTGGTATCCGATGGGCAACGCCACAAGGTCAGCGAAGGCGACTTGTGCGCTGGCGTTGGCGGCTAAAGCACCTGTTTGGTGCTCACCGATCATGTCTTCGCCGTTGAACAATCGAGTCACCGTCGCTTCGGCTGCTCCCACCCCGTTGTTTACTTGAACCGATGCCGCCCAGACCTGACCTGGAGCAGGTTGAGGGTTCAAGGTGAAATTGGTCACGCTCAGGTCAGGCCCCCCGCTGAGCTCGACATGAAACTGATAATCGCCGGTCGAGAAGTTCGAGAACCCTTTGACTAAGAAGTAGTAGGTCCCGGCTGCTGCATTAGCCTGTGAGACCCCGCTGTACAGACCTTCAGCTCTGCCGCCGCGGTCGTCATTATAGGCGATGGAGGCTCGGTTTCCATCGTACATGCGAAGGGTTGTATCCATGTTGCGCCCACCATTAGCGGCGGAGGTCCAAGCGTCGATCGTAGCCTGGCCGTTGATGGTCAGCACAAAGTAGTCTTCATCACCAGCCGTGATCGCGCCGCGAATCACCTGACCATGGCTCGTCGTATTCGCCGATCCGAAGTCGTTGTTCGGCTCTTGTTCCGCCGCCATCGCTGGCAGAGCAGTCAGACAGGCTAAAACAGCTGTCAGTCGCTTCATGTACACTCCTTGAGACACCGAAGGTGCGGTGAAGAGATTACTACCCTTGGAGGGCCTTGTTCGCAAAGCGGAAAGGCAGGGTAAGCCGGGTAACCGTTTAGGAATCTCTTGCGGCGAGCCCTTGGTCGTGTCGCTCGATGACCAAGTCTCTGACGGTATTGCGTAAGCTTGGGTGCTGCTTGACGATCATGCCTTCGGTGGCGACCGGCTCTAAAAATTCGACCACGAGGACGCCTGGACGAGGGAGTAAGGACTTGCTGGGCCACAGCCGTCGAGCGTGATGAATCACGGTCGGAACGACCGGAACCTGAGCATCGATCGCTAAACGAAAGGCCCCGCTTTTCCAGGGAAGGCTGTCATCGCCTTTGGAGCGAGTGCCCTCTGGAAAGAGCAGAACCCAAGCCCCTTTGCGGAGCTCTTTTGCGGCTTCACCGAGCGCTCGCCCTCCGGACTTGCGCTGACCTCGCTTGACGAAGATGTGGCCAGTCACCGACATCCCGATGCTGATAAAGAAGACCCATCTGAGCTCTGCCTTGGCGATGAAGCGGGCTTGGTTAGCTGCATAACCCATGATCGAGAGTACGTCGGCATTCGAGCGGTGATTGGCTGCGAGGACACAGCCGGTAGGGGGTAGGTGCTCGCGCCCGCGCACTTCAACTCGAATACCTGCTATCTTGAGCACGCCGCCAGCCCAAAGCCGCTCGACGAGATGCTGAGCTTTGTTTCGACGACCGCCAAAGATGACTAACGGCACGACCGCAACGCTCGCCGCTAAGCCTCCGATCACTAAGTACGCAAGAGCGCAGCTACCTCGCAGGAGGCTCAGCGCCGAATGGGGGGCAATATTGGGTGCGGACGCCATAGCCGAAACCCCGAATGATGGTGCCTAGTCGAATTTGCCTTCGCGGCCGAAATAAGGAGCGCGATGTGGATCTTCTCCCCGCAGATGCTGCAGGAGGTATTGACGCAGACGCCGCTCATCACCCGGAGCAAAGCGCGTGAAGGTGCTGCCGACGATAAAACTGCGGTCTTCTTCTCGTCGTACCCAGATCACTTCACCTTTGATCTTGAGTAGGTCGACCTCACGACCCCTCGGGATGTAGATCAACACATGGATTTGTTGCCCTGGGACGAGCTCTCCTTCTGAGTTGAACATCACCCCCTTAGCGCTCAGGTTCCGCGCTCGGGTGTGCAAGCTCCCGGTTTCGGTTTCGACTTCCAGACGCAGGTCGACGCGAACCCGCGCAAAGCGCTTGCGCATTTTACTACGTTTTTTCTGCAGATTAGCCATGGACCTACCGGTTTCGGGGCTGTGTGATAGTGGGCCTTGCCTGGCTTGGCAAGTTAGCCACCCGCTTGAGCCCTAAACCCGGTCTGCAAGCAGCTCTGCGATGTCTTTCACATCGAGATCATCGTCGACGCCGATCTCGCGTGTCCCATCACCGATCATCGTCATACAGAAGGGGCATGCGACCGCGACCGTCGACGCACCTGTGTCCGCAGCTTCTTGGGTTCTGTTGTGATTGACCCGAGTTCCTAGATGCTCTTCCATCCACATGCGACCGCCCCCTGCACCGCAACAAAACCCGCGGTCCCGGTTGCGCTCCATCTCTACCAGATCGGCCCCAGCGGCCTCGAGCAGATGACGTGGGCTGTCCTCGATCCCATTGTAGCGAGCGAGGTAGCATGAGTCGTGATAGGTCACGGATCCAGCGGGAGCAGAGTCGATAGTCAGCGCCCCGCTTCCGACCAACTCGTTCAAGAAGTCGGTGTGATGGTGCACCTCAAGAGTGAATTCCGAATCGATGGTCGGATAGTCTTTGTTGAACGTGTTGAGGCAGTGCGGACAGGTGGTGATGACTTTGTCGACGTCATAACTTTTGAACGTCTCGATCAACGTGCCCGCCATTTCAACGAAGAGGTACTCATTGCCGAGTCGTCTCGCCGTCTCGCCGTTACAGCTTTCGCCTTTACCTAAGACCGCAAAGTTGACCTTCGCAATACGCAGCAGCTTGACCATCGCCGCAGTGACTTTTTTGGCGCGGTCGTCAAAGCTACCGGCGCAGCCGACATAGTAGAGGTACTCAAAATCTGGGTTCGTCTCGACCGTTGGAATATCGAGCCCATCAGCCCAATCAAAGCGTGTATTGGCGCCTAAGCCCCAGGGGTTAGCGTTCGTCTCCATGCCTCGAAACACTTGGTCGAGTTCAGGTGGGTTGTTGCCCTCCATCATGACCATGTGACGGCGCATGTCGACGATCTTGGGCACATGAGCGATCCCTACCGGGCATTCCTGGACGCAAGCACCGCAGGTCGTACAGCTCCAGAGCTCATCAAAATGAATCGAGCCTTCCGAGTCTGCACCGCCGATGAGATCAACTTCGCAGTTTGGCTCGCCTTGAGCGCCTTGCTCCGTCCAATCCAGAAGGTTGAACTCATTGGCGTAAAGGTTGTCCTTCATGTCGTGAACGATCTTTGCCGGATCGAGCGGTTTACCCGTTGTATTGGCTGGGCAGACGACCGTACATCGGTTGCATTCCGCGCAAGCAAAGGTGTCGAGGAGGTCAGAGGATGAGAACTGGTTGACTCGCCCTACTCCGAACTCTTCGCTGGTCTCGAAGTCGACAGCCTTCAAGATCAAGCCTTCACCACGTGGCCTCAAGAAGAAGTTGGGTACCGCCCCGAGCAGGTGCATGTGCTTGGAAAACGGTAGATAGTTCATAAACCCCATAATGGTGAGGAAGTGACCCCACCAGAAATACGGGTACAGGGCGTTTGCTGCGTCGGCGGACAACAACCCGGCCAGCAATCGGGTGCCGGGCCGGCCGACGAGCCAATCTCCATTTCGGTCCGCAAAGACACCGTGCCCCATCACCACTTCAGCGGCTTGGACGCCCGCCAGCGTGACCATCAAAATAGCGATGAACAGGATGATGAGTTCGGCATCAGCGGAGCGTTTTTTCAATCGGGGTAAGAAGGCGCGCAAAAACCAGCGCCGAAAGATCGCGACAGCGCACGCGAGCCCGACGCCGTAGATCGCCAGTTCCTGGCTGATCCAGTACGCCTTCATGATCAGTGATTCAGCCGGATTACCTAAGATCCAAGCGTAGCTAAAACCATAGCCTTCAGAGTCGAACAACACACCTGAAAGGACAAACTCAACCAGCCCCACTTGGATCAGTAAAAACCCGTAGAAGAACGCCATATGCAAAATGCCAGCGCCAGGGTCGCGCAGCAGCTTGGCTTGACCGATCACATAATAAGCGACGTCGCTAAGTCGACCGAACAGATGGCTTAGCGTAAAGTCATCGACCCCGAGACGAATCATTCGGATCAGCCGCCAGCAGTTGCGGGCAAAGAACGCAAGAGACAGGCTCAGGACCGAAACAACGGCTATTCCGTGCATGACGCTCCTTTACAGCCCGAAGGCTAAGCGGTTGGCTTTAAGCCCTGGCTCGACACCTTATCCGCTAATTCTGGGCAGACTTCAAAAAGGTCAGCCACTAAACCGTAATCAGCGACGCTGAAGATGGGCGCCTCTTCGTCTTTGTTGATCGCTACAATGGTCTTTGAGCCCTTCATGCCGGCGATGTGCTGGATCGCTCCCGAGATACCGGCGGCGATGTACAGGTCCGGTGCGATCACTTTACCGGTTTGTCCGACCTGAAGATCGTTGGGAACCCAGCCGGCATCGCAAGCGGCGCGTGAGGCGCCCATGGCAGCCCCGAGGACATCGGCAAGCTGCTCGATCGGCGCAAAGTCCCCTTTGGTGCCGCGACCGCCTGAGACCACCACCGAAGCCTCGCTCAGGTCTGGGCGAGCGCTCTCGGTCGCCTCCCGGTTGACGAAACGGGCTTTGGTTACGGGCGCTTCAAAGGCGATCTCTTGCGGCTGAGCCTCTTGGGTCGAGGCGGGATCGAACCCTGTGGCGCGAACGGAGACCACCATCCGCCCTGAGCACTGAACTGTTGCGATGGCGTTGCCTGCCCACAAGGCTCGGGTGAACGTGTCACCCGATTCGACGCTCAGGATTTCCGACGCCATGCCGCAGCCGAGCGCTTCGGCGACTCGTGGAAGGAAGCCTTTTGCGGTTGAGCTGGCAGAGCCGACGACTACGTCGGCAGCCACTGCGCCGAGCGCGGTCATGGTCGCGGCGTAAAAGCTCTCTGCGACCCCGTGCCCTAAGCTGTCATGGGTGATGGTGTGAACAGCCGAGACGCCTTCTGCGCCAGCTTGCGCTGCGCTCGAGGTGTCAGCACCTACGCAGCAGACATGGAGGTCGCAGCCGCGGGCTCTAGCGACCGCTTGGGCTGCGCTTAGGGTCGATCGATTAGGAACGGACAAGCTTGCTCCGCTGACGTCGAGCAAGCACAGCACCGCGTTGCCACCTGCGGGCACTTGAGAAGCCGCAGCCGCTTGGGGCTCTGCAGCCGCTTCGGGCTCTGCAGCCGCTTCGGGCTCTGCAGCCGCTTCGGGCTCTGCAGCCGCTTCAGGCTCTGCAGCCGCTTCAGGCTCTGCAGCCGCTTCGGGCTCTGCAGCCGCTTCGGGCTCTGCAGCCGCTT
>JBDQPD010000037.1:0-32378 GCA_040260805.1 Myxococcota bacterium | reverse complement strand
TGCAAAAAGTTAAGCTGCTTCTCTAGGTCGACACGCTGACCCTCATTTTGAGTCAGCTCCGTGCGCAGATCAACCAAGCTATGCTCTTGGTCTTTATGCGCTACTTTCAGGGTCATGAACTCTTCGTTTTGAGCATCGAGCTGACCGCGCAAGCGCTCAACATCAGCGAGTAGGCTTTCAGCCTTACTCTCAACCAAGGCGCTGCGCTCTTTCCATTCATGAGCTTGATTTTGAGTTTGCTCGAGGGCGACCTCTAAGCCCGCCACGGTGCTGCCGAGCTCGTTAATCGTTTCATCACGTCCGCCCAGAGCTTCTTCTAAACCCTCAATATGCTGCTGGCGAGCGGCCAGGTCGGATTTGTACTCCTCAAGTTGACCGCGATGATCCCCAGCTTGGCGCTCAATTTGCGCCACCGCTTGATCACGACCCTCCATGGCGCTGCGCAATCGACCCTTCAGGTCGGCTTCGAGCGCTTTACCCGCAGCGCTGCGCTCTGCAGCTTCATCAAGCCGCTGCCGCAGGGTCTGCGCGGCCGCCTCATGCGCCTGCTGAATCTCCTCAATCTGCACGCGCAGCGCGCTCGCTTCTTCACGTCGTTCTTGTTCACGCTGCTGATGATCTACAGTCGCTCGCTGAGCGGCCTCACGCTCGCGCAGTAAGGTTTCGTCTTGTCCTTCGATCCGAGCTTCGGCGCTCGCTAGCTTGCGTGCGAGCTGAGCAGCCTCCTCACGCTGGCGCTCTTCGCGGAGCTCGGCTTGATTCGATCGGTCTTCCATCTCAGTGACGAGCTGTGCGACCTCTTGGCGAGCTTCCCCGAGCTGGGCGGCTTGGCGCTCAAGCTCGGTCTCAAGACGGGTGCGGGTCGAGATCAGCTCCTCTCGTCGCTCCGATAAACTGACCTCGAGCGACCCGCGCTGCGCCTCAAGGCTTTCAACGTGGACTCGAGCCTCGTCTTCAGCCGCTCGGCGTTCGCCTTGTTCGTGGCGAAGTTGCGCCTCGAGCTCGGCGATCCGTGCGGCGCGTTGTTCTTTGATCTGCTGCCACTGAGCCTCTGCTTGGCCGTGCGCTGTTTGACTCGCTTGAATCTGCTCATCGAGCTGAGCCCGTAATGCAGAAGCGGCGCTGAGCTCGCTGGCTCGGTCGGCGAGCTGAGCAGCCAGAGCGTCTACCTTTGAATTAAGGTCAGCGATCGAAGCCAGACGAGAAGCGTTCTCCTCGCGCTGTTCGGCCATTTTCTGATCAGCGTCTGAGAGGCGGTCTTTCAGAGCCGACTCGGTCGCTTGCTGCTCTTGCTTGAGCGCCTGCGCAGCTTGGCGTTGCTCTTCACGCGCTTGACGCTGCTCAGCGATCAGTTGACTCCGAGCCTCTTCGGCGAGTTCGAGCTCACGGCTTAGCTGCGCAATTTCATTATCTCGACGCTCGCGCTCAATCCTTGCCCGGTCCCGAGCTTGTTCAAGCTCGCCTTGGATCTGATCGATCGTTTTGGCTTGCTCGCTCCGCTGAGCCTCGCTGGCATCAAGCTCGGTTCTGCCTTGAACCTCAAGCGTTTCGAGCTCTTGTTTTAGCCTGGAGTAATCATGTCTAAGGCGCTCGAGTTCGACGTCTTTTTGCCGCAGATACCCGTCGGCTTTGCGCAGCGCTGTTTCACGCTGTCGCCACGCTCGTCGCATCTTCGCTAGCTCAAGGTCTTGACCACCAAGACGCTCACGCAACAACTCGACTCGGCGATCAGAGTCACCGACGAATAACTCATCATCGTCATCTTGGCTCTGAAGCGCAGGCAGCTCACTCAAGCTGACGGGTTCGGGGAGTTCAACCTCGACCTCCATCGGGTCATTGACCGCTTGGTGGGTCGCAGGAGGTACGGTTTGTTCGTCCTTCGGGCGCTGCGCAAGTTGCTCTAACGCTTGCTCGGTGAGCACCTCAGGTTCCGGCCATGCTTTAAAATAAGCGTCCACGCTTCCTTTTGCCTCTCGGTGTTTTTCGATCGCTTCATCCGTGAGCTGATCGACCAGTAAAAAACAATTCGGACGCCTTTGACCTAACTCCTCGAGCAACCGATTGCAGATCATCAGACCGCCCGGTCCGGAGCGATGCTGACGCACTAAAACGAGATCGAAACCACCAGAAAGAAGCCTAGGGAGGGGGTCATCATCCTCAAAGAAATGGACTTCTAGTCGCCCGTCTCGCAGGCGGCTCGCAAGCGCATTTGCTTCCCCTTCATCGGCCTCGACAATCGCGAGTTTCCAACGTTCAGGTTGAATAGCTTTGGTCATCTTTGGTCTGCCTGCCAACACGAGTAACGCATGCACGCGCAGCCGTCAGGTTTTCCACCCTCTTTCGTCAGTTGATTGGCTCTGGTACCCGCAAGGTGTGGCCGGGGGTTATCGATGAGCAATGCATGGCGTCAGCGCGCCGAAGGCGAACTCAACAGACTGCTCTCCACAGCAACCGCTGCGGGCGTTTTGGGGCTCACCCGGGAGGGTCTAACCTTTGCCGCCGGGGCCGGAACCCTTCAGTTCGACGAGCCCCTTTTGATCCATGATGAGCCAGAGCTCCTTGATGCGCTGCGGCGCGGCCAGCCCTGGATTTGTGACGACGCAGAGCGCTGGCGGTCGATCGTGACCGAGGATGCCGACGCGCTGCCCACGATCTGGTGGCCGCTTCAAGGGCGTGGTGTAAGCCTTGGGTTTGTCGTGGTAATGGGCTCTGGGCTCGACCATAACGCGGTCTTCCTTGCGCAACTGAGTCGAGTGGCAGGTCACCTGGTTCATCTGTTGGTTCAACGACTCGAGCACCGACGCGGCCACGCGCTCAACACACCGTTTACTGAGCCGCTTAGCCAAAATACTGGCGGCTGGCCGAGCGACCCAAAGCGGCGGCTTATGCCTCATCTTGATGATCCGATGCCGACAGGGGGCGCCGCTGTTCGTGACGCCGACATGGTCTTACAGTTAGCTCTAGAGGACCCCCTCGGCGCTGCCGCTCAGAATCTAGCGCACCTAGATGACTGGCTCACCACCCCTTTGACCAAACGGTTTCTTGATACCGGTCTTGAAGCGCTTTTGCCCTTGATGACCCACCTGCCCAAGAGCCGCAGTCGAGTCCTCAAACTGATGATCAACGCAGCTGACTCTCAGCTGCGTCACGATGCGCTGCATTGCCTTGAGCGTTGGCCGGACTCTGGTATGGCTCGCGAGGTCTTGCCGTTAGCCTTTTCGGCTGAAAGCGGCGTTGCGACCGCAGCGGCTCGTGTCCTTGAGCGCTGCCGCGGCCACGAAGAGTTCGCCGTCGAAGTGCTCAAAGAGCTGAGGACGCTAGTCGCCGACAAACGAGCAGTGCACGCCCATCGCCGTGCGCTCGATCTGTTGATCCGCTTTCGTGATCCCGATGCCGTCCCCTTGCTGATCAATCGACTCGAAGACGAGCGCCTTAAAGAGCTTGCGCTCCGCGGTCTGTCGGAAATTACGCTCGTCCAGAGTCGGTGGAGCCGAGCAGGCTGGCAGAGCTGGTACTCGAAACATGCTCATGAGCCGCGTAGTCTGTGGTTGCTTGAGGCTTTAGATCACCGAGAGATCGAAGTGCGCTCGCAAGCGATCGCAGAGCTCTATGGAGAAACCGGCGATAACTACGGCTACGACCCGAGCGCTCCGAGCCGTCAACGGCGAGCTGCGATCACCACCGCCCGGCAAACGATTATCCCTGGACAGGCCGGCGCCACCCCCTAAACAAAGCCCCTAAAGCCCTCGAAAAACTGTCCTCGATCGGCAGTTTAGATCCACCTGTATCGCGAACCAGGTGGTTCATTCCGACCACCAAAACCCGCAACGCCCTCCAGGCGTGTTCCGCCTCATCACCAGTCAATCCGGCGTTCTCAAAAATTCGCTCAGCGCGCGCGTCGGCGCGCGCTCGCGCAGCAGCCACGCTGGGATGCGCTTGAAGCGCTGGAGCCTCGGCGGCTTCAAAAGCACCAGGCTGCTCTACAGCATAACGCCACCAGCGCCGACCCAGTTGACGCGGCTCAGCACCTGCTCGACCTAAATCGGCAAAGAGCTCAGATAAAGCGTTCCATCCGCGCTGAGCGAGCTGCACTCGGATACTCTGTAGGTCGCGCACGTGCTTGTAGAGCGAAGGCGGCTTGACCTTGAGCGCCTTGGCAAGCTCGGCCATCTGCAAAGAATCCAAACCCTCACGAGCGACTCGCTGCTCCGCCTCGTCAAGGATCCGCTGAAGATTGATCGGCTGCCGCATCACTCCACCCCATAAGCTAATTCAGTTACCTCTGAGATAACTCGACTACTTCAAGTAAAACTTTAGGGTTCAAAGCTCTCAAAGCCCACCTTAGATAATATGATTAATTTTTATTAAAACCGCATTATCAGGATTCTATATAGTTTATAGCTAATTTAATTAGCCTACCCCTTTCGACAAACAACAAAACGAGGCACGCCAAAGACTTGCAAACCGGCTAAACTAATTAGCCTCCTTAAACAAACAAGGCGGCCCCGAATGGGACCGCCTAAAGCTTGTGGTCGGGGCGAGAGGATTCGAACCTCCGGCCTCTTGCTCCCGAAGCAAGCGCGCTACCAAACTGCGCTACGCCCCGATTTCAAGCGGCGCAGGGGGTAAATCCTCCCCTCAAGGCCGTCAATGAGATTTCCATCAAAGCTTTTGAAATGGCGCCTTGAGTCCAGCGATCGCCGCTGCATAATCAGGCTGACCAAAGACCGCAGAGCCCGCAACAGCGACATCAATACCAGCTTCGACTAAGGGCTCGATAATCCCGGGTTTGACGCCTCCATCGACTGAGATCAGCGGACGGGTTGAAGGGTCAAGTTCATCGATCATTGAACGCAGCTGCCGCACTTTAGACAGCGCGCTTGGGATAAAGCTTTGACCACCGAATCCAGGGTTCACGCTCATCAACAAGACGAGGTCTAAGTCTTCAAGTAGCCATTCGATGCTCGAGAGCGATGTGTGTGGGTTCAAACTCACGCCAGCCTTCATGCCGGTCGCCTTAATCGCCTGCAGGGTACGATGCAGGTGAGGCGAAGCCTCGACATGAACGGTGAGCCAATCCGTACCCGCTGCAGCAAACGCGTCAATATACCGACCGGGCTCAACGATCATCAGATGGGCATCAAGAGGCTTCGTCGAGACCTTCTTAATCGCTGAGACGATCGGCGGGCCAAAGGTAATATTGGGCACAAAGCGACCGTCCATGACGTCCAGGTGCAACCAGTCCGCTCCTGCCTGCTCAACCGCAGCGACCTCCTCAGCAATACGAGAAAAGTCACAGGCTAAAAGGGAGGGGGCGATAATTCCAGAGGTCATGGTTTTTTCTCCAAAACAGCGACAAAGAAGCCGTCACCCACGCCGTCTAGGCCCAAGCAACCCATCCCGCCAGGGAGGCGTGGGTCATCCACTAAGGACACCTCGCCCGACGCCAACGCCTGGGCAATGATCGCCTCACCCTCTTCGGGTTCTAGGCTGCACACCGAATAGACCAAGAATCCGCCAGGAGATAGCGCCGCCACACCGGCAGCAAGCAAACGAGACTGGATCTTCGCTGACTCGGCGAGCGATCGCAACTGATAGCGGTGACCAATCTCGGGATGACGGCGCAGGGTGCCAAGGCCACTGCACGGCGCGTCCAGCACGATCCGATCAAAAGGCCCGTGCTTGGCGCACAGCTCGACCGCATCACCCACGATGACCTGAGCCTCAAGCCCGCAGCGATCCAGCGCTTGAGTGACCAACTTTGCGCGGTGCGCGTGCAATTCAAAAGCAAACAGATCCTCTGGGTCATTAATTCGAGCGATTTGAGTCGTTTTACCACCGGGCGCAGCGCACAAATCAGCGATCCGCTGTCCCCCCGCTGGAAGCAAGGGCACGATCCGCGCCGCGTTACGATCCTGAATTGTCCATGCACCCTGAGCAAACCCTGCGAGCTCGCTTGGGGACCCAGAGGGTAACTGCATGCGCTCAGGTTCCCCCTTGATTGGGTGGGCACCGAGCTGCTCGCACCACGAGCTCAGCGTACCTTGGTCAACCCGCGCATCGACAACCGCAGGCTCAGCTAACGCGCGCTGCAGCTGAAGGGCTCCAGCCAAACCCATCTGAGCTACCCAGCGTTTAAAGATGACACGCGGAGCAGGGCCACAAAGAGCCCCGTCGTCATGACTCTCGATCCGCTCGAGCCAGTCTTGTTTTTCGCGAATCACGCGTCGGAGCATACCGTTGACCAAACCCGAATGGCGATGGTGCCCGAGCTTCTTTGCAGACCGAACCGCAAGGTCGACAGCCGCATGGTCCGGAATGCGATCAAGAAACAAAATCTGCACCAAGCCGACCTCAAGAACTCGCTGCACCGGCTTCGGAACCTTACCCTGCCGCGCACACTGACTGATCACAAAATGCAAAGCCGGCCGGCGGCGCAGTACCGACTGACATAAGGCTAAAACTAAACCGGTGTCGGCAGCACTCAAGCCAGTGCGAGCGGCTTCGGCGCCAAGCGCCCGATTTAGCCAGGTTCCCTCATCATCAATGCGCTCAAGCAAACGCAAAGCGAGCAGTCGAGCCGGTAAACCCGGAGTGGTCTGAGCCGCCATCAGCGCCCCCTTGTGTGTAGGGGTAGGTGCCGATGGCGGCCTCGGCCGTCAACGTCGCAAAAATCTACGGGCTGACTCGACGCAGGTTTGTTGGCCCTTGAAGCCTGACAAAGGGCAGCATTTTCATGAGGGTTCGCCGACCAATACCCCGTATACGTCTGAGCTGAACGGCTCGTCGAAAGGGTCTCTTTTGGCGCAAGGTGATGATGGCCTTTGCGCGTTTTGGGCCGACTCCAGGGAGCAGCACCAAAGACGCCTGAGTGGCCTCATTAATATTCACCTGACCCACCAGTTTCGACGCGGCAAACGACTCGGAAGCCAACAACCCTAAAACCAAAATAATCAGCATTTTCATGAGCTCAACTCACCCATTTTAGCGTCTTCTCTGCGCTCAAAAAGAAAGATCGTATCGTTGATGGGGAGGGCATCTAATCGCAGCTTAAAACCGCCGCGATCGCGACGCCAAGCAGCGCCGATCCGAGTATAGGCTGCTCGATCTTCACCGCTTCGGTCTTTATAACCCCGGACGGTGACGACGTCGAAGGCTGGAGCTGCGCTGGGGCTGGGGCCCGCCTGAGGTTGAGGATAAGACATCATGTTCTCCTTTGCCGTTGAGTCGGCAGCCCTGCCCAATGCGTGGTTTATGCCAAAAATTTACAGCGATTTATCAGATGCTTGCGGGTTGCGATGTGAATCGAACGCAACGCCCTTGTCTCGCGCTGGCTTGGCGTGGATACAGCCGGAGTGAAGGAGGCCAGTGTGAGCGATCCATTTATTCGCATACGCGGCGCACGTCAGCACAACCTGAAGAACCTCGATTTGGATCTCCCGAAAGATCAGCTCGTGGTGATCACCGGTCCTTCAGGGTCGGGCAAATCATCGCTCGCCTTTGAGACCCTTTATGCAGAAGGGCAGCGACGCTACGTCGAGAGTCTCTCGGCCTACGCACGCCAGTTTTTGAACCTTCAGCGCAAACCCGATGTCGACAGCATTGAGGGTTTGTCGCCAGCGATTTCGATCGAACAAAAAACCACCTCTAAGAACCCCCGCTCGACCGTCGGAACCGTGACCGAAATTCACGATTATCTTCGGTTGCTTTTTGCTCGAGCGGGAACGCCAAAGTGCCCCGAATGCGATCGCTCGATTGAGGGTCAAAGCGCAGAGTCTATTGTGGATCATGTCCTGAGTAATCCCCCCGGAGAGCGAGTCTTGGTGCTCGCGCCGGTCGTTAACGATCGCAAAGGCGAACATCGCGATGTCTTTGATGGGCTGCGCGGTGAAGGCTTCGTGCGCGTTCGGCTTAATGGCGAGGTCATGGGCATCGATGACGTCCCAGCCCTAGATAAGAAATTCAAATCGACGATCGAGGCTGTGGTCGATCGATTGATCCTAAAACCTGGTGAAGAGCATAAACACCGAGGGCGCCTGACCGAAGCGGTCGAGCTGGCGCTCAAAGTCGGCAACGGCATGGTTCGCGTCGAAAATACACAGGGTAAAGGCGAACAATACTCCGAGCACAGCGCCTGCCCAGAGCACGGGTTCTCATTTCCTGCGCTCGAGCCGCGCCTGTTCTCGTTTAACAATCCAGCTGGCGCCTGTCCCGCCTGCGATGGTCTGGGCGAGGAGAGTCAGTTCGTTGAAGACCTGATCATCGCCGACCCGAACCTGAGCATCTACCAAGACTGCCTCAAACCCAGCGGCTGGGGCGCCAAGCATGGCGCTTGGGGCAAAGCGGCGATCGAAAGCCTCGGGGCTCACGACGACGTCGACGTCAACCAACCCTGGAAAGACTTGCCTGAACGTTTCCGTAAGCGCGTTTTGTATGGCGCCGGGCGAAAACGCATTGCCTACACGATGAGGCGTCGCAATCGAATGGTGCGTTTTCAAAAGCGGTTTGAGGGTGTGATCCCAAATTGCCAACGCAGGCTGCTTGAGACCAGCTCAGAGATGATCCGCGCTGAGATGCGGAACTATCAACGACGGTCGCCATGCAAGGACTGTGGCGGCTCGCGCTTACGGCTTGAAGCGCGGCACGTTTTTGTGGGCGAGCACAACCTACCGACCATCAGCGCCATGAGCATCCGCAACGCGCTCGGCTTGCTTGAGGGCATCAAGCTTGATGGTCACCGCGCCGAGGTGGCGGGGCGTATCCTCAAAGAGGTGGTCAGCCGGCTTCGGTTTCTCGACAGCGTAGGGCTGAATTACCTGAGCCTGTTGAGAAGCGCCGGGACCCTAAGCGGCGGCGAGGCACAGCGTATTCGGCTAGCGACTCAGATCGGCTCAGCGCTGACGGGTGTTTTGTATGTTCTTGATGAGCCGAGCATCGGGCTCCATCAGCGCGACAACGCCCGCCTGCTCGAGAGCCTTCAGCGCCTGCGCGACCTTGGAAACACGGTGATCGTAGTCGAACACGACGAAGAGACGATGCGCGCTGCCGATACGATCATCGACTTAGGACCCGGCGCCGGGGTTCATGGTGGTGATTTGGTCGCCCAAGGAACAGCGGCTCAATTGATGCGCTCTAAACGCAGCCTGACCGGAGCTTATCTAAGCGGCAAAGCACAGATCGACCAACCCAGCCGAAACCGTCCGGGCAACGGACATGAGCTGGTGTTGCGAGGAGCACGAGGAAACAACCTGCGCGGGATTGACGTCGCCTTTCCTTTGGGGCGCTTTCTGGCGGTTACAGGGGTCTCTGGGTCCGGAAAGTCGACGCTGGTTCGCCAGACTTTAGAACGCGCCCTGAGACAACATCTAGGCCTTGAGGGCGACAAAAAACTTCCTGAGCCTCATGACAGCATCGACGGCCTAAAACACCTCGACAAGCTGGTACCTATTTCGCAAGCCCCGATCGGCCGAACGCCGCGCTCAAATCCAGCCACGTACACCGGCGTCTTTAGTGATGTCCGAGACCTCTATGCAGCGCTTCCTGAGGCAAAAGTTCGAGGCTATAAGCCCGGTCGGTTTTCGTTCAATGTCAAAGGCGGGCGCTGCGAAAACTGTGGCGGCGGTGGAATGATCCGCATCGAAATGCATTTCCTACCCGATGTTTTTGTCACCTGTGAGACCTGCTCTGGACGACGCTACAACCGAGAAACCCTCGAGGTTCAATACCGAGGGCATTCGATCGCCGACTTGCTCGACTTGAGCATCCTCGAAGCGCGCCAGTTGCTCGAAGCCTTTCCAAAGATCTGCCGTAAACTCGACACGCTTTTGGATGTGGGCTTGGGGTATATCGCGCTGGGTCAAGCGGCGACCACGCTCAGCGGCGGCGAAGCTCAACGTATCAAGCTCGCTAAAGAGCTCAGCAAGCGCAGCACGGGAAAAACACTCTACATTTTGGATGAGCCGACCACCGGCTTGCACTTTGATGACATCAAAAAGCTGCTCGCTGTTTTGCATCGACTCACCGACGACGGAAACACAGTGCTCGTCATCGAGCACAACCTCGACGTCATCGCCTCGTCTGATCACGTCATTGATTTAGGGCCAGAGGGTGGCGACGGCGGCGGACAAGTCATCGCCACAGGGTCTCCAGAGGCCTTGTCTAAAAATAAGGCGAGCTCGACGGGGCGCTGGCTGAAAAAGCTCTTCGCTTCACGCTAAAGAAGATCGGCTTGTCCCGACCCCCGGTCCAAGCTAGGCTGCGCGCTGGTTGAAAGCCCCAAGTGGAGCCTTGCTGATGCGCCTATCTTGCTTTGTTTTATGCCTGCTCGTCGCTGCTTGTGGTCCAGACACCTCGGGCGTCGGCGGCTCAACAGATAGCGGTCAACAAGCGCCTCGTTTTGATGCCGGCGCCGTGGGATCAATCTGCGGCAACGGCACCGTCGAAGAGGGCGAGCAATGCGATGATGGCAATCGCTTTAATGACGACGCCTGCAGCAACACCTGCGAAGCATCGAATTGCGGTGATGGTGAGGTGAACCCGGACGAAGAGGATTGCGACGACGGCAACCGTATCGACACGGACGCCTGCCGTAACGACTGCACGCCAGCGCGCTGTGGTGATGGCGTCACTCGAACGGATATCGCCTCCGGGGCGCGCGGTCATGAAGATTGTGACGACGCGAACGCTGCAGACGACGATGCGTGCCTAGCGACTTGCCAAGCCGCGCGTTGCGGCGATGGCATCCGACGCACCGATCTGAGCGTCGATGAGCTTGGCTACGAAGCTTGTGATGACGGAAACGCCATTGAAACGGACGAGTGCTTATCCAACTGTCAGACGCCGAGCTGCGGCGACGGGGAGCTTGGTCCAGGTGAAGCCTGTGATGATGGGAATCAAATCAACGACGACGCCTGTCTCAACAATTGCGCTTTAGCGACCTGCGGCGACGGCATCACGCGCAGAGACCTTCAGCCGAGTGAACCCGGCGCTGAAACCTGCGACGACGGCAACCGCATTAGTGAAGACGCTTGCACTGCCCAGTGCCGCGACGCGCGCTGCGGTGATGGGATCACCCGACAAGATATCATCGAAGGGCAACCAGGCTATGAAGATTGCGACGATGGGAACCCAGTCGATGGCGATGATTGCTCCAACACCTGCCGAGCACCTGCTTGCGGCAACGGACGCATCGAGGCGGGAGAAGCCTGTGACGATGGCAACCGAGTCGATACGGACAGCTGCCGGAACACTTGCGTCGTAGGGCGCTGCGGTGATGGCGTCGTTCGGACCGACTTGGTCGAGGGTCAAAACGGTTTTGAGAGCTGCGATGATGGGAACCGAGTCGATTCAGACAACTGTCTTAACCGCTGCTTAGTCGCTCGTTGCGGCGACGGGGTGCGGCGCACGGACCGCAACCCAGACCAAGAAGGTTATGAGGTCTGCGACGACGGCAACGAAGACCCGGCCGACGCGTGTGACCAATGTTTTGCGACCTGCGCACGGCACGAAAACTGCCCCGGAGATTATGGTCGTTGCCGGGTGCCAGCCGGTGCTCAGCGCGGAACCTGTCATGATCTTAGGCACCATGCCTGTGCCGCCGAGGCGGATTGTGATTTCACTGATGCCGACGAAGAAGACACCTTCGTCACCTGCCAAGCCAACCGCTGTAAGGTGAATGAATTCAACACCTGCCTAGCTCAGGTCGACTGCATCGAGAACACCCGCTGCCAGACGGTTGGAGATGGTCGCAGCTGCGTTCAAAGCTGTACCCAAAATACGGACTGCCAGACCCGCTTTGCGAGCTGTCAGACCGTAAGCAATGCCCGTTTATGTTGGTACACGCTGTGTGGGAGCCCGGCCGAACTGAGTCCAGCATTTAACACCATTGATAACGGTAACCTCGGCGGAAGCTGCGCCAACGATATCGAGAACCCGCAAGACGGTCACTGCTACGAGGTCAGCGGCGGTGTGAATGAGTGGGTTGGATTGTGCTTTGAGGGCGGCAGCCTGCGGGCAAACGCCGCCTGCAGCTGGGGTGTTGATCGCGCCAACAACGCTCAGCAATGCGGCGGCGGTCTTTTGTGTACCGGATTTGACCAAGCCGGAGATATGCATTGCCGCGCAACCTGTTCTCGACCAGGCGCTCACGGCCGGGTGGGCTGCGCAGGCGATACAACCTGCATGGCGGCTCTAGATGGTGAATACTATGTGTTCGCGTGCATCCCGAGAGCGGAGCAATGCGATGTGATCGCCCGGTCAAGCTGCGGCGTAAATGGACGCTGCGCCACCTTGCTCACCACGCAACGAACCAGCCACTGCACGGCATTGGCAGCGGTCAATGACCGAGTCGGTGCTGGTGAGGCGTGTACAGGGAACAGCGAGTGCCCAGATGGCTACTTCTGCGGCGCGAGTCAGCGCTGCACAAGAACCTGTGCGAACGACGCCGATTGCGATGGCAATGATCGGTGTAACCTCGCTCAAGGCTCAGTGGTTGGGATCTGCGAAACCCGCTGACTTGAGCGCGGTCTAAACCGCCTGACGCAGGTGCTCGAGGTAGAAATCCTGTGCCTCTTGGCAGCGCACAGCAGCCTCGTTCACATACTTGCTCGACACATCGTAGCCGACAAAGTCTCGCCCCATGCGAGCGGCAGAGATTCCCGTCGTTCCTGAACCCATAAACGGATCGAGCACCAGGTCACCCTCAGTGCTGCCGTAGTTGACAAAAAAGTCAGCGAGTTCGATCGGCATCAGCGCCGGATGGATATCTCGTTTGGGTCGCTTGGTCGCCTTGTTCCAGGTATCACCCGAGCCTTGCCCCGTCGCTCCTTTTGAATAGATCACGTTGCCTGGATCACGCCCTTTAGGGTTGTATTTCCAAGCTCGCTTATCCATCCGGCCAGGAAGGGTCGAGCTGCACAGTTTACAGGTTTGATCATGACCTTGATAGCGACTCGGCTCACGCACCGAATCTTTGTAGACAGCGTACTGATCAGCGTCTTTGGTGAAATGATAAATAATCTCATTCACATTTTTCAGACGTCGGCTGTAATTATCCGGTTTTGGACGCGTTTTGGTCCAATAAAATGGCTGGATGTAATCGTAACCAATATCCTCAACAGCCACGATCGGGATCTTAGCTTCCGTCAGGCTGAATCGACCATCACAGTACTGTCCTTGGAAGTTCAAAAAGAAGTTCCCGGTCGGTTTGAGCACCCGGAAGCACTCCTGCATGATGGGCTTAAGTGCGTCGATAAACTCATCGCCTCGCAATCTCCCAATATCACCATCTGGCGTATCGTAGACCTTGCGCGCCTCGTAAGGCGGTGAGGTAAAGATCAGATCGACCGAGTCATCGGGGAGCGCAGCCATTTGAGCTGCGGAACCATGAAAGATGCTGTTTCTGTAAGACAACTTGATTGCTCCGTTACCTGAGCATCACCCCAGGTCTGCGAAGCCATGGTCGGGTCAAACCCCCCTCGGGTCAGAAAAACCGACCCGCCGCATAAGCGGCATTTAATTTTTCACAAAAAATATGTGTTTCGAACTTTAACAGCGACTTATGATCGCTACTGCGCGGCCGCGGCCGCGCTGATCTGAGCGACTAACCAATCGATACCCACGCTGGCGGCTCGCTCAAAAGAGGCGCCCTGACTCAGCGCTGCTGCCACCGCAGAAGCGAGCCGGCAGCCGGTCCCTCGGTGTTGTCCCGAGCAACGCGCATGACGAAAAATGCTCATCCCTCCATCGGTGTCGATAAAAAGGTCATCGATGGGGTCTCGCCCGCTGTGCCCGCCCTTGAGGATCAATCGCTTAATACCGATCACCCTCAAGGCACTCGCAGCTTCACTAGCATCTTCGATCGGCGCCCCAAGGATCGCTGATGCCTCCATCCAATTCGGCAACACCAAATCCGCTCGCTTAAGGTAGTCCATATAGCCCGCACCGCGTGGGTCATCACGGTACACGCGCACGCCTGAGCTCGTCGCAAGCAGCGGGTCTGCAACCAACACAACGGATTTCGGCAACCAGTCGAGCAAAGCTTTGAGCTGCTCTTCGTCAGCTATCCAGCCCACTTTAACCACTCGAAGATCCAGCTGCCGTGACACCATCTCGAGTTGGGTTTTGAAAAATGCGCTCGAGACCGTTTCGACTTGGCAGTCTTGATCATTTTGAGCGGTCAGTGCGGTGCAAACGGTGGCAGCCTGAACCCCCATTGCAGCGCAAGCTGACCGGTCAACCGACAAGCCCGCCCGACCCAGAGGGTCCAGACCGCCAATGCACAGCACCGTCATAACTGAGCCCATCGCTGAACGAGTCTCTTGAGCGCCTCGGCGGGGTCAGATTGAGCCCAGACCGCGCTGATCACCGCCGCCGCGTGCGCGCCGGACCGATGCACCGCCTCAAGGTCTTCTAATCCCAACCCACCGATGGCGATCACCGGCTTACCTTGAGCGTGCTCGACCGCCTGGGTCAAAGCGTGCATCCCGCGCGGGCTCAGCGCGCCAACTTTGCTGTTCGTGCTGCGCACTGGACCAAAACCTAGGCAGGTGATGAGCGGGTCACCAGCCGCCTGTCGTACTTGGTCTAAATCGTGAGTGGAGCGCCCTATCTCCAAGCCCTCTTTAGCGGGCGACAGGCCGTCATTTTGCCCTAAGTGCAAGCCATCAACCCCGTCGACGACCCACGCCTCAAAATCATTAACGAAGAAAGGAACACCATGCTGCCTACAGACCTGCGCAAGCGCACTGATCTGGATCGGCACCGACCTTGAGCCTTTGGCTCGAAGTTGCACCGCGCAGGGATAACTCCCTTCAAGCGCAGCAAAGAACGACTTCGGGTCAACGGCTTGAGCTGTGGGCAAATCCCAAATCAGATAAATCCCTTTGTTCATCGCTTGAGCATACCCAAAGCCTTGAGCTTTTTGTGTAAGGTGTTGCGGTTTAGGCCCAAGTGCTTTGCCGCACGCAATTGCTTACCTCCTACCCGTTCAAGCACCAGCGTGAACAAACCACGCTCCATCTCAGCGAGCACCTCGTGATAAAGACCCTCGGGTAAATCTTCACCCTCGGGGAGGCTCGCTTTGACGCGCTGCAGCACCAGCTCCGATAAGGGCAGGCGCAGCCACGGCCCTCCAGCCGAAGCACCGGAGCGACGAGTCAGCTCTTGTGCGACCAGCGGCAACAGGTCCTCACCCTGACGACGCAACAAGGTAATTCGCTCCAAAAAGTGGGCGAGCTGGCGGATGTTTCCAGGCCAGTCTTCAAGCTTGAGCCGGTCGGCGAGTTGGCGGTCGCCGGCAAATGCTGGAACCAGATCAGCGATGAGCTCAGGCAAGTCGGATAAACGCTGCTCGAGGGATGGAACCGACAAACGATGCACCGCAAGGCGGTGAAACAAATCGGCGCGAAACTCCCCTCGCTCGACCGCGTCCTCGAGCGGCTCATGGTTGGTCGCTACGATCCGCACATCAACTTGAACGGCTGGACCGCCCAGCGGTAACACCTGCCCCGTCTCAAGGACCCGGAGCAGACGGGCCTGCTGCGCCAAGGGCAAATCACCGACCTGATCGAGAACTAAAACACCGCCATCGGCCTCGACAAAGCGACCCACCCGGTCCTTGGTTGCGTCGGTAAAAGCACCCTCAACATGTCCAAAAAGCTCTGAATCGATCAACGACTCAGGGACCGCCGCAGCGTTGACGGTAATAAGCGGCGCATGACGCCGTCTTCCTAAGCCGTGGAGCGCCTTGACCACGCGCTCTTTACCCACACCGGTAGCGCCGACCACCAACACCCGGCCATCGCTTTGTGCAAGCAAGCGCAGGCGCTCTCGGAGGTCTTTCATCAGCTCAGAGCTACCGGTCAGCCCTAGATCACTCGGAAGCTCTGCTTGCGCCAAACGAATTAAGGGCAGCGGTTGATCTTCACGGATGAACCCGGCAGCTCCGGCGCTGCTAAGCCGCATGCGCTGCTCGGTCGAGTCGCAGCGGAAGTAGACGGGTAAATGACTCGCCCTAGCCAACAACTCGATGCCTTCGCCATCGGACAGCTCAGCATCGGCGATGATCGCTGCATAGTCCTGATCAATCAAACGACGTGCATCGGTCATCGTCGTCGCAACGCAGACCTCAAACCCAGCCTCGCCGTAGGCCAGCATCAGCGCCTCACGTGCGGCGCCATCAGCCACAACAATGAAGACGGTCTTGTTCGATGCTTCGTTTTCGATCATGGACCTCGTCAGCACCCTTTGGAGCTTATCTATGCAACATCAGGATGTGGTTCTCGTCGAGGCCCTTCGCTCACCCATTGGTCGACTTGGCGGAAAGCTCGCCGCAGTTCGGCCTGATGATCTGCTCGCCCAACTGTTCAAAACAGTAGTGACTCGCAGCGGTATCGACGCCGAAACGATCGGGCAGGTGTACGCTGGCGCTGCCAATCAGGCGGGCGAAGATAATCGCAACGTCGCGCGCATGGCGACCCTGCTGGCCGGATTGCCGCAAACGCTTCCTGGCGTAACGGTGAATCGCTTGTGTGCGTCAGGTTTAGAAGCCGTCGTTCAAGGCTACCGACAAATTGCACTAGGCGAAGCCGACTGCGTCCTCGCTGGCGGAGTCGAAAGCATGAGCCGCGCGCCCTACGTCTTAGGTAAGGCGAACAAAGCCTATCCCGTGGGCGGTTTAGAGGCACAAGATACCACCCTAGGGTGGCGCTTTAAGAACCCAAACCTTGAAGCTATTTTCCCCTTAGAGGCGATGGGCTGTACCGCCGAGAACCTCGCTGATGACCACCAGATCAGCCGAGCCGACCAAGACCTTTACGCGCTCGAGTCACAAACCAAAGCGCTCGCTGCGATCGACGCTGGCGAATTTGTACGCGAGATCGTTCCGATCACCGTGCAGCACCGAAAACACGACGAGGTGGTGGATACAGATGAGGGGCCGCGACGCGGGTCGAGCCTTGAGTCCCTGGCAAAACTCAGGGCGGTCTTTCGCTCAGGGGGCAGCGTGACCGCAGGCAACTCGTCGACGCTCAATGATGGGGCTGCAGCTGTTTTGATCTGCAGTCGAAGCTACGCCGAGCGACACGGTCTGACCATTCGCGCAACCATCCGAAGTGTCGGAAGCTCAGGCGTTGACCCGACGCGTATGGGCATCGGGCCAGTGACGGCGTCGGAGCTGGCGCTCAAGCGCGCCGGGCTGAGCGTTGATCAGATCGACCTGGTAGAGCTCAATGAGGCCTTTGCGGCTCAAAGCCTTGCCTGCATCCGAGCGCTCGGACTTGACGCCTCTCGAGTCAATGTACGCGGCGGCGCGATCGCCCTTGGGCACCCCTTGGGCTGCTCTGGAGCTCGAGTGCTGACCACCCTGCTTCACGCCATGGAAGATCGCAACGTCCAGCGGGGGCTTGCGACCTTATGTGTCGGCGTGGGTCAAGGTTTGGCGATGATCATCGAGCGATGAGCCTATCGGTTGCTAATCGCTTCGATCAGGCGCTCATGAATGGCGCCAAATGCGCCGTTTGACATCACCACAATGAGATCACCCGGCTGAGCGCTTTGGGTGACCTGACCAACAATACTTTGGACATCAGCGCCAAACAAAGCGTCTAGCCCGCGGTCCCGCAAACCCTCAACCAGGTCTTCAGGTAAAAATCGCTGATCCTCCGGAAGCTCCGCGGCGCGAGCGTTGGCAGCGATCCAGATTCGGTCCGCATGATCAAAGGCTTCGGTATAAGGTTGCTGAAAAATCTTTCTACAGCTGGTCGCAGAGCGGGGCTCAAAGACCGCAAGGATGCGCTGGTCCGGATGCCGCTCGCGCACGCCAGCGAGCGTCGTGGCGACCGCCGTTGGGTGATGGGCAAAGTCATCAAATATGGCGATATCTTTGGGCTGTCCGCGCAGCTCCATGCGCCTCTTCACGCCAGCAAAAGTTCTCAAGCCCTCAGCCAAGGTGCCGTGGTCGATACCTAAGTTACGACCGACCTCATAAGCAGCGAGCGCATTCGCGACGTTGTGACGACCATACACAGGGATCACCAAGTCACCGATCGGCTCGTGACCCTGCCAAAGGCTCAGATGATAGCCGTCATCAGCAGGTTTCAAGCTGCGCAGCTCGGGACCCGGATACCCACCATAGGCCCTGACCTCTAAGCCTGAAGGGGCACGCTCTGCTGCCGCCATAGCGCCTGGATCGGTCGCACAAGGAAGCAGGGTCCCTTTGCGCTCAGCGACGCGCTCAGCGAGCAGATCGAACGCCTCTTCAACCTGACCGAGGTCGTCATAGATGTCGGCGTGGTCGAACTCGACGCTGGTCAAGACGGCGGTGCGCGGTTGGTAGTGCTTAAACTTGGGCACCTTATCAAAATAGGCGGTGTCGTATTCATCGCCCTCTAAGACGACGTGCTCACCTTGCCCGACGCGAAAGCTCTGACCGAAATTGAGCGGAATCCCGCCGACCAAGAAGGTCGGATCTAAACCCGCAAAATGAAGCAGGTGGGCGACCATCGATGTGGTGGTCGTCTTGCCGTGAGTTCCGGCGAGGACCACGGAGTGTTTACCCTCAAGAAAGAGTGCGCCGAGCGCTCGTGGAAAGCTGGTGTGGATCAAACCTAACGACCGAACGGCTTGAGCCTCGGGATTGTCTCGCCGGATCACGTTACCGATGATCACAAGGTCAGGCTGGTGAGCTACATTCTCAGCCTTATAACCTTCCATCAGCTCGATCCCGAGCGCCTCAAGCTGAGTCGACATGGGTGGGTACACCCCGGCATCAGAGCCGGTGACCTCAAAGCCTTTGGCAACCAACATCCCTGCGAAGGTCCCCATGGCGGTTCCACAGATCCCTAAAATATGGATGGACCGCACGCCGCTCAGATCGGGCAGGTCAGTCGTATCGATCGCTTTGGTCATAGATACCCCTCTTCCACCTAGGCAGATCGGCCCGGTTGAGTAGGGTTTTTATGATTTTGCAGAATTAGCGCCTATTCGGATCATTTTAGGCGACTAAAATGCTGACGAAAACCGACTATTTGGCGCCAAGTTCAGCGCCCATAAAGCGCAAATACAGCGAGACATCGAGTGGATCATGATCTCGACTTAACTCCTCGGCAAGCTCGGCAGCTTCGTCACTGCTGAGCTCAGCGAAACCGTCGAGGTCATCATCGGTCAGACCCTCTTCATGATCCACCTCAATGGCATCAAGCGCTGCGCCGAGCAGCTCGCGCTTACCCATCAGATAGACGCGCAACAACTCTTCTGCGAGTTGCTGTCCTTGTTCATCATCATCAGAAACCGCCGCCATGGCGACCTGCAGCTTTCCGATACGCGCCGGGTCTTTGCTCGGCAAAAGAGCCGAAGCAGTTTTCCTGGGCTTTGGGATCGAAAATCGCGTGAACAAGGTTTCACGAGAACGCCGAGGGCAAGCGGACAAAACCTGTCCAAAAAATTCGGTCGGCATCGATTGGATGAGCTGAGCTGGAATCATGGGCAACTCCTTGTCTGAAGTCGCCCTAGCTCAAAAATTCGAAGGCTTCTAGTCGGTGAGAGACTCTTAGTCGTCCTCGCTCGTAGCTAAGGCGCTGGCATGCTGGACCGCCTCGTCGAACTCTTCACGTGCGATTCCACCGTTACGATCGGTGTCCAGGGCATCCATACCCAGCTTTGCGGCGACCTCAGCCAAGGTTCCTCGGAACGCTTGTCCCTCAGGCAGGCGATCATAAGTCCCAGTTTCAAGCTCTTTACCGCTCACGGCTCCATCTTTATTCGCGTCAAGATCGCTGAAGGTCTGGTCAGCCAATGCTGGGTCAATGCGCCCATCAACGTCCTTGATGTCGGCTGGCAGCATGTCTTTGGCGACGCCTTTGAACTCATTCCAATTCACCGAGCCGCTGCCGTCTTTATCAAGGTTATCGATAAAGCCGTCCGAGGCCTTCGAGTGAATTACACCAAACATTCCTTTGGGAACCTTGGTGTCTTTGAGGTGCTTTTTGACCTCTTTCTTGCTGACTTCACCGTCGGCGTTTCGATCCATACGATCAAAGAGACGATCGAAAGTCTGAGGCTTATTACCAATCCGATTGGGCATAAACGCTCCTCCTGTTCAGAGCTATTATCGTCACAGGCGCTGACAAGTTTCCAGGCTCTGGTCAGAATTACTTATTTTTCTTTACCCTGAGCCCTCAAGTTGCGGGCTGAAGCTCTAAAAACGCTAAGACCTCAGGCAAGCGCTCTAAGGGCAGCGTGATCCGGTTTCGCATACCCCCGCGCATCGCGAAAGCCTCGGTCAAATCGACAGGGTTTTGCATCGGTGTCGCCAGACTCAAGCGACCATCTTGACCCAAAAATAAGCCATAAAGAGCGCGCTCTTGGGCGAGCAACAAGGCTTGGGTGCGATCTATTTTTCTTTTGGAGCGACGAACGTCGACCATCCACGCTGCGCCTAATCGCTCGCCTTCAGCCACAGCCTTCTTGGTCCGCTCCAAGCGCTGAGCAAACTTAGCCGCCGCTTCATCGATCGCTGAAGCCACCGCTGGCGGCTCTATGCTTCGAACCAGGCTGCTCAAGACCATCCTCAGCATCGGCTCATCATGTCGAATCGCCAATGCAGATGCCAGGCGCTGAGCGCGCCGGCTCGCCAGCCCCACGAGCGAATCAATAGCGCGCGCATCAGCATCACACCCGAGGTAAGGCTCCTGTCCGCCCCGCAGAAATTTAGCGGCAGAGGCGATGCCATCGAAATCGGAATGACATACGATCGTATCGACGACGCCAGCCTGCTCTACGCGCTCCGGCGTCACCAACTCGGGACATGCAGGGTGATCTTCACGAGGCATCAAAACAAAACGAGGATCATCGACAAAATCCACGTGACGCTGGTGTGTATGGTGATCAATCCAAAGCTTAAGACGCTCGCCTAACCCCACAATAAAGGGCTCGGTTACGGACTCGTAGCTGCGCCCACCTTGGTCGGCGCAAAAGCCAATATCGAGAACCACGACCGCGGAGCCCAGTTCACCTGGATCGGGCAACCGAAACGGTGCGGCAAAGAAAACCTCAGCGTCTATCATGGTCGCAGACTACGCACGTAGGAAGCGGCTGACCACCTCGGAAAAACCCTGCGGGTCTTCTACGGGCACGGCGTGACCTAAACCCGGGAAGGAATGAAAGCTCCCAAGGCGCAAACGTTGAGCGTTTCTTTCTTGCTCAACAGCTAAGGCAAAACGATCCTCTGCGCCTGCGATCACCAGCGTAGGGGCTTCAATCGATGCGAGGTCAGGGGCTTGGTCGTTCAAGATACCTTCGATCAAGCTACGGATACCCTGCGCGCTGTTGCGACGAACGGTCGCAAGAACCATCTGTTTAGGCTCAACGCCTTTGAGTAAGCCATCGCCGATAATCCAAGGCATCGCAGCCCACCCGAGCGCCTCAAGGCCGCCTCTGTCGATCGCCTCAAGCCAACCCTCAACAACCAGCCTAGCGACCGTTCCAGCACCCAAACTCGTCGAGGTGAGCACCAGCCTTTTGACCCGACCAGGTTGACTCGCTGCCATCTGCAGAGCCACTCGACCGCCGTACGAAAACCCGCACAGATCAAGGTCTTCTACCCCAATGGAATCCAGCCATCTCCAGACCACATCGGCTTGAGCTTGAGGGGTCCCACTCGGCAGCGGCTCCGTGCCCGCCTGCCCAGGCAAGTCGGTCAGTAAAACCCGATGACCAAGCGCAGCTAAAGCGCGCCCAGAGCTGGTCCAATTCGCAGTCGTTTGAGTGAGCCCGTTAAGACAGAGCAAAGGCGAGCCTTCGCCGAGCTCACGAAGCTTGAGCGCTCGATCGTTCATGTCAGTCTTGTTCGCCGTCAGGCGTCTCTCGAAGGTCAGGCGGGCTCTTGATGCCTGCTTCGAAATTTCGCTCCGCAGCGACGCCCTTCTCGAACGTTCGCTCGACAACAACCCAGTCCATACCGCCTCGCCCGTCGATGATAATAAACCACAGCCGAACCTTCGGTGGGACCGCCTCAGTGCGCCCTTCGGTGTTGAGCGCCCACGTCACCTCAGCTGGATAATACTCAGGGTCTTCTTCGGTCGAAGCGAAGGTTCTGACCGGCTTTTGGTCCCGACCGTAGCGACCATCGGTTCGATACAGGCGGAGCCTCAAGAGCTCGCGCCGGTTCTCAACCCGAATACGTTGCTCGATCTCCTCCTGGGTCAAATCTTGGACTGCGCTCGGGTCAATACCGGTAAAATCAATCCGAAAAGACTGGAAGTCTTGGCGCTGGGCTTTGTCGATATCCAAACGAAACAAGTAATCGGTGTTCGCTTGCAACGCGGCGTCCTGTGCGACCGGGGTCAACGCGTCTTGATCATCGAGCGTAAAGACCTCAAGCGGCGGCAAATTAGGGTTGCGGTTTCGCATCATCTCAAAGCGAGCATCGGCCTGCGGATCCAGTGGATTCGCAGCAGGCTGAACCACCAAGCGCTTAAAGGCGCGGTCTTGGTCACCGCCAATGCGGTCTTTGATTTCAAGGGTCAGTCGCTTCCAAAACCCGGCGACGAAACTAAACTGTTCGACCTGGTCTTTGGGCAGCGTATCGGGGACCGTGTAGACCAACTCATCGGCAGTGCTCAGGATAAACTCTTTGCTGCGGTCTCGGCACCAGTCGCGCGTCTCCCCGTCGCCATCGCTGGTATTTTCGCTTTGCTCGCAATCGAGCCAGGTTGAATCGATGACCCCGCTAAATCCTATAGGCAAGGCGACCAAAGGGGTGACACGCACCTGGTCTCCGATCCGAGCCTCAGGCGGATCCATGCGCATCGCCAGCACGCGAGGGCGGTAGATCTGTCGCTCCGACTCAAGCTCGTAGGTTGTGCAAGAAGTCAGCACGAGCAGTGATACACTCAACCACTTTACCATGACCACTCGATTCCAAAGCTCGGGAAGAACGGCACGCCAGCGATCCCCGAATAAGCGCGCTGATCGTACTGATAGATATAGAACTCAATGTTTTGACGGTTGGTCAAGTTGAGCACATCGACGAACCAGATGAAGGAGTTTCGTTTGGCGCTGCTCTTCTTTTCGAGGCGTAAGTCCATCTGAAAGTAATCCGGTAAGCGGTCCGTGCGTCGATCGCCGCGCAAAGGTCGATAAAAGCGCGAATCAATATCAAAGCGCGCTCCAAGTCGTGGCGTGGTCGGGTTGCCCGTCACCCAGCGAACCGTTGTGCCCAGCGACCAACCCTTGCCCCATTTGTAGCCAACCACCGAGGACAAGATATGGGTCTGATCTAAGCTAAACAGGGTCCACTCAGGATCTCGATCGCCCCGATCATAGCGCTCAGACCGACTCAGCGTGTAGGCGATCCAACCATAGACAGGCCGCGGGCTTGGACGGTGTCTTAGCATCACCTCAAGACCGTAGGCGCGCCCATCACCGTTGTTGATCAGGCCGGGCGCTGAACCCCCTGAGACAAAGTCAGGGTTTTGCTCCACCAGGTTGAACATCTTTTTGTAAAAGGCGGTTAAATCGACATGGAAAAAGGGGTCAGGTCGGTACTCGTAACCCAATCCGTACTGCCATGTACCTTTGAGCTCGAGCTCAGGGTTACCAAAACTATCCGACAGCTCTGCCGGCTCAGGGAGTTTAGAATACTTACCGCCGCTGATCTTGAGCAGGTGCCTGTCTTTGGGCGCGAGCATCAAACGGGCTTGAAGCCTCGGCTCAACCGAGAGTCGGTCTTGACCGTCCCAGACATAAGCATCCAACCGAACGCCCGGTAAGAGCGTCAAACGATCAAACAACTTACTGCGCACCGTAGCGTGGACGCCGTAACCGCTACCGCGATCATTCTCATCGAGCTTTAAGACGCCTAGATCCTCAGTAAACGCTCCACCAGGGAACACACGCTCAAAGCCGGCGACCGTGGGCAACTGGGTCTCAAGACCTAGGTCCTGAAACCCGATATCGATGCCGGTGATAAAGTGATGCTCTTTGGACAGCTTATAGGTCAGGTCAGACCGAATCCCGAGCTCGTTAATCCCCGCGTTCCAGTAAATATCCTCACCAAACTCACCACCCGTAAACTGGTGACCGAGCATCAAAGATCCCTTGAGCTCTGTCTTTTTATCGAGCTTCATCCGACCATCAAGAACCATGCGGTGCACGCCACCATGGATTCCAAGGCCTGGTGGCTCTCCTGCTCGAGCAGCCGCATCATCATCGCTCGCAGCCAGCACCAACACGTCGTCAAAACCATAAAACCGAAGCCCGGCTCGGGTGGTGCCCTTCTTGTAATCAAGACGCGCTTGATAATCCCAATAAATCGGCTGGATGCTGGCGTCCGGGCCGCCGGCAACACTCGTCACAAGCGGCAGCAGTACATCGATATACGATCGCCGGCCGCTCAAACCAAAACTCAAATCCTTGCGCCCAGCAACAGGGCCCTCCAAGCGAAAGCCCGAATCCAAAAGATCGACGTCGATCTTACCGGAGAAGCGGTCACCTCTTGAGGCGCGCGATCGAACCTCTACAATTCCAGCGATCGAGCGACCGTAATGTGCGCCAAAACCGCCAGGTAAAAAGTCCAACTGTCCGACAAAGTCGGGGTGAATCACCGAGGGGCCGCCGCCTAAGTGAAAGAGCGCAGGGATCGGCACACCGTCGAGATAGTAACCACTATCTTGAGGCTCAGCGCCGCGCACCACCAAACCACCTCCGCCCCCTAGAAACGGCGTTCGCGCCACGCCAGGCAGCCGCTCAATCGCTCGGATTGGATCACCAAATGTACCAGGGACCCTGCCGAGCTCTTCAGCCTCAAGTATCCGCCGGGTCATGTGGGTCTCTTCTTTTCGACCGCGCACGACCGTGCGCATTGCGTTGCTCGCCTTCGGGCTCAGATAAAGGGTCAACTCAACCGCCTCATTGGGCTTGAGCTTAATGGTCTTTTTGCGCGCAAAATAACCCGGGGCGCTTGCCTGCAACACGCAATCGCCGTCAGCGACACCGCGCAGCTCGAAGCGACCACGCTCATCCGCTCGAGCGTAGACATCTTGCCCCACACAGGTGACGTCCGCTGCTGCTAGGACCACGCCCGTTCCGCCCTCACGCACTTTCCCGCTGATCCGAACTGGCTTTGGCTTTTCAGGCTCTGGTTTTGCCTCAACGGGGTGCTGGAAATCTGCCTGCCAGGTGATGCGCACGGGAACCGTCCCGGTAGCGGTCGCCCCGGGGATAAAAGTATAATGAGGCATCACCGCAAACGCTGCTTCGGCGAACGCAGGGTCGTCGCACTTTTGCACGTTGATCTCTTGGACTAAGCCCGCATCATCAATATCGACCAGCAAAATACACTTGCCGTTCTTGCCGCTGCCGATCAGCGCCTCTGGGTAGTCCGGCGTTCCACCGTTGATGAGTTCTGGCAGCTGAATCAGTCCGCCCTTGGGCGGCGCAGCCGAAGCCCTCTGCTCCGACTGATCGTCCGGACTCAGCGCTAGGAGCAAAAACAACAAAGGCAACGAAACGGTCTCCGTCGGCGGGTTAGCCCCAAATGCCATGCGATGCCAATTCCGACTTGGGGCTTGTGGCTAACTTAAAGCTGTCTATTTTATCGCCAAGCTGATCGGTGAATCGAGACTATGAGCCAGGATTACTACGAGGTACTCGGGGTCGAGCCCACTGCGGACGCCAGGACCATCAAAAAGGCATACCGCAAAATCGCTCTGGCAAATCATCCGGATCAGAACCCCGACGATATCGACGCAGAGAACCGCTTTCGAGCGGCCAGCCAGGCTTATTCAGTCCTCAGCGACACGGAAAAGCGTGGAATTTATGATCAGTATGGCGAGGCTGGGCTGAGCGGCGCTCACCCGAACATGCAAAACATCAACATCGAGGACATCTTCGGCAGCTTTGGTGACATCTTCGAGGGTATGTTTGGCGGCTTCGGGCGTCAAAGCCAAGGCCCCAGGCGCGGCGCAGACATGCGCATCCGGGTGCCCGTAAGCTGGGACCAGGTCATCGATGGAGCCTCTCGAAAGCTCAAGATTCCGCGCCATGACTCCTGCGCTTCATGCGAAGGAACAGGCTCGACATCAAAATCGGCACCCAGCCTATGCAGCGGCTGCGGCGGCACCGGTCAACGAGCGGCTCGGCAGGGATTTTTTGTGATGTCCAGCCCCTGCACCTCTTGCTCGGGTCAAGGCTATGTGATCGCCGACCCCTGCAGCTCATGCAGTGGGTCTGGCAAAGAGCGCACCGAAGCCACCGTGGAAATTGAAATCCCTGCGGGTGTCGATCACGGCATGCAGATGCGCCTACGCGGCGAGGGCGAGCTTGGAGACCCAGGTCAAAGTCGCGGCGATCTCTTGGTCCTGTTCCAGACAGAGTCGCCTCCTGAGGGCTGGGAGAGAGACCACAAAGACCTCCACCACCTGCTGCCTTTGAGCTTACCCGATGCGGTCCTTGGTACTCAACAAGTGCTGGCTGGTCCTCGCGGGGAGATCACCGTCAAGGTGGAACCCGGCGCTCGTGAAGGCGATACGGTGATCGTTCGGGGCGAGGGTTTAGACGACGTCGATCACGGCCGAAGAGGCGAGCTCATTTTTCACGTGAACCTCGATGTGCCGCAGCGGCTCAGCCGAGCCGAACGCAAGGCTTGGGAGCGGCTCAGAGATCATAAGTGATCAAAAGAGCCGGCCAAACTTTAATCCGCCGATCAAAGCGATCGCTCCAGCGGTCAAGCTGATCCCAAGATAGCCGAGCGCTAAACCCCAGGTTTTTGCCTCTATGAGCTCGTGCATAAAGGTCGAAAAGGTCGTCAAAGCCCCACACAAGCCAGCAACCCAAAACAGATGAGCTAACGAGCCAGGGCGAGTGGTACCCAGCACAACGCCCAGAGCAAAGCACCCAGCAAGATTCGCCGATAATGTGCCAAGCGGAAAAGACTCGACAAAATTCAAGGTGCTCAGGCGCCACCGCAGCAAGGCGCCCAGCGCCCCACCAAGCATAATCACAAGCACTTGTTTTATCAGCATATAAACAGACTGCCGCCCAAAATACAGAGGCTAGCTTTCAACGCTAATCAGCATCTCTTAGGGCTGTCAATGTCTTGGAGGAGTCCTCCGACTTACGAACTGGAGGCCAACCCTTTTCTCTGATATACTCGGTAAACGAGATGCTTTGGCATCCAGGAGGCATAATGCAGGATCTGGAGTTCGCCGTTGGCGATTTGGCGGTTTACCCGGCTCAAGGCGTAGCGAAAGTAGTAGCGATTGAATCCCGTGAACTCGGTGGTCAAGAATCTACCTTTTATGTGTTGCGTATTGTCGACAACAACATGCGCGTGATGGTGCCGGTGACCAAGTCGGTCCAAGTGGGCTTGCGCGGCGTGGTCGGCAACGACGAAATCGAGGCGGTCTATGAGATCCTTCGGACGCGTGAGCTGGCGGTCGATCGCACCACGTGGAACCGACGCCAGCGTGAATACACTGAGAAAATTCGTTCAGGGTCGATCTTTGAGGTCGCTGAGGTCATGCGCGACCTTTGCCTGTTGCGCACGGGCAAAGACCTGAGTTTTGGCGAGCGCAAGATGCTCGACACCGCCAAGGGTTTGTTGCTCAATGAGCTGAGCGTGGCGCGCGACATTGACCCGCAAATCATCGAAGATGAGTTTGAAGAGATCTTTGTCGACGCTGACCCTGAGGCGGTCGCCTAGTCAGGCTGCCAACCAACAGTCGATCAACAACGCACGCGCCGAGGCGCGTGTGTTTGTTTTTTAGCGCTGCCCACGAACCACTTCGATGGCTTGGTACAAGAGCACCAACTCATTGAGCAGCGAGTCGCCGCGCTCGCCGAGCTCCACGACCTCTGCGCGCAGGCGATCAACAACGCTCCAAACCAAAGTCTCGTCAGTGGACCGGCTAGCGAATTGTTTCAGCACATCAATGACATTGATCAGCTGCGCAGCCATACGAATCGAGGCTTCAGTTTGGCTTGCGCCGGGAACCTCGTCAGGGGCTAAGGATGCCTCTGAATCTTGCTCGACCGAATCCCCAGCCTCATCGTTGTACACAACATGACCCACAAAGATCGGATCCCCAGGCTGATCATCGCCCGGCTTGACCTTTAAGCGCATAAACATTCCGCCACCGCCGCGCGATAAGAACACCGTAGGTATGGTGAGCCCAATACAACGACTGCTCGGCAACTCACCGCAGCGAGTCGTTCCCGCACCGGCTAAGCCATAGGCGTCAACGATTTCGTATCCCGCAGGAGCCATCAGACTGATCTGAAGGTCATAAGCCAGCGGCGTGACCATCAGGTCGAAGTCTCGGTCAAAGACTCGTCGAATTTTTTCTGGGGTTTCGAGGTGAAAATAGTTCCCGCCACGCACTTGGGAAACCTGATTAGCGAGGTCTGCACCAAAATCGATCCCGACTCCAAAACTGGTCACCCCAATCCCGTCTTCAGCTGCGCTTTCGAGCATGCGGACGAAGGTTCTACCGTCGCGAACGCCTTGATTTGGATGCATATCGGTGAACAGCATCACACGGTGCAAAACGCGCTGTCGGTTCTCGTTATTGAGTTCACTTCGGATTTGGCTAAAACCCTCATCAAGGCCGGCGCCAATATCGGTCCCACCGCCAGCCTGCAGCGTCTCAACAGCTTCGATCAGCTGGGTTTTGTTGCCCCCTGAAGTTGGCTCAAGGCGGACCATCGCCGTGCTGTTGAAACTGATCAAACTAAAGGTGTCATCGTCGCGTAACGACTCAACCAACACCCGAAGCGCCTCTCGCGTCGCTGCGATCCGATCACCGCTCATCGAACCGCTGACATCGACCACCAAACTCAGGTTCAAGGGTTTGCGTGTAAAGGGCGTCTCAATACCGGTATCAAAGCCAATCTGAACGAGGGTATCTTGGTCCCCTTCGACGCTGACTAAATCGACCGTTCCTGCGCGCGCCTCGATGCACAATGTGCGCCCTGAAAGACAGGGCTCCGGATTAGCAAAACCCAAATCATGCTCTGAAAAAATCCCTTGATAGGTCAGCATCTCAGCGCTTGGAAGGCGCCCTTGATTGAGCATCTGCCGCGCTGAGCCAATGTCTTGCTGGCCGCCCGGCGTCGCCCCCAAATCGGTTGCTCCAACCTCCGCAGCGCTGATTCCGCCGATATCGGTGCAGCCAGAGACAACCATCAACGCGACAAGGACTCGAACGAATGACATAAAAACTCCCGCCTCGGTAACGGAAGGTTTGCCAGAGGGCTTATGAGCATGCAAACGCCGAGGCATGGTGAAGACCGTTTGGGGAATCGTTGCAGCTGCTGGCCGAGCGCGTCGCTTTGGCGGCGACAAGCTCGCCCACCGCTTATCCAATGGCGAGACGGTTTTGCGACGCAGTTGTTCGCAGCTGATCGCAGGCGGAATCGAGCGCTTGGTGGTGGTCGGCTCACCAGGGCCCGAGCACGCGCTCGATGAGCTTGGTGACCCTCTCGCTGCGGTCATCCCTGGAGGTGCGCAGCGCAGCGACAGCATCCGAGCTGGGCTAGCCGCGATACCCGACCACGCCGAGTGGGTCGCCGTTCATGACGCTGCGCGTCCTTTTGTGAGCGCAAAACTGGTCTCAAAATGCCTCGCTGCCGCGCAACTCCATGGCGCTGCCGTACCGGTTCTTGAGTGCATCGATACCATCGCTCAAGCGGACGCAACGACCTTGGTCGCAGCGCTTGAGCGTAGCCTACTCAAACGCGTTCAAACGCCACAGATCATGCGGCGAGATCTTCTTGAAGAGGTGGTCGCGCAGGCGAGCTCGACCGATGAATCAAGTGTTTTGTTGCGGCTGGGTCATCCAGTTGAAACGGTTGAGGGCGAAGAGGAGAACATCAAAGTGACCCACGCCGCAGACCTTGAAGTCGCGAGCAGGAAGTACGTAACCGGCTTTGGTTTTGATGTGCATCGATACGATGAGCGGCGAAGCTTGTGGCTTGGCGGTGTCGAAATCCAAGGCGAGCCTGGCTTGGCAGGTCACAGCGACGCTGACGTGATCTTGCACGCGCTCGTCGATGCCATCTTGGGGGGGATCGGAAAGGGCGATATCGGGCAACATTTCCCACCGAGTGACGACCGCTTCAAAGACGCCGCGTCGAGCCGGTTTGTTGAACACACGATGAACCTCGTAAAGCGAGCAGACGCCCGCCTCGAGCATGTTGACATCACCTTGATCGGTGAAAAGCCGCGGCTCACGCCACACCGGCAGGTGATCCGCGAGCGCTTGGTGGCACTGCTCGGTCTGCCGATCGAGTCGATCAACGTCAAAGCCACGACCACTGAAGGGCTAGGCTTCACAGGGCGCGGTGAAGGTCTTGCGGCGCAGGCGGTCGCCAGCCTATCGCTACCTGCCGTCAAGGAGCCTGCGCGATGAAATGCCCTGGGTGCGAAGCGCCGATCACCTCTGAAACCACGCAATGCAGCAACTGCGGTATGACGTTTGACCACGATGAAAACTTTAACATCGATTGGGGCGCTATCGACCGCGCACATCAGCGGCAAAGGCGCCCGATCACCAGCAAGATCATGCCGCTTATTTTGTGGGCGGTCTCGATGGCCATGCTTTTTTGGTTGGCCACACCTTATCTGCCCATCACCCAATACATCGTTGATCAAGACCAACCGGTCGAGCTGCGAGGTTACCTTGATCAAAATCAACAGTTTCCTGAAGCGGGCACCTATGTGCGCGGCACGGAGCTCGCTTTGGGCTACAAAGGTGCCGAGTGGATGCGTGTCAGGCGGTTCGGCATAGTCCGCGAATCGATGGTCTACATCCAAGTTATCGGGGCTGTATGCCCTTACGAGATGCCGCGCGAGCGGTGCCGAAAAGTCCTGATTGAGATCCCCAAATCAAACACAGATTTCGAGGATTTCCGACCAGCGACCGTGGTGACCGTCGAGGGGCGTTTGCGCCAAATTTCCAAAACCAGTGAATTTGCGCCGCTGATTCCTTTCCTCGCACGCGAGATGCATATGGACGTCGATGGTGCCTATGTCATCGCCCACGATGTTCGACCTGACTGGTCCAAAGACGCTTGGATTTTTTGGGGGGGCATCTTCTCGATTATGGCTTTGCTTGGATTCTTCCTCTGGCGCTTAATTCGCAGCTAAGTCGTCTGTGCATCGATCTTTGGCGAGGTTAAACACGCGCATTCCGTGCTTCATATTTTAAAAAACTAGGTCTAAGAGGCGTGCGAATCTGTGGCGATCGGTTAGCCTATCGCCTGCTATTATCACGATCGGTCTCTCACCGACGAAAGGAATACGCCGATGAACTATCGGAAAATGCTCACTCTTTTGGCAGTCGGTGCGATCACCGCATGCCAAGGCCCTGCCGGCACCGACGGTGTTGCTGGCGCTGACGGCGAAACTGGTATTCAAGGCGAACAAGGCGTCGCTGGCGAAACCGGCACCGACGGTCAAGACCTCGCCGCTCCCGGAGCGGCTATCGCTTCGGTCGCTCCCAACGCGCTGCTCGCAGGTCGCACCACCGACATGCGCATTGTCGGTTACTTCACCCAGTGGGATGACACCACCGTTGTTCGTCTAACCGACACGGAAGATGCTGACATCGAAGGCGTCGAAGTCTCCACCGTCGTGGTCAGCCCGGTGGGCTTGGTTGTCACCGCTACGGTCGGCGCAGACGTGGCACTTGGCAACGTCAAGCTCCACGTGATCACGGGCGACAACGCCCAGGCTTACATGCCTGAAGGCGCCGAAGTCGCAGTCACCGCGACCGCCACCTCGAGCCAGACCGAACTGCGCGCAGGCGACCAGTTCGATATCCTGCTCGAGACCGCTGAGTACATGAGCAGCCCCACCCTCAACGCCGACAACTGCGAAGGCGTCCTTAGTGCTCAAATGAGCCGCTACAGCCAGCATAAGTTCCGGGTCACCGGCTTGATGCACCCGGCGATGAACCTTGGTGATTGTGCCATGGCTCTGGTTCAAGATGCAGAGACCGACGACGAGTGGACCAGCGCCGTGGTGATCACGATCACCGCGCCTGACGTCATCACCTTCAACGAAGGCGTGACCTCCGGTGAATTGACCTATGAGCGTCAGTTCCGTGTGGTCTCAGTCAACGCCGCTGCCGGCGAAATCGTCAGTCTTCGCCACACGGTAGACGAAGCGAACAACCTCGATGGCACCGGTCCGACTATGGCTGTCTTCGTGACTGGTAATACAGGCGCTCTGTGGCAACATGATGGCGACGACAGCTGGTTTGAAGTTCCTAGCATGGTCGAGCGCGAGCTCCTCTTTGTCGTCGCAGCTACTATGGACGAAGGCGACGACCCGGTTGCCTTCAACCTGACTCAGATTACGCCCAACACCACGATGACGG
>JBDQPD010000104.1:0-12614 GCA_040260805.1 Myxococcota bacterium | reverse complement strand
GTTCCTGAAAATAGGGCAGTAACTTGAGCTTCTCGAGGCTGCTCTTACAAGTTGAGGTGCCATGAGCTTAACCGCTCGAGCAACTCGCCGCTCGCCCGGTTGGCGTTGTCACCGGCTGAAGCTCAGCCGGTACGGAGTCATTATGCCTGGCGGTGGTTGCGTCGGGCGTGCAGGGCTGGACAGCTTGGATCCGCGGAGGCAGCCTCCCGCTGTACCTGAATCGCTGGTGCTTGGCTGCGGCGGCATTGCGCCGATCGATGCCCAGGCACAGCCGTGTTCAAGCGCTGCTAAGAGCCGTCTGTGTAAGGTCGAGTCGAGCAGGTACCTCGAGCTGCGACTTTGAAGACGATGATTGTTTGGCCTCTGCGTGTCCCTCAGAAGTCGCGGCATTCGAAGCTCTATGTTGCTGAGGTCTTGCTGGTCGGTAACAGGCGCTGAGGTCTTAACAAAGCCAGCGCGCTCGATTAAGAGGATGGATCGAGGAGTGCCCGATGCGTTGTTTCGAACTGTTCGCTGTTTCTGTTCGTCGCCGCTGGTCGCAGGTCGTGCGCAAGCATAGGATGGCCACTGTCGCTCAGTGGGGCTCAATTCCTGTGGTCGCTGGGGTTCTGTTCTTAGCAGCTTGTCCATTACCGCAGACCATCGACGCTGAAGTCTATTGTGGCAACGGCGTGGTCGAGGCTGAAGAGAGCTGCGACGACGGCAACGCCGAGGACACTGATGACTGCTTGAGCACCTGCGTCTTGGCGAGCTGCGGCGATGGCTTGGTCCACGCTGAGAACGAAGCCTGCGACGACGGCAACGCCGAGGACACTGATGACTGCTTGAGCACCTGCGCCTTGGCGAGCTGCGGCGATGGCTTTGTCCACGAGGAGAACGAAGCCTGCGACGACGGCAACGCCGACTCAAGCGATGACTGCAATGAGAACTGCGAAACAGCGCGCTGCGGTGATGGCTTTGTTTGGGTGGGTGAAGAGGCCTGTGATGATGGCAACGCCAACGACGGCGATGACTGCTCGAACGCCTGCGAAGACCAAAGCCATTTGGTGAACAACTTTAGCGGTCAAGAAGGTCCTGTGATCGGTGAGGGGTGGCGTCAGTGTGCCGGGTATTTAGACCGACGAGACCGTGAGGATATCCCCCAGGAGTGGGGCAGCGCTTGTGCGCTCGAGGGCATGGGGAAAGTGCGATTATACTGCGGTGCGAGCGCGCTTCAGAGCAAGTTTATTGAGGTTGACCGCAACGTCTTTCGTGAAGGGCTTGGAGCCGGGATTAATGCGGGCACTCCGGCTCGTGGCTTGATCACAAGAAGCAGTTGGGGGACCGGCAACGACATCAATATGTCGAATTTTATCTGGGCTGATGGGAGGCCCTCGCACCCGCACGCCGGTAAATCCCATTGGGGAAGTGACGGCTCAAGCTGCGCATGGCGTATTGAGCGACGCCTCATCGTGAATGGCCCGGGGTGTAGTTATGAGGCTGCCGATTGCTTTGGTCAAAACCCAGACGATCGCTACTTGTGGGTGTACGTGAAACCCTAGCGAGGCACCCCAAGGTTGATCCAGCGCGCCAGCAAGTCGATGTCGTCTTGAGACCACGCTGAGCCCACCGGCATGCGCTGCCCTAAGCCGCCAGCGATCGAGTGCGTGCCGGCTACCTTATGCCATAAATAGCTCTGCAGGTGGTCGCCCGATGCGATCAGCGCCATCTCCATTTGCCTCGAGGGCTCGCCGACGCTCGCCCAAAGATCCGTCAGATCGAGCCCGTTTTGGGAGTCTGCTGAGTGACAGCCAAGGCAGCCCGCTAGCTTGGGCGCCAGGTCGCGCTCAAAGGGTGTTGGCGCCACCGGCGCAGGGGGCGGGGTTGGCGCAGGCGACTCAGCCGGTGGCGTCGCCGCCGGCTCGATGGGAGCCTGACAGGCGATCAATAAGGTCATGACGACCAGATGCCTCAGGCTCATGTGAGCCCCGCTAAGGGTTCGACGCCTGCGGTGCCTAAGGTGTTGAGTTCGGCTCCCGCAGCGCCGCAGATCGCTAGATGCAGGTTGGCTAAGGGTTGCTCGCTCGCCGCTAGGTGGTGTCCGTGGGCAAAAGTGGAGGTCCCTCCAAAGAGCACGGCGGGCAGATCGTAATTGTTGTGGTAGTGGCTGTCGCCGATGCCGCTGCCGTACAAAACGCTGGTGTTGTCGAGCAAGGTCTTGCCGTCCACATCAGGCGTGGCGGCGAGCCGGCTGAGCAGGCTGTCAGCGAACACTTGGCACTGCCAGGTTTGAATGATGGTCAGTTTAGCGAGCTGGACCGGGTCATAGTTGTGGTGCGACAAGCCGTGGTAGGACTCGGGCACCCCCAGAAAATTATGCCCTACATTATTGGCTTCACCGCCGAGCATAAAGGTCATCACGCGGGTTAAGTCGCATTGCAACGCTAGCACCATCACCGCGCACAGGTTGTCGATCTCTTCGGCTTCGTTTGTCGCTCGGCTGGGCGCCTCACCTGGATCGCATGAGGACTCCCCAGCGCGCCCGATGCGCAGCTCGAGCTCACGCACCGCTGTGCTGTATTGATCGAGTTTGATCTGGTCTTGAGCGGGCAGCCGAACGGCGAGGCTGTTCAGGTCCTCAAGCACACCATCGAGCACCGAGACGCGGGCGTTGCGCTCGCGCAGGGCTTCTTCAGGAGATAGGGATGTCGACGCGCCGAAAAGCCGCGCGAACAGAGCGCTGGCGGTGATGATTTTCGGCAGCGGTAGATCGCCCTGAGCCCACGACACCGCCGTTCGATGGTCGCCGCCAGTTGCGACTCGCCCAAGCTCTAGGCTCGGAAACAGGGTGTCTGAACCGATCTGCGCAGCGAGCTGTTGGTCGACGCTGACGCCGCCGCTGTCGAGCGGTGAGCAGTGAAGCCAAGCGCCGCATCCCGAGTGACCGGAGTCATCGGCGCCCGGGGTTGAGACACCATAGTTTCGCAGCCCGGAAACGACCGTCATCTGCTCGCGAAACGGGGCAAAAGGCGTCAGGATCGGCGATAAGGTGTATTCAGGGCCCGTCCCGCTGACCGCCCAATCCTCCATATTTTGTCCGTTGGGCGTAAACCACCACAGCGCGCGTTGGGGCGCGCTGGGCGTTCTGGCGAGCGCCTTTCGACCCCAAAGTGATTCGAGCAAGGGCAGGGCGAGCAATGCGCCGGCGCCGCCTCGAACGAACCGTCTCCTGTTCATGCGTTTCATGGCGTTCCCCTGTGGTGCGTAAACACTTCGGATTGAACGATGCCGACTACCAGCTCCTCAAAGGAGTGACCGCTGGTGACAAAGCGCTGCTCCACAGGGGCGATAAAGGGCCAGTCGTCGGCTCGGAGCTTGCGCCCGAGCATGTAAGTCAGCGTCTTTTGAACCATGCAGCGGTGGGTTCGGGGTTGACTGGCTAAGCCGGCGCTGAGCTCAGCGATGTCCGCAAAAGAGCCGACCCCGATCAGGTTACCCGAGGCGTCGATCACGCTGCCGTCCGAGTATTCGGTGCGATGCGCGCCGATCCCGTCAAAGTTCTCGAGCGCGATCCCGATGGGGTCGAGCTGGTCATGACAGCTGGCGCAGGCCGGGTCGGCGCGATGCGCTGCGAGCTGCTCGACGACGGTCGCCGACCCCTCGGACTCATCGAACTCTTGCTCCACGCCATCGGGCGGCGGGGGTGGGTCTTCGCACATGATGTGCTTGGTGACCCAGTGCCCGCGCCGAACCGGGCTGGTGCGGGTGGTCGTCGACGTCGCGGTCAAAAAGGCGCCGGTGGTCAGCAAGCCTGCTCGGCTTCGAGTATCGACCGCGAGATAGCCCGCTTGCGCTTGCTCGACCCCGTAATGCTCAGCGAGTCTTGGCTCAACCCAGGTGGTCTCGGCGGTCAGCACACCGAGCATCGATAACTCTCCGAACAGGGCTCGGCGGACCAAGTCGCGCAGTTCGGCGTCCATGGCTTGACGCAGTGAGTCATCAAAATCGGGATAGCTGCCAGGGTCGGGTATCGCCTGGTCAAATTCATTCAGCCCAAGCCACTGAGCACCAAACCCAGTGACCAGACTCTCGGCCTGAGGTGCGCTCAACAAGCGCCGAGTTTGGGCTTCGAGGACCTCGGCATCGAGCAGGGTGTTGTCGTCGGCTCGTGCGCGCAGCTCGTCGTCTGGATGTCGACTCCACAGGGCGTAGGCGAGCCGGTTGGCGAGCTCATGAGCGCTGAGTGGTTGGGCGGCGGGCTGGGTTGGCGACGCTGGCTCTTCGACGCGAAACACGAACCAAGGGGACAGCAAGGTGCGCTTGACGCTAAGCCCGAGCGCCTCATGGACGTCTGCGCCGGCGGCTAGCGACGCATCATAGACGCTCATCACGGCGTCGACCTCGGCGTCGGTGACTGGCCTGCGCCAGGCTTGGTCCATGAACTCATGAACGATGCGCCGAGCACATGCCGAGTCGGCCGCTCCATCGGGTTCTGGATCGCAGACGTAGAGCTTAGCTCGTCCTGGCGGGAGCTCGCCGGTAGCGTCGAGGGGGCCCTCAAGCTCGATCCAGTCGACCGCGTGGTGGCTGCCGTCGCACGCCTCGGTGTCCGCTCCGCCGACCGTCAAGTGCAGCTGCCCGGACGCGAGCTCGAGCGTGGTCTCATAGGTCGCCGGGTGACGGCACCGGTTCGACACCTCAAACTCGGCGACGACCTCGTTGTTGATCGCAAAGGGGAGCGCCTGGGATTCGGGGCAGGTGTTCCCAAAGCCCTCGTGGCAGGCCACCACTCGAAGGTGATAGCGACCCGGATGAGCGATCGAGACGTAGCCGCTCTGGCTGGCGCCGTGGTAGAGCAAGACCGAGGGCCTGTCCTCGTTCCAGGACCCCATGTTGGTCCCGTTCGCTGGCGGCACGATGCCGTTGCCGCTCCATGAACCCTCTTCGGGTTGATAGCGGCTTGTCTGACTGGTGATCGGCGGTCTGAGGCCATCAGCGATCAAGGCGTCGACCGCGCCCTCAAGCCCCTCAAGATAGAGCACGCTCGTGCTCAGCGCCTCGGCGATGTTGGTGAAGCCGTGGGCGGTCGCATCGGGCGGCAGCAGGTGGCGCACCTCAAGCTCGCTGGCCAAGAGCACCTGCGCTGAGCGTTGCAGCTCGGCGTTGTTGAGTCGGTGCAAGATCACCCGGCCCGAATCAAGCGCAGCAGCTGGCGGCGTACCCCACTCGACAGGTTCTGGTTGGGGTTCGGGTGTGGGGGGTGGCGGCACAACCGCCGGCAAAGGCACAGGATCGGGCACCGGCACCAGCTGGGTACACGCGCTGGTCGTGACCAAGCCGAAGGCAACGCAGGCGATGGAAAGAGGGTGTGTGATCATGTTATTGGTGGTCGTGATGCGCTTTGGTTCGATGTGCTGATGCCATCTTTTCTGCAGGCCTTACCAGTAGCACACGGCGATTTTATGGGTTCCTCGACAATTAACAGTGCATCAGACAGTTTGGACCGTTGATGGGTTGGGGCAGCGCCCTGAGATCGTTAGGATGGCTTGATGCAATTTTTCGGGATCGCGTTGTACTTAGGTGCACTCCTTTTGATCGGCGTGCTCGCCAGCCGTCGAATGAAGGATCTGCGCGACTATTTCGCGGCTGGAAAGGACTTAGGGTTTCTCGCCGTCGCCTTCTCGGCGCGCGCCACAGGCGAGTCGGCTTGGTTGCTGCTCGGCCTGACCGGCATGGGCGCTGCGATCGGCGTGAAAGCCTTCTGGGTGGTGCTCGGTGAAGTGCTGGGCGTGGCGGCGGCGTGGCTTTTGATGAGTCGGCGGTTTCATCGCCTCACCACACGCTACGACTCGGTGACCATCCCCGATTATCTGGAGTCGCGCTTTCGCGACAAGAGCCAGAACTTACGGCGTGTTGCGGCGCTGACCTTGGTGATTTTTGTCACCATCTACGTGTCCGCTCAGATCGACGCCACCGGCAGCGCCTTTGAGAGCTTTTTGGGCTGGAACTACTACGTTGGAGCGCTCGTCGGCTTTGCGGTGGTGATGGTCTACACGGTGTCGGGTGGGTTCCTTGCGGTGGTCTGGAGTGATGTCTTTCAAGGCACGCTGATGGTCATCGGCCTAGCGGCGCTTCCGATTATCGCCTTGGTTCATATGGGCGGCTGGGGTCCGGTCAGCGCAGCCTTGGCGGCCGCTGATCCGAACCTGCTGAGCTGGACGGGCGGCATGGGCTGGACGGCGACCGGGGTCGCCTCGATTTTAGGCTTAGGGCTTATTGGTTTAGGCTTCTTGGGCTCGCCGCAGATCTTTGTTCGCTTCCTCGCCTTACGCGACGAATCCGAGATCTCAAAGGGCACCGCGACCGCTATTGTTTGGACCATCATCGCAGACGGCGGCGCGGTGATGATCGGCCTGTGCGGGCGCGCTATTTTGGTCGGCTCAGATCTGGGCAACGGCGGTCAAGACGTGCTGCCCTTATTGGTCGACCAGCTGCTGCCAGCGTTCTTAGTGGGCATCTATATCGCCATCGTCTTGTCGGCGACGATGAGCACGGTGGACAGTTTGCTGGTCGTCGCATCGAGCGCCTTTGTGCGGGATTATCACCAGCAGATTAAGAACCCCGAGCTCAGCGATGAGAGCTTACTCTCGATGGGGCGAAACACGACCTTTGCCTTAGCAGCCATCGCTTTTGCGGTAGCGGTCGGGGTGGCGATTGCGGTGCCGGGTCGGACTATATTTTGGTTCGTTATTTTTGGCTGGAGCGGCATCGCTGCGACTTTTTGTCCGACGATTATCCTGAGCTTGGCGTGGACTCGCTTTACCGCACGAGGCGCCATAGCGGCGATGCTCGCAGGCTTTGTTGGTGTCCCTTTGTTCAAGTTTGGCGCTACCGCCTTACCGGGCATGATGGGTGTGTTTTTCACCGAGCTTAGTGAGCTTCCACCAGCCTTCTTGCTCAGCTTTATTGTCGGGATCATCTTCAGCTTAGGCGACCGCGCCGGACAAGAGCACTTAGCCGACATCGGTGATGAGCTCACAGCGGGACCGAGCTCTGAATCAGGCGGCGCCTAGCGCACCCGTCTAAAGTGCATCTTAATCGGTCCATCCGGGCGCAGGATCATCATCGGTGACATGGTGGTCTCATGATCCGTTGCGAACTCGAAATCGTAGTCGCGAACAAACGAGATCAGGATCAGCAGGATTTGCATCATCGCCATGTTGGAGCCGATGCAGACCCTCGGTCCTCCGCCGAAGGGGAGGTGGGCAAAGCCATGGCGAGCCTTAACCGCGCCGCGCTCAAAGCGGCTGGGGTCAAAGGTTTCGGGATCGGCCCAGTGATCGGTGTTGCGATGCACTCCATAAAGGTAGGGGATCACCGTCATGCCTTTGTGGATCTTAACACCGTTGATTTCATCATCGCCCATGGCGGTGCGATCGATCATCCAAAACGGCGGGTAGAGGCGGAGCGCTTCTTCGATGACCTGCAGCGTAAACCCGAGCCCATGCAGCGCCTTAAAATCGAGGGGTCCATCGCCGGTCGCTGCCTCGATCTCGGCGCGAATTTTGCCGATGTACTCGGGGTGTTTGGCCAACAGATAAAAGGTCCACGTCAGCCCGTTTGAGGAGGTCTCGTTGCCGGCGATGAGCAGCTGCAAGGTCTCGATCAAGACCTGGCTCTCGGTCATCGGCTGACCGGTGTCTTCGAGCGGTGTCTCGAGCATATGCTTGAGCAAGTCGCTGTCGTTTCCGCCCTCGCTACGGCGGCGATCAATATAGGCTGAGATCAACTGATCACCTGCGATTCGAATGTTTTGATAATGATCCGACTGCCCGCTGAACCGAAACCAAGGGATCAGATAGGGCTGCACAATTTGGCGCACGATAAAGGCCTGCACCTCGGAGACCGCATCGGCAGTAAACTGAAGCTCTTTGTCGCTGATCAAGCGCCCAAAAAGAGACTTACCCACCAGCTTGAGAGTGACCTCGACCATCTCGTGATAGATATCGACCGGACCTTGGTCAGCGCGCTGGGCAAAGCCAGCCATCGCCTCGTCCATGACCTCGCGCTGCAAGGGCAGTAAGGTCGCCAGCCGACTGCGCAAAAATCCTTTGGCTAAGAAGCGCCGCTGGCGAAACCAGGCGTCGCCGTGACTGTTGAGCAGACCTTGCCCTTGGAATTCGGCCATACGCTCCGTTTGGATGTCCGATTTGTTGTAGTTGGTGTGGTTCTTCTGCAGCACATGCTGGATGAAGTCCGGATCTGTCGAGACGATGGCGGGCTTGGTCACCCCGAGGTGGAAGGTAAAGGTTGACCCGAATTCTTCGCGGTAGCGTTCAAAGACCGACACGGGATTTCGGATCATCGCTCGCACGTCTTTGAGGACGCGAAGGCGATGAATATGAGGTGCGTTGGTAATGGTGCTTCTAAACATGGCGTACGCTCCTTTGGGAGTCGGGCGAGGGCACCTCTCCAATTTGGTGCGCCCGCATAAACCTAAGAATACCAAGCACCACGTCCTCTAAGGTCGGGTCCTCAACGCCTTGAGTCGCCTGGGCTCGAAATTTCTGAAAGTTGCTGCTGTCGTAGCGTTTGAATTCCATGGCGGTGATCTTGTCGACTGAGCGCACCAAAAAATTGAGCAAGGGGAAGAGTAAGTCCGCTTTGCCACAGCGCTCAATGACCTCGGGGACGAACTCCTTCATCGGAAGGTTCTCGAACTCTTGATCGGTCAATCGAGCCAGAATCGAGGTCACATCACGCATCGTCGAGTAGCGATCACGGGTTACATGAAAGGTGGTGTTGACGCTCTGAGGCAGTGAGGCGATCGCCACGATGTTGTCAGCTGCTAAATCCGCAGGGGATAGACTGATCTGGTTCTGCGCCGTGGTGCCGATACGGTGCTTGAGCATGAACGCGAGCATCCGAATCGAGATGTCAAAGTTGTAGCCGCCTCCCGTGAGCGAAGGGCTCAGGAGCGCTGGCCGGAAAATCCGAGCCTGTAACCCTTGTTGCATGGCGTTGAGCACCACCTGTTCAGACACCCACTTGCTCTGGCTGTAGCCAAAATCAAGGTGCTCCATTTCAGGGTTGGTGTCGGCTTCATTGAGGGTCTCTTTGACCGACCAACCAAAGATAAAGGTGGTCGAAATATGGTTGAGAACCTTGGCTCTTCCGCTCATGGATAGACGGATAACCTCGTGGGTTCCGCCGACGTTAGCGTCGCGCATGGTGGCATAATCAAAGAGGTAATTGACCAGCGCGCCGTTGTGATAAATCGTATGAACCTGCTGCGCGAGTTGGTCCCATTGAGTCGAGGCTAGACCTAGGTTGGCTTGAGCAAGGTCGCCGCAGATCGGTCGCACCCTTTGTTCCCAATTACCCACTGAGGTTCCACCAACGCTAGCGATCGCTTGTCGCAAACGCTCCATCCCGACCGCTTCGTCTGCAGCGCGCAGCAACACAAAGACGTCATCGCCTTGCTGCTCTAAAAGACTCTTTAGGATGAAGGGTCCGAAAAATCCGGTCCCTCCAGTGAGCAAGACAACACCGTCGCTTGAGTCTTGAGGTTTAAGCTGTTCACTCAAAGTCGCCATGTTGATGCGCAGCTCAGTGTCGCTGCGCATCAGCTCGGCTTCATGGTCTTGGTGTTCGCGCTGCAGCGCCAAGACTCGACGCTTAAAGCGTAGCTTAGACTGTGGCGCGAGCTCGCCAACATCGACGAGCAACTCAAAGAGCTCACACACCGCAATTTTGATGATGAAGCGCAGATCGACCGCGTCGGATAAATCGTCGCTGCCTTGATGCTCCAGGACGGCTTTGAGGTCATGGGTGAATTCGGCGATGCGAAGCGAGTCTAATCCTGCATCACCTAGAGTGCCGGTCTCTTCGCCGGTGAGACCGTAATGTTCGAAAACTGCTCCAAACGAACCGGCTGAATGACGGCTTGGCTTGAGCGTTGAATCGATGCGCTCGTAGGCGCTGGGCTGGACCTCTTCAAGACGCTCAAGGCTGTTGTTTAGCCATTGGCTGAGGGCTTGATGGCGAGCTATTTTACCCGAGCTTGTCTTGGGGATCGTCCGCGCTCGAATAAAGACAAAGCGCTCGGCAGCGATGCCCAGACTGCGCTGCAACGCCCCTTGGATTCGACCGACATCGGGTAGCTGCTTGGGGTTCTTGAGTTCGGCGACGATCACAAGGTGTTCGGCTGCGTCGTCATCGTGGGCGAACGCAGCGACGCAGCCTTTTCGAATCGCCGAGTCGCCCTCGACGATGGCTTCGATATCTTGGGGGTAGTAATTGTGACCGCGGATGATGATCAGATCTTTGGTGCGTCCGCAGACGTAGACCTCACCGTCGCGAAGGAACCCGAGATCGCCGGTGCGAAGCCACCCCGGCTCATCTTCGCTTTGTCCCTTTAGCCTGGCCTCAAAAGTGGCTTGGCTCAGCTCGGGGCGGTTCCAGTAGCCTTTGGATTTGCTCGCGCCGCTCAACCAGATCTCGCCGACAGCGCCGTCGGGCAGCGCTCTAAAGTCATCATTGAGCCCCACAATTTTGACCTTCGCTCCCGCAACCGGGGCGCCGCAGCTGATCAACTCTTTGGCGTCATCCTGAGCAGCGTTAGCAGGAGCGATCACCGCTTGATTCTGCTTGAGCCGCTCGGCGTCAAAGGCGTCGACTTGGCGACCGAAATTGGTAGCGGCGAGCGTAAATTCAGCCAATCCATAAGCCGCAAAATACGCTTCTGGGTCCAAGCCATGAGGCTCGAATTTGGTGATGAAATCTCGATAGATATGCGGTCGAACGGGCTCGGCGGCGGTCATGAGAAATCGCAGCGAGCTCAGGTCCAACCCTGCTAAGTTCTCTGGCGCCATTTTGTCCGGTCGCAGGCAGTACTCAAAGGCGAAATTGGGCGCCGCCGATGCGGTGGCTTGGACTTTGGCGATGGTCTCGAGCCAAAGCGCCGGTCGCTCGATAAAGTCCAAGGGTGAAAATCCGTAGGTGGTGCCTCCCTTGAGCGCGAAGAAGAGGTAGAACCCGATTAATCCAAGGTCGTGATATTGCGGCAGCCACGAGACACCGACCGGCTGATAGTCGAGCGCGCTGCAGTTACTCAGCAGGTTTTCATGGCTGACCATAACCCCTTTGGGGTGGTTGGTTGAGCCGGACGTGTATTGCAAAAATAGGATGTCTGAATGCCCCTCAACCAGGTGAGCCGAGGTGTTCTTTTGCGCATCATCACTGACGACCCAGTGCATCTTTGCGAGTCGATTTTTTCGAAGGCTAAAGCTCGCGATTCGGCTGCGCGCCTGGTTCACCTTGAGCGACCAGAAATAAGAGCGCTCCGTCAACACCGCGGCGGCGCCGCAGTCGGTCGCTATATAGTTCATTTTAGCGAGCGCAGCGTCGAACCCTCGACCGGACGGCGGATACACCGGCACCGGAATCATACCGAGCCGAACGCAGGCAAAGAAGGCGCAGATCATCTCTAAGCCGGGCGGATAAAGCAGCAGCACCCGAGCGCCTGGCTCAAGCGTTACGCTGCGTCTTAAGTGCACCGCTACATCGGTCGTGCGTTGCAAAAAATCGGCGTAGGTATAAGACGCTGTGGTGCGTCCGGCTCGATCCAGAAAATTATAGAGCAGATGGTCAGGGTGTTGCTCTACACGATCGTAAAATAGCTTTAAAATAGTCTGCACGTATGCCCAGCGCCTCCAAAGGTTCAAGCGAATCCATTAAGCGATAAGAACAACTGATCGACTGACGACTAAGACTGCGTGCCTTTTGGGTTGTAGGTGCAGTGAGCGGTCAGGTTTCGAGCTGTCTTTGAGCGGTGAGGTCCTGGTGAAAACGGTTCGATGGAGCGCTGTCGCTCGGATATTAACGTTATATTGTGATCGGGCTTACGTCTGCACCAAGGGTCTCGTTGCTCTCTCTAAGCAAAGCTTGGCACAACTTGGTCGACGCTTTGGTAAACGATAGTAAATTGTGATCATTCAGCGAATTTTAGGCATTAAAAAATAAGCCATTTCAGCGGCTTGAAAAATCTACACAGGGTGTGATTTTAGCGTGAACGCCGCCGCTTTGGGGTGCGCCGCCGGCTGCCGTGGCGCTCAAGAACTCGAGCCGCTTGTTCCTTGGCGGTCGTTGTGCGCCGAACCGCAAAGATTCGTTGCTTCGCCTGTGCGACCGCCTCCGCGTGGTCCACGATCGGTAGCGGATAATCGATGCCGACGCGAAAGCTCGTCTCGGATTGTTCGATCATATCGAGCGTGTGGGGCTGAGCGAGTCGATGGAGAGGAACCGTCTCGAGCTCGGGCACCCAGCGGCGAATAAAGGTGCCTTGAGGGTCGTGATCGGTCGCTTGCTTGGTGGGCGAGTAGATCCGCACGGCGTTGATCCCGGTGACCCCGCTTTGCATCTGCAATTGGTTGTAGTGAATCCCGGGTTCGTAATCGAGAAATTGGCGGGCTAGGTACAGACCGGTTTGGCGCCACGGGAGCCAGAGGTGGTAGCTCGCAAAGGAGACCACCATGGCGCGTATCCGAAAGTTCAACCAGCCGGTCGCAGCCAGACTGCGCATGCAGGCATCGACCATCGGAAAACCGGTTCTGCCCTCCACCCACGCCTCAAAG
>JBDQPD010000192.1:0-3223 GCA_040260805.1 Myxococcota bacterium | reverse complement strand
TGATCGACCAGATAGCCGCTGGCGAAACCACCGTTGATTTAGGGGGCAACTTGAGTTGCGCTGAGGTGGGCGACCGTTTGCTTGCTCGAGTGAGCCGCTGAGTTGCGCCCGATCGATGCGCAAGCATTAGCTAGTGACCAGGTGCTCGATGCCTATGAAGGCATTCGTCGAGCGCAACCGAGCGACTTAGAGGCGCTGACTCGGATCTATAATCAATCGGTTCCAGAGCGCAGCGCAACGGCCGACACCCAGCTGCGAACTCCAGACGAGCGCCAGGTCTGGTTTGAGCGCTACGACTGGTCGTCGGGCTATCCGCTTTTGGTCTTCGAAGAGACAGGGCGCGTGCTCGGATATGCAGGCGCCGTCCCCTTTCGCCCTGGCAAACAAGGCTACGATGGTTGCCTTGAGGTCTCGCTTTATATCGATCACCGAGCACGCGGTAGAGGGCTCGGAAGGCGACTCGGCCAAGCGCTCATTCATGCAACTCGCAGTCTCAATAATCGGGTTTTGATGGCTTTGGTCTTTGCGGACAACAGCCGCAGCAATGGGTTGTTCGCTCATCTCGGGTTTAATCTGTGCGCTCATCTGCCCAGCGCTGTCCTTTTCCCGGAGCCGCAGAGCAAACCGCGAGACGTCGGTATCTGGATGATCAGCCTCTAAACCATGCTTCTCGCCGGTCTTTGTAGTTTAGCCTGGGTATCCCTCGACTTGCTCCGCAAGGCCTTGGTGGAGCGCCACCGTGACCCGGTGACGATCGCAGCCATTGCGCCGCTTGGTGCAGCCTTAGGTTGCACGCTTTATGTGGTGTCTCAGGGGTACACCTTGCCCGCTCCTCCGGCAGCCGGATGGGGACTCTTTGGCATCTTGTGTCTGGCGAATCTTGCGGGGAATTTCCTCTTCATACGCGCCCTTTTTCTGGGTGAGATCAGCGCCGTCCTTCCTGTCTTTTGTCTAACCCCTGTCGTCGGCTCTTTGGGAGCCTGGGCTTTGATGGGTGAGCAGCTGAGTATCCCAGGGATGCTCGGCGTAACGATGGTGATCGCCGGGACCTGGTGGATCGTTCGCGGCGGCGGTTCGGGCAGCGCCGCCGGGGTGGGCAGTATGATGGGAGCGGTGATTTGTTGGGGGATGGCGCCGGTCTTGGATAAGGCGATTATCGGTAGCGGTTGGACCATCTGGACCTATATGCTGCTCGCCTTATGGGCGGTCGCCTTGCCCTTGATGCTCGAGCGCCTAGTCCGCGCACCAAAGCAGCTCTTTGAGGTGGTCCGGTCAACGCCTTGGCTTGTCGCTGCGTTGATCCCTGCGGGCGCCGCTGCGCTGGGCTTGCAATTGCTGGCGGTGGTTCAGATTGAGGTTGGCTTGCTCGAGGCGATTAAGCGAGCCGGCGTGGTGCTCTCAGTCGTTCTGGCTGCTCGTTTGTTTGGGGAAGCATCAGCCTGGGACCGTTTACCCTTTATGGTGCTTGTGATCGCTGGCGTCTTCTTGCTTGCCCAACCCCACGCAGACGCTCTTTTCCTTGGGGTTTACATCGCCTCGACCTTGGGTCTGGTCGGCCTCGTGCGAACCGTCCTAAGGAGGGTCTAGGCTAAGCGCGTTCAAGGAGGCTTTGTGGCGCCCATTCGGAAGACCCGAAATCCTTATGTGGCGGTAGCTGGCAACATCGGTTGCGGTAAGTCGACGCTGGTCCAAGTCCTCTGCGAACACTACGGTGTGCGCCCCATGTACGAGCCGAATGAGGCGAATCCTTACCTCAAGGACTTTTATGCCGATATGCGCGGCTACGCGTTTAAAAGTCAGATGTGGTTTTTAGCGCAAAAGTTTCGGATGCATCAAAGCCTTGAGCGCCTCAGAGAGCCGGTGATTCAGGATCGAACGGTTTGGGAAGATGCTGAGATTTTTGCTCAAGGGCTCCGCCATAGTCGCTATATAAAGCCACGGGATTGGGATCTTTACGCCGAATTTTACGAGGGAATCAAAGAGGCGATTAGACCGCCCGACGTGCTGTTTTATTTGCACGCTCCAGTGCGGGTCATACGAAAGCGAATTCGCCAGCGGGGTCGGTCGGAAGAGCAGGCTATTTCAGCGCGCTATATTCGCCAACTCAACGACCGCTATGGAACCTTTATCGAGGGTTGGAAGCGTTGCCCTGTTCGAGTCATTGACACGTCACAACTTCGTTACCTCGATGACCTTTGGGATCGGCAATTAATGCTTGAGATGGTCTCTGATTATTTGTCCCCTCGCCGGAGCACGCCCTCGTGACGCATCACCCTTCGAATTGGCCAGACACTAACCCGAGCTCGCTGCGCGTTCACGTGAACCGGACGCTCAACATGCGGACCATCAAGGCGATCGGTTACGACATGGATTATACGCTGGTTGGATACCAGGCGGCCCAATGGGAAAAGCGAGCGTACGCGTACCTCAAAGAAAACCTGATCGACTTCGGTTGGGACTCCCCAGAACTGCGTGCGTTAGAGTTTGACGCCGAGCGCGTGATTCGTGGCTTAATCGTCGATCAAGAGCTCGGGAACTTACTCAAGGTCAATCGCTTCGCCTACGTGAAACAAGCTCGACACGGCTTGGAGCCGATGGCTTTTGACGCCTTGCGCAGCGCGTATGTGACCTCGATCGATCTGACCTCCGAGCGATTCATGCAACTCGACACTCTGTTTTCGCTCAGCGAGGGGTGTATCTTTGCTCAGTTGGTCGATCTTTTTGATCGCCAAGGGTTGCCGGGTGTGTACGATTACCAAGGCATCTGGAAGACGGTCCGCAAAGCGCTCGATGAGGCGCACATCGAGGGCGAGCTCAAGCGTGACCTGCTCAAGGACCCTGACAACTATTTGGTGCGCGACCCTTACGCAGCGCAAACGCTGATCGAGCAGAAAAAATCGGGAAAACAGCTGATGCTGATCACCAACTCAGGGTGGGCGTTTTCAAGGCAAGTGATGGCGCTTGCCTATGATGACTATCTGCCCGGTGATATGACCTGGCGTGATCTCTTCGACGTGGTGATTGTCAGCTCACGTAAGCCCGGATTCTTTACGGGTTCGCACCGGTTTTTCGAAGTCATGGACGACGATGGCGAGCATCTCAAACCTTTCTCTGGGCAGCTTCGAAAGGGTGCTGTTTATCTGGGCGGTGACGCGGCTCAACTCGAGCGACTGCTCGGCTTGAGCGGAGACGAGATTCTCTACGTTGGCGATCACATTTATGG
>JBDQPD010000133.1:0-8474 GCA_040260805.1 Myxococcota bacterium | reverse complement strand
TTTTGAGTCAGACCCCTCGGTCCGTTGCATCCGAAATTCAGAAAATCGTGGTTTTGCGGCGGCGAACAATCAAGCGCTGCGCCTAGCTCAAGGTCGCTACTTCATGCTGCTCAACCCAGATTGCCGGGTGCTTGACGATGCGCTGAGCGTTTTGATTGAAGCGATGGATGCGGACCCTCAAATCGGAGCCTGTGCCCCGCAGCTGTTGGATGAGGCAGGCGAGGTCAGCGCATCGTGCCGTCAGCTTCCAACCCTCGAATCAGCCTTCTGGCACCTGAGTTATCTGGACAAAGTGCTGCCGAACATGCCGCGTGTCGGTGACTATATGATGCACGACTTTGATCATCGCTCGGACCGAGATGTTGACCAGCCCCAAGGCGCCGCTCTTTTGTTCGATCGAGTTCTGCTCGAACGGATCGGCGAACTCGATGAGCGCTTCTTCTTATACTTTGAAGAGGTCGACTGGTGCCGGCGGGTGCTCGGTGCGGGGCGCCGGATTCGATTTTTGACCGGCGCTCGAGTTCAGCACCTGGCAGGTCGTAGCGCGGATCAGGTTTGGGGCCGCGCGATCCATCACTTTTTTGAGTCGATGATTCGTTACTACCGCAAAGCGCACGGACCTTGGACCGCGAATGCGGTCAAGACCATGGTGATCGGTGGGGCGGCGCTTCGCATGGGTGCTTGGACCTTGATGGGTAAACGGTTGGGGCTGACCAAAGATGTTCGCCAAAATCGCAACCAGGCGTTCCGGAAAATACTCAGCGATTTGAAAGATTTTTAGCGATGCAGGTCCGGTATTTCTCCAAAGGACAACGAAGTTATCCATCGAGTCGCTACCGCGCTTTTCAGTTCCGCGACGCCCTGGCTGATCAGGGTATCGAGCTGAGTATCGAGCCCCTTTTCGGTGATTCGTGGATGCGCACGGGGCGACCGGGTGGCTCGAGGCTTCGACGGCTGGGGCTGGGGTTCTTTTATGCTGCCAAGCGACTGCTAGGCGGTTCTTTTGCGGGGGTCAGCGACTTGTTGATCATCGAGCAAGAGTTGATCCCCCTAATGCCCGTAGCGCTCGAGCGCTTCTTGCTGGGCTCGAGCACGCCCGTGGTCATCGAGCTCGACGATGCGCATCATTTGGTGCCGTACCGCCAAGCGAAACTCCAAGCGTGGTTTAATTCTGCCGATGCGGTCATCGTCGGGAACGAGGTTCTAGGACAAGCGGTTCGTCGAGCCGGCGGCCGCGCGATCACCGTCCCGACTTGTATTGATTTGGATCATTATCCGCTGACCGGCCTGGCTCGCCAGACTGATCTCGCCGACCATGAAGCGCTGCGCCTGGTTTGGGTGGGTCTGCCAGCCAATTTGGATCAGTTGTTGACCGTTCGGGAGGGGCTTGAGCCGCTATTGAGGACCGGACAAGCGGTGCTGACTGTGGTGACGGACCCGAGCGCAGATCTGCGCGGGCTCCCCGCTAACTTGGCGCCTTGGAGTGAGGCGCGAGAGCGCTTGGAGATGGGTCGCGCCCATGTGGGCTTGATGCCCTTGCCAGCGACCGACTGGGCTGCCGGAAAGTGTGCGTTGAAACTACTCCAGTATCAGGCTGCAGGTTTAGCCGCCGTGGCGTCACCGGTGGGCATGAACACCAGCTTAGCAGGCCGCGGTGGGGTGGTTCTCGCCGATCAGCCTGACGAATGGCTCAAGGCCTTGACTGACCTGCGCGCTGCGGCCAGGCGAAAGCAGCTTGCCGAGCGAGGGCGTTTGTTGGTGGAACAAAGCTACAGCGTTCAGCAGTGGGCACCGAAATTGGCGATGATGTATCGAAGTTTGGTGAAGCAGCGATGACGGCTTTGATCTCGTTGGTCGCAACCTTTGCGATCGCTGTATTGAGTTGTTTGTATCTGGCGCCGCGTCTGGCCGCGGCCGCGCGGCGCTATGGTCTGGTCGATGCGCCTGACGGCGATCTCAAAAAGCAATCCGACGCGGTCGCCTACCTCGGCGGTCTCGCGGTCTACATCGGTGTGATGGGGGCGCTGGCGGTGACCTTACCCATCGGTGACGAGGCACCTAACGACCTGTTTGATGACCCTCAGGTCTTAGGCATGTTGCTCGGCGGTACCTTGTTCATGGCGGTCGGGCTGCTCGATGATTTGACCCGTTTGACTGCGAGAGACAAGTTCCTGGGCCAGTTGCTCGCCTGTGCGGTTTTGATCAAATCGGGGGTTGCGGTTCAGCTGGTCAGCTTACCCTTAGCTGCGCAGATTGGGATCACGGCGTTTTGGGTGTTAGCCTGCTGCAATGCGATTAACTTGATCGATGTGCACGACGGTTTAGCGGCAACAGTTTCTGGGATGAGCGCTCTGGGTTTTTGTGCGTTGGGCTGGATGGTTGGCGATCTGCGTTTAGCGGTTTTAGCCGCTGCGATCAGCGGCGCATGCTTTGGATTCTTGGGGATCAATAAACCGCCGGCGAGACAGTATCTGGGCGACACAGGAGCGCTCTTCTTGGGCAGCAGTCTGGCGATGCTTGCGCTGATGGCACGTTACAACGGTCAGAGCGGTTGGATGCCTTATTTGGTCCCGGTCGCTCTACTCGCTATCCCCTTTATTGAGGTCGCGCAGCTGATCATCACCAGGCTGCGTTTGGGACTCAACCCCTTCCGAGGGAGTCGGCATCACATCGCTCACCGACTGATCGATCGCGGCTTCAGCGATATGGCTGTGGTGCTCCTCAATGGCGCGGTTCAGCTCGTCTTCATCGTCACGGCGCTGTTGGGTTTGCATCTGGCCTGGGCGGAGCCCATCGCCCAGGGCATCATCTGTGGCCTCGCTGCGATTCTTCTGGTTGGAATTGTTTCGCTGCCAACTCTGAAGACGCAACCCGATCAACGCCAAGATAAAGAAACCGGTTAGGACTTTAGCGAGCAGGTTGTCGATGCGATCGACACTCGAAGGCCAGGCGCTCAGCCAGCCTCTGTCTTTGGCTTCTTTGATCAGACTCGGAATCCTGACCGGCCACTCACTCCATGACCCTTTGAGTTGATCAGGGGTGATGAACTCGCCGCGCCGTTTGAGCGCTCCCCCTCGCGCGGGGTCGAGCAAAATCTGCTGCCCTTTGACCTCGACAAGCACCAGATCATTGCAGCGCTGGTTGGCGACAGGGCACCAACTGATCGGCTTGGAGGGCTTTCCACCCAGCTCCAGGTAGACCCGCAAAATCTGACCGCGTTCGGAGTGGTTGAAGGCACGCTTTGAGATCAAATTGGCGGTGCGCGGCAGCATCCCGAACTCCCCGATATAATCGCTCGGTATCTCAGCGACCGCATCGGCGAGCGCCAGCACCCTGGGGATGGGTTCCGAGATGGAGCGCGTGTGCTTGTGCATCTGGTGCCGCAGGAAGATCGTGTTGTTGTTTGAGACGAACCAAACCATGACCGCAGCGATCAGCAGACTGGCACCGAGTGCGGGCAGTAGGCTCGACGAGCCATTTCCTTTATGAAGAGTCAGCCACCTCAAGAGGTTTCCTCCTTGCGTCCACTCATCGTCCACATGGTGACCCGTCTTGAGAACGGCGGGGCACAGCGCCAAACATTGCAGATCGTGCGCGAACTCCCAAGAGCCGAATTCGACGTAGCGCTGGCGTATGGTCCAGGCGGGTTTCTCGATGCTGAGGCGGAGGCGATCGATGAGCTCTCGCTGATACCATTGGAGGCGCTGCGACGCACCATGGGGGTAACCTCCGATATGAAGGGTTTAGCCCAGACCATCAGAGCGCTCAAACCTCATTGTGCGCAACGCAAGGTGATCGTACACACGCACAGCTCCAAAGCGGGTGTGATCGGACGCATCGCGGCGAAGCTGGCGGGAGCACATTCCACTGTCCATACGGTTCATGGGTTTGGCTTTCACGCAGGGAGTTCGGCGCGAAGTCGAGCCGTATTGCTCAAGATCGAGCAGGGCATGCGCTTGTTTTCGGATTGGGTGCTTACGGTGGCTGAGGCCGATCGGAGCTTCGGTATTCAGCAAGGGCTGATGCTGGCTCGAGCCAGCAGCGTGATTCGCTCTGGCATTGACGTTCGTTCCTTCGCTCGGGATCCGTCTCAAGGTCGCGTCCTGAGGCATGAACTCAGCATCCCTGATGACGCACCAGTGATTGGAACCGTGGCTTGCCTAAAGCCTCAAAAGGCACCCTTGGATCACATTGAAGCCTTTGCGACCTTTCTGGCAGCCGAGCCCGATGCGCACTTCATCTGGGTGGGTGATGGTGAGGGCATGGATGAGGTGCAGCAGCGCGTTGCGAGTGAGCCTCTGCTTCGTGAGCGGGTGCACCTGATCGGCTGGAGCGACCGAATCGTTGCCCTCTTATCGGCGATCGATCTATTTTTGCTGATCAGTCTTTGGGAGGGGCTGCCCAGGAGCTTACTCGAAGCCCGCGCCGCAGGGGTCCCCTGCGTCGTCAGTGATACCTGCGGCAACCCAGAGGCGATTGATTATGGTCGATGCGGTCGGGTGGTGCCGATGCGCAGACCGGACCGAGCAGCCGAGGAGCTTTTAGCCCTCTGGCGCGAGCCGGCGGTCCGCGCCAGCATTCGCCAGGACTCGATCGAAGGTCTTGATGCCTTCGACGCGCGCCACGTGACGCCCATGCACGCTGAGCTCTATCGCACCTTACTCGCGGACTGAACCAAGCTGGCACGAGGCCTGCACACTTCAGGTCGGAAACGTAGGTTTGCGAGGTTTGTAATGCGCCGTCGAGGCATGACCATGGTCGAGCTACTCACCGTTGTTGCGGTGACCGGAATGCTCGGCGTTTTGGCGGCGCCCAACCTCACGGGTGGGCGCGACCGACGCGCGGTAAGCTCGGCGGCTCGCCAGTCCATGATGGCTATTCGCCTGGCTCGAAGCGAAGCGATCAGGCAGCAGAAAAACGTGGCTATTCAGTTTGATACAGGAAGAAACGAGATCCGGGTTTTCCTGACTCAAGGGGCGAGCGACTTTACCATATACAACCCTCGCTTTCATCCGACGCTGCGTTTGTTGACCGGTAGATTGCGGCGCGGTGAGGACAAGCGCGACTGGCCGAAGAACGTTCAAATCGCTGAAGGTTCAGTCATCGATGGGCTGGCACCGCTTCCTGAAGTGTATGCAGCCGCCGAACCCAAGTCGTGCAGTTTTTGCAGTGGTGGGTATGTGATCTTTGCAACCCCGAAGGGAAGATTCACTGATTTTCGCGGTCGTCCGGTGATCGGCTCATTCTCCGTTGCGCGCAAAGACAACGGAGGATCCCAGCGAGTTTGGTTGACTCGGGTGGTCGCCTTTAATGGCATGACCGGCTCGAGCAGGATCTACTCCTGGCGAGGGGATGGGTGGAAATGAATCGAGGGTTTACGCTGATCGAGGTCTTAGTGTCCTCGGTGGTGTTCATACTGATTCTTTCGGGCACCCTCCCGCTGGTGTTGATGAGCGCTAATTCGGCTCGCAACAGCTACGACATGAGTCGCGCAAACGAGGCGATGACCATGGTGATGGATCGTATCGTCGGTGCACGACAGGTCGGCGCAAAGCTGCCTGGACCGAACGGCTCCCCTGCCGACGTATCCGAGGCTCCCATCAACGGAACACAATGCTATTATCTGCGGTCCGAGGACCGGCGAGCCCCCCGTCCTGAGAACTGCTCTGAGATGGGCGACAACAGCCTGGTCTCTCGGTCGGACATTGACGGTCGTTACGCGGTGCAGTGGTTGCTCAAAAGAGAAGACCAGATGGACGGCGCGCCGGCTATCGACAACGTGACCATCACGGTCAGTTGGCGAAAGGGTAAAGAAAGGCTGCGTCGAGTGACTGGCGTGGCAAGGGTGCCTCGATGATGCGGCGCGGACACACCTTAAATGAGCTGATGGTCGCCGTCGCCCTGACGATGGTGTTGATGGCGCTGATCTTCACCATTGCGATCAACCTCCAGGGCGGCTCAGAGAAGATCAACCGCAAGGTGGATCAAAACTCTGCAACTCAGTCGGCGATCGATCTGATCCGAGCGGACGTGGAGCTTGCGGGGCATCGCTGGGGCGGTGGCGTCGTGGCTCGGCGAGACAACTTCCCTGGAGGCGATTTCTGTTCGGTCGATGCGCAAGGGCTTGCGGTCGAGCCGACGGTCGGTTTGATCCCCGGACCGCAACAGTTGGTGGTTCGTTCTGACCGCTTCCCAACCGAAGTGCAGGGCTTTCAAGTCGGCGAGCGTAATCAGATCCCTGATGGTCGCCTCGAAGGTTTAGATGAAGAGGTGGTCTATGCGTTTGAGCGTTACGACCAAGCGCGCAACTTGTGGCGTCTGCGTCGTGCGTATCGCACCGGAATCAACAACGGCTGGCAGTGCATGACCTTGCTTGAAAATCTGGTGATCCCGAACGACGGCGAGCCCTTCCGGTACGATGTCTTGGTCACCCGTTCTGGACAACGTGTCATTGATCGTCACCTCAGCTTGGCAAACCCGGTGATGCAGCGCGCAAACCGACCCTTCGGCGGTCGAGTCGGCAACGACTTGTTTGAGGTCGATGGGCTAGGTGGAATCGACGTGCGCGATTATGAGGCGCTGACGACCGGGAGTCTGCTGGCTGGCGTTCACATGCGGTTCTGCATTGGCGACGGCAGAGATTTACCAGAGCAAAGAGCCTATGAGTGCGAGCCCGAGAACATGCGCAACTCGAGTCAGCATCTGCGGCTCATCGAAGTTGGCGTGACCACTAAGAACCTGCTCACCTGGCGTGCGTACATCGAAGGACGGCAGGGATGATCGGGCTTCGCTTTACAGAGCGCCGCGGCATGGCGCTGATCATTACCGTGGTCATGACGACGATGATCGCTATGCTGGCGATCGGTCTAAGTGCGGTGACATGGGATGAGATCGGTTTGTCCGCAAATCGCCGTCGAGCCAAAGCGGCGCGCTTTGCTGCCGAAGCGGGGCTGACGCATTTTGTATCGCTCGGTATGGGCCCAGACCAGGTCAACGCAACCGCCAACGGGCGTGAGGGCTACGAAGTGATCAGCTCGACCCCTGTCGATGGAAACCCGAACACGAGACGCGGTCACTACCGTGTTGAGGTCGGGTTTTGCTGCCGAGCAGATGGCTCGCGGCTGCCGTCGAACCAGATCCGAGTGACCAGTATTGGTGAGGTCAAAAAGGGTGAGCGTATTTATGCGAGCAGCAGCGTGTCAGTGACCTTAGAACAGTTCGATCCATCGAGCGCGGTTCTTGATCGAGAGTCGCAAGGTGGTTTGAGCGCAGAAGCACTGAAAACCCAGGTTTCAAGCGGGGCGGGCGGCGTGACATTGCCGACTCCGCCAGAGCGGAGGTGAGCATGGTCTATCGCCTACTCACAGCGCTGATGATCGTCGGCTTGCCGATGGTCGCATGGGCTGATTACAAGCCCAAAACGGTCGAGCAAGCGGTTGAGCCGGATCTGGTGATCGCCGTCGATAATCACGCCTCCATGACCTACGACTGGTGCGGATCCTACGAGCGCAACCAGGTCTACGGCGATGGGGACAGAAACCCTCGGTTTAGAGGAGGTCGCACGCTTTGTCGACTCGGCGAAGGCCGCTCTCGCCTGCAGCACCTGCGCACCGCCTTACGCAAACAATTTGAAGCCGCTGAAGACCTGCGGATGACGCTGCTTCGCCCAGGACAAAATGCTGACCTGGCTCAGCTCGCAGAGGCGTCAAACTATCGCTACCCGGCGGGCACCCGAGGGGCTCGCCAGCGCTTACCGATGTGGGGCCCTGAAGGCAGCAACAACCGCTGCAACTCAGGTAACCAGTGTTGCTGGGGGCGCTCGATCTCCGATTTCAATCGCAGCGATGTGCGCCGTAACTTCATCTCTGTCGATTCGCAGAGCATTGACAACAATCGGGGCGAGTTTGTGTCTTGGGTCGATGCGCAAGGTCCGGTCGAGATGCGTGGGCTGGGTGCGAGTAATCTTCAGGGTATGATGATGGCAGCTCGCTATGTGCACCAGCGCAACGCACGCCGTGGGGCGCCTGCGGACGAGCAATGCCGCAAGCACTTTACCATGCTGATCACTGACAGCTGGGATCATCGTGGTTTGAGCTCGTGCTCGACCGCCAACAACAGCGTCGATCAGCTGCGCCGGACGATCTCTGGAAACCGCAACCGTGGCTTAGGTGCGGCTTCATCCGATACGATGGTGATTGGTTTTGGACCGCATTATCTCAACACCACGGCTCGAGCGAATCTTGATGAGCTTGCGCGGGTCGGTGGTCAGGCGATGCACCCGACCATGCCGTTCGTGGTCAACAACAGCGTCGGTCGGGCGATGTATGCTCGAACACCTGAGGAGCTTGAGAACGTTTTGGAGAGCGCAATTCAGACCGCCTTCTCGGGCGAGTATCAAGGCGGCAGAGCTGAGGTCACGACCCTGTGGAGCGCACCGAGCGATGTGGGTCGAGTGGTCGACAACGGGATCTTAG
>JBDQPD010000068.1:0-17839 GCA_040260805.1 Myxococcota bacterium | reverse complement strand
TGGAATCCACGGCCAGCCACTGCTCGCCCTAGCCGGCTTGGTTCTTTTGGTTGGGGTGTGGCTCTGCACGGCTGTTTTTCAAGTCCCTGAGCATCAACGACTGCTCAGTGGATATGACCCCAAAAGGCACCATCGCCTGGTGGCGACCAACTGGATCCGGACCGTGCTTTGGATGGCGAGGGCAGGCGTCGCCGTCGCTTTATTGGTCGGTCGCTCATGAGGGGTTTGATCCATGGGCTTTAGAAACTTCTTAGATCCAGGCTGGACCAGCCGGGAACAGGCTTTAGGTGACTCGATTCGTGGTTGGGTCGCTCAGGGGGGCGACAGCAAGCCGGCTCGCATGGTCTGCGCCCCCTTACGCCAAGATGAGTTTGTGCTCATGGCGCCGTTTCTGCCCAAGGCGAAGGTGCTCGAGTCGATGAGGGAACTCGGTCGGTTCGGCTGGATTGTCGTGTACGACGAGCAGCACATGGCGGCGGCGAAGTTCCTCCAAAAGCAGCTCCCCATTGCCGCGATCCTTGGGCCGCCTTCAGTGAGCGATGACCATGAAGAGTGCTCGTCTCTGGGGCGTTTTCACAGCGGCTACCAGCTGCAGCTCAGACCGCTCTATGGCTCGGCTGACTTAGGGGTGGCTTTGGTCCACCGCTCGACGTCGTGTACGACGCTGGTCCTGAGCCACTCGATCGAGCCGGTTGGCGCCGCCGAGCTGCGCGTCCCGCGCCGCGTGCGCCGCCTCGCCGACTACCGGCGCAGCGATTTGAGTGAGCACTTAGCCGATCTAGGGCGCGGGCGATCCAAGCTTCGAGTGGTGTTCCACGGCGCTCAGGTCTGGGACCTCGAGCCCGACGCATGGGCTGAAATTTGTACCCAATCATTGGCTGTTGACGACGTCGTTCGCGACTAAAGGAGTAGAGATCATGCAATCTGTTTTTCCGCTTGGGCTCTCGCGCCCTGTCTCGGCGCTGATCATCGGTGGCAAAGACGGTATCGGTGGTGCCATTGCGCAGGCTCTGCTCGCCCATCAATCTACGGTGGCGGTCTCGGTGACCAGTCGGGATTCTGATTGGGTGGGGGCGGGCGCAAGCGATGAGCGCTGCACCCGGCATGTGCTCGACATCACCAAGGCTGAGCCCATGCAAGCGCTCGCTGGACATCTAAAAGATGCGCAGCCCGGCTTGAACGTGATCATCAACTGCACCGGCGTCTTGCACAACGAGAACATCGACCCGGAGCGCAGCTGGCGACACTTAGATATGGACACCATGCAAAAGGTCTTTGCGGTCAACACCTTTGGTGTGGCGCTGGCGGTCCGTTATCTGCTGCCCCTGTTGCCACGTCATGAGCGCAGCATCTTCGCCTCGCTGTCGGCTCGAGTGGGCAGCATCGGAGACAACCAGCTTGGCGGCTGGTACAGCTATCGCGCCTCGAAGGCGGCCCAGAATATGGTGATCCGAACCGGCGCGATCGAGGCGAAGCGCAGCAGGCCTCGGCTGTTGTGCGTGACCTTGCACCCCGGCACGGTCAAAACGGCGCTGTCCGATCCCTTCACCAAGCGCAAACCGGCCGACCAGCTGTTTAGCTCCGACCAGTCAGGTCATCACCTGATCGAGGTCCTTAGCGGTTTGACGGCGAAGGACTCGGGCTATCATTACGCCTGGGACGGTCAGCGAATCCCTTGGTGATCCTCGGGGGTTCTTCACTCTTGGCGGGGTCAGCCACTTTTACTTGAGCGTCTCAGCGTGTACTTTGGTGATTCGGCGGATCACTCAAAGGGGGCTTGGGATGCGGTGGATGTATACAGTTGGTGGTTTAGGCTGCCTGGTTGCCGGGATGGCATTGGGTGGTCGCGTATCGGCGTTCCTAGATCTGGCGTCGGCGCTGATGATCGTGACCACAGGCTTTGCGTTTACGTTCTGGATCCATGGAGTCTCTGACGTACTGGGCGCGCTCAAGGCCGGGTTTAGCGCGCCGGGCGGCGAGCTCGGCGACACCAACGAGAAGGGGCTGATCCTCCAGACGTTGCGGAGCAGCTTGTGCGCCTGCGGAGGAGCAGGCTTCCTGATCGGCTTGGTCAACATGCTGCAAAATATGTCCGACCCATCTGCGATCGGTCCCGCCATGGCGGTCGCCTGCTTGACGATTCTGTATGCGGTGGTTCTTGCCGAGTTGGTGATCGCGCCGATGGCGAGTCGACTCCGCATGGCGGCTCATGAGCCGGCTGTCCTCAAGTCTTCTGCTGATTCGGACGGTGCCTCGGCGCCGGACGCTTGATCGACAGCCCGGAGGCGACACCATGACTCAGTGGATTTTCTTCGCAGTGGGGTCGGGCTGCATGGTCTTGGGGATCACCATGCATGGATCCTTGCAGGCGTTTTTTGACCTACCCTCGATCCTGATTGTCGTGACGACCGGATTTTTACTCGCCTCGGCGTCGCATGGGGGCTTGCGGGTGCTGAGCGCGCTCGTTGCGGGCGCCAGCCGAGTTGTCGTTGAAGACGAGGTCTCGGCTCGAGACGCTGCCATCCTGGTGACCCTGCGCAACACGCTCTGCGCAGCCGGCGCAGCCGGCTACGTGATCGGCATGGCGCAGATGCTCCGCAACATGGAGGATCCGAGCCGTATCGGTCCGGCGATGGCGGTTGCGCTTTTGACCACCCTTTATGCGGTCGTCCTCGGCGAGCTCGTTGTCGGCTTGATGGCGAACCGGTTGCACCTTCGGGCTGGCGGTTCGGTTGAGACGGCGCCGGCCAATGGGCATCGAGGGGCGACCATCGCTATGCTGTTGCTCGTTGGTCACTTCGTCTGCTTCTTCGTCGTGCTCTTGGCGATGTCGACGCTGAGATGATCAGCGTGCGTTGGGGTGTGTTGGCTGTCGCCCTGACCTCAGCGTGCCTGGCTGACACGTCACCGGTTCGCGACGCTGGGCTGGGCGCAGCGCCAGCAGACGCAGCGGTTGTCGATGTCGGCGATGTCCCTTTGGACGCCGGCGGAGCGCCGGATGCCCCGCCACTGCTGGACGCAGGGGACTTCGCTGAGTGCGGGAATGGCGAGCTTGAGCCGGGTGAGCGATGCGATGATGGCAACACCAGCGAGCTCGATGACTGCGCGAACGACTGCACGCCAGCGGCGCCCTTTTACGCCTTTGATCAAATCCTGACCGCTGTTCTTGAACGCTACGATATCGCCGGCGCCACGGTCGCGGTGACCAAGGACGAGCGGCTGGTGCTCAAGCGCGCCTATGGCTTGGCGGATCGCAGCGATAATCGAGCGATGAAGCGCAGAGACCGGATGCGGATTGCGAGCCTCTCGAAATCGATCACCGCCGTGGCGATTCTTAAAATGGTCGAAGAGGGAAGGCTCGCCTTGAGTGATCGAGCGTTTGAGCTCCTAGACGACGCTCAGCCGCCGGCAGGGCAGGATCGTGATGCGCGGCTAGCGCAGATCACCATCGAGCACCTCTTGCATCACGCCGGCGGATGGGATCGCAACGCCTCGGGCGACCCGATGTTTCGCAGCCGAGTCATCTCGAGCGCTTTGGGGATCGATGGCCCGGCAAGCGCAGCGGATACCTTGACCTATATGCTCGGTCAGCCGCTCGATTTCGACCCGGGCACGGCTTACGCCTACTCGAATTTTGGTTATCTGATTCTGGGGCGGGTGATCGAGAAGGTCTCGGGGCAATCCTATGAAGCCTTCGTTCGCAACGAAGTGCTCGCTCCGATGGGCGTTCATGAGATGGAGCTTGGACGCTCGTTGGCTGAAGACCAGCCCGAGGATGAGGTCACCTATCATCTCTATGAGGGGGCGCGTGATGGCGTCTCGGTGTTTCCCCAGCACAGCGACCGAGTGAAGAGACCCTACGGCGGCTGGCATCATGAGGCGATGGATGCGCACGGTGGCTGGATCGCGCATTCGGAGGATCTAGTCCGCTTCCTGACCGCCGTTGACGGTCGAATGGGCCGGGTCGACCTGCTCGACGCACAGACCACCGCTGAGATGGTCAAGCGTCCGGCGATGGAGCGATGGAACGGCCGGGCTTGGTATTACGCCATGGGCTGGTCCGTGCGCCCAACTCGCAACAGCGCCAACTGGTGGCACATGGGCTCGCTACCGGGCACCTCGACCTTGTTTCTGCGCAGCCATCATGGCTTCACTTGGGCGGTCCTGACCAACGGTCGAACCGCCGACGGGAATGACTTCCTCAACGCGCTGGACGCCGCGTTATGGAGTGCGGTCGAATCGGTCAACGACTGGCCTGAGTACGATCTTTTTGCGGACTGACTAGCCCGCCAGCAGCGCGCTCAGATCGGACCGGGTGAGCGGCTCGCCGCTGAGCTGAGTGGCGACCAACGCGCCCAGAAGCTTGGGCCACGCCGTGCGCGCCACACCGATATGCTCCTCCAGACTGTCTGCAAAGCGCTGGACCGCCTGGGTGATGACCGCTTGCGCATCAGGCGCTTGCCGTTGCGCGTCGAGCGCCAACAATAAGGTGCGCTTGAGGTCATCTTGATGCTCGACCACCCAGCTCGCCAGGCTAAGCTCTCGCTCGGGGATGGGCGCGCTCAGATCGACCGCCTCAAGCGCAGCCCGGATGTGACGCTCTGTGCTGCGCAGCAAAGACTGCTCGAAGATGGCGTTTTTAGTGTCGAAATAATGGTATAAGACCCCGGTGGTCACGCCGAGCCTGCTCGCTAGACCGCGCATCGAAAGCGCAGCATATCCGGAGTCAGCAAAGAACTCGAAGGCGCCGTCGACGAGCGAGTCGCGCTGGGCCGCATGATCGACTATTTTAGGCATGGAGTGTGGGTTCCATCGACTTGAGGCGGTGATTCATGAGGGTGCAAAACAAGGGCGGCACCAGCGCCATCAAAATCATGCCCGGGTAGCCAGTCGGTAATTGCGGTGATTCATCAAAATGGCGGAGGGCGGCGTAGGCACGACGCGGGTGGGCGTGGTGGTCGCTGTGTCGGCTCAACTCAAAGAGCAGCAGGCGACCAAGGATTGCGTTTGAATTCCACGAGTGAAGGGGGCGCACGGCTTCGATGCGCCCGTCTTCGTTCAGGCTCCGCTCCAAGCCGTAGTGCTCGAGATAGTTCACGGTCTCGAGCAAGAGCGCGCCGCCCAGTGCGGCGAGGACAAAGTAGCTCAGCACGACCACATCACCGACCACCCCGATCAGGATCAGGCCGATTAACTGACCGAGCTGCCAGCGCACCATCTCGTTGGCGAATGACCAGGGGCTTTGGCGACGGCGACGGAGTCGCTGTGCCTCAAGTTTCCAAGCGTTGAGCCAACCCCCTAAAGCGCTGCGCAGCCAGAAGCTAAAGACCCACTCGTTTCGACGCGCCGTGGCGGGGTCGTCGTGGGTACCTACTCGTACATGGTGACCCCGGTTATGCTCGATAAAGAAATGCGCATAGAGCGAGGTGCTGAGCAGTACCTTTGCGAAGCCCTGCTCAAACTTGCCCCGTCGATGCCCGAGCTCGTGCCCAATGTTAATCGCAAGAGCGCCGCAGCTCAATCCCGTCGAGACGAGCAACCCGGCGAGGGTCCAGCCCTCGAAGCTGGTGATGGTGTGAAAGAAGATACCGAGCGTGAGAAAATGAAGCCCCGCCGCGGCGTAGATGGGCAGGTCGTATTGCCAGCCCTTCAGCTCTGCGGTGGGCTTGTCAGCCGTTGGATTGGTTTGAGGCTCTGGCAAGAGCCATTCAACGAAGGGCAGCAAACCAAAGATCAGGAAGGGGCCTGCCCATGCCATCACACCACCGGTAGCAAAGCCAATCAGCGTGCAGATGGGAACGATGATCACGGTGTAATACATGAGCGAATGCATGGGGACTCCCTTTTCATAACGATTGTTATATAAAGAATATGCGCTCGAGCTTCAAGGGGAATAGCGAGGAGATCTCAAGATGAACGAATTCTGGCCGAATATGGTCATAATGAACGAATTTTAGCTAAAAATATCCCAATAAGGATCCAATTTGCTTGAAATGAACGTTTATCTGGGTCATACACCGCAGTGTACTGAGGCCTCGGCTCATTCCGACTCGCTACAGAAAGCTCGATTCCACCATGTCCCTTCCGATTCCAGCAGCACTGTTCCTGCTTTTGCAGACGGCCGCCGTCGTTCCCGCCGATTCTGCCGAGGCTGGTCCCGCTGCAGGGGCTGCTGCTGCTGTGGCTGCTGACCAGGCAGCCGATGCAGAACCGGTGGTGGAGTGGACGCCGACTTGGAGCGTTGGCGTCTCTGAGGCAGGTGAGCATCCGCTCATTCGCTCGGTGATTCAGGAGCGTTTGACGCGCTGGCTACAGAAGCTCCCGGGGGCTCAACTCGATGAATCAGTCGATCTGACCCGCGCCGAGTTTCGGCGTGCGGCGCGCAAGTCGCTGAGGCGCTATGCCTTGTTCATCGATCGAGCGGCAGCCGATGTCTTGTCGATTCAAGTCCTCGATGAGCAGGACCTCGCCGGTCTCGCAAGCCTGGATCTACAGTGCCCGGGGTGCGACACCAAGGGCTGGGAAGTCCGCCTCAACGAGGGCATGTCAGCGCTGATCGACGCCCTAGGCCCTTTGCTTAAGGCGAGTGAACCCAAACCTGATGTGCCCGCTGTCGTTGTCGAGCCTGACGTCGCAAAAGGCGACGCCTCGCTGTCGTTCCAGTTTCGCGAGCTTGGATCGGGCTTAAAGCTGATCGGCGTGAGCGTGACGGTCAGTCAGGGCGAGCAGACGCTGTGCGAGACCAACAGTGAGGCGAAGGGCAAGGCGCGCTGCGTCGAACTGGTCGCAGGCGACTACGAGTGGGCAGCGAGCTTTACAGGCTATAAGCCGGCGACGGGCAAGGTGACCCTGGCAGCAGGCGAAGCCATCTTCCGCCCTGTCGATCTCGAGCCCACTCGGGTCAACCGATTCTCAACGACGATTCGTGGTCGGGGTCCGAGCCGCGAGGTGACTCGTGTGCGCCTGACCCGTGAAGAGCTTGAAGACATCCCAGGAACGGGCGGCGACGTGGTGCGTGCCGTTCAGTCGCTGCCCGGCGTGGCTCGGCCTCCGGGCTTGTCACCCTTGATCATCATTCGAGGCTCCGAGCCTGACGACAGTCTGTTCATGATTGACGGCTTCCGCACCTCGCTTCTTTACCATCTGACCGGACAGGGCGTGGTCGAGAATGAGACCGTCGAGCTGCTCGACTTTGTCCCGAGCAACTTTAGCGCTCGTTTCGGGCGCTCGCACGGCGGCGTGGTCGAGGTCACCACGCGTGACAAGCATGCTGAAGAGTGGACTCGGCGTATCCAAACCGACGTCTACGCAGGCAGCGTGTTTGCAGCCGGTCCTGTGGGCAAGAAAGACATGCTCTGGCTGAGCTTTCGGCGCAGCTGGATCGACGCGGTGCTGCCCCTGGTGGCGGATGTGTTGCCGCTCGACTTTGCGGTGGCGCCGCGTTTCTATGACTACTTCTTTAAATGGGACCGTAAAATCAGCGGCGGCGGTCGCCTCGGGATGGTTTATCAGGGCGCCTTGGATAAGGTGAAGTTTGCGATTGACCAGCCCCCGGATTTTGATCCGAGCGTGCGCGGTGACATCTCAACCTTGACGATGTTTCACCGCATTCGCCCCTATGCGTCGTTCAAGATTGGCGACTGGCGTCACAAGAGCTCGGTCAACATCCAGCTCGAGTCCTTTAACGTGAACTTGGCTCAGGCCTTCAAGCTGACGGTCGAGAACTACCGCAAGAGCTGGCGGCATGAGGCGCTGCGCAAGTTGAGTGATTCGATGGATTTGGTGCTCGGCGTCGACTATCAACAAATTTACTACAACGTGAACGGCAAGGCGAGCAGTCGGCCTCAAGAGGGTGGGGGCCGAGGCAGCTTTGCTCGGACAGAATCCGAGGTCTTTGACTCGCCAGGGGTCGTCGTTCGTCCAGGCGCCTACAGCGAAGCACGCTATAAGTCAGGTTTGTGGGAGAGTCTGCTTGGGCTGCGTGTCGACACCGACGGCGCCAACTGGGCTTTTTATCCGCAGCCGCGGTTCTTGACCAAGCGTTACCTCACCGACAAACGCTTTGATCTGCGTTTTGGGCTCGGGGCGTACAGTCAGCCGCCGCGACCCGATGAGACCATCTCGCCCTTCGGTAACCCGGGACTATTTTGGGAGCATGCCGGTCACGTCCAGGTCGGCGGCGGCTTTACTGATCCGGGTGGGTTCTCGATCGAATCCTCGCTCTTTGGTAAGCGGGTCATCGATGCGGTCGGCAACGCACAGAGCCAAGACGAAGCGCAGGGAACCCAGGGCTTAGGTGGACTCGGCAACGTGGGCGAAGTGCGCGGCTACGGTGCCGAATTCTTGATCCGTCAGCGCAAGGCAGACTTTCCGGTCAGCGGGTTCATCGCCTACACGATCTCTCGCGCGGAACGTAAAGACCGTGAGGGTGAAGACTGGCGCTTGTTCAGCTTTGACCAAACGCACGTGCTGACTGCTGTGGCGACCTACAAGTGGACCACTCGGTTCTCGACGGGCTTTCGCTACCGTTTTGCCAGCGCGAATCCCGAGACGCCCAACCTAGGTAGCCTGTTCGATTCAAGGACGGGGACCTACATCCCGATTCCCGGCGCGCCGTTCTCCGAGCGCCCGCCACCATTTTGGCAGCTCGATGTCCGGGCGGACTACAAGATCCTTCGTCCCGGTTGGCGTCTGCAGCTCTATCTCGACCTGCAAAACGCAACGAGCCGTCAAAACATCGAGGGCATCTCGTACAACACTGATTATACTGAGCAAGAGTACTCGTATGGTCTGCCGCTGATCCCAAGCTTTGGCATCAAGGGGGTGTTCTAATGGCACGCTTTATCGTGATGTCTTCTTTACTGCTTTGCGCCTGCGGCGAAGCGCTCAAGCCGTTTACGGTGGTCGATCGATTGCGGATCGCTGCGGTCGCCAACGAGCCGGTGCAGCCGACCCCTGGACAGAACTTTAGCGTCAATATGCTCACGCTGAGGGAAGCTGAAGATGAGACCCCTTTGACCCTCCTTGCGACCGCCTGTGTGTCGGTCTCGGGTGGTCAGGCTTGTGGTCCGGCTGATCCCGAGATGCCCTATGCTGGCTTGCCTACGGAGATGGTTCATACGGTAGACGGTGTGAACACCGGCGCACGTGAGAACGGCTGGACGTTCACTTGGCCTCAAGGCGCCTTTGGCGTGGGTTTGGTCAACATCGTGGTAGTGAACTGCGCAACACCCGACCAGGTCGACACCGTGGCGCTGACGGCGTCGCTGGCGACCCTCGTTGAAGAGGGTGAGGTGGCAGCGCCTGAAGGTTGGAGCTGCGCAGAGGATCCGCTTCGCTTGAGCCGTTCGGTCTGGCTAGCTCGTCATTTGGTGCCGCCAGTCATGGGCGAAGCCCCGTCGGTGACCAAGGCTGTATTGCACCCACCGCGGATGGTGCGGACCGAAGATCAGACACAGCTTGAAGAGGGCTTGGTTCGAACGGCGCTGACGGCGCCCTTTGTGGGACAGCCCAGTCGAGACGAGCCGAGGTGGTCCTGGTTCTCGACCTCGCCGCGCGGCGTAGTGATGCGGGTGACCGCTTCGGAGGAGGGCGCCAATACGGCTCTTGTCGATGCGGAGCGCACCAGCGATTACAGCTACTGGGCGGTGATGCGCGATGCGATGGGGCGGGTAGCCTGGAGCCACATGCGCCTGACCACAGACCAGGTGATCCCAGAGCCCTAGAAGGGCAGAATATAGCCTGCGTTACCGCCGGCGAAGATCTGCCACATCGGCGCTCCGGCGACGCCTGGCTCGATCCAGTCCAGACCGATCTGTGCGCCAAAGATGGGCATGCCTGGGCCGATCCTAAGTCGCACCGCAGCGGCACCGAGAATGTTACGAACGCCCCAACGAGGTGTGCTCTCTTCTTTGGTAAAGAACATCATGGGACCGATCTCGTTAAAGACGTACCAGGTTCCAATTTGTCGCCGAAGCTGAATCAAAGCCGCCGGAATAAGCAACAGGTCAGGGACATCGATCGGCTGGTTCAAGCCGATCGAATCAAAGCGACCGCCGCCGCCAAATTCCAGGGTCGTGAACATCGACCAGTTGGGCGCGATACGGCCTCCAAGCACAAGCCTAGAAGCGCCGCCACCGCCTGCGCTGAGCGCACCGTCTTCGATCTGAGCATAGGCTCGCCCGGAGCTCTCCAATGAGACCATCCGAGCGGGCATCGGGTTCTGGCGCGCTTCATAAGGTTCGATCTTTTTCCACCAAAAGGGGCAGTCGCCCCGCTCGGACAACGAGAGCCCATGCTCCAAGAGCTTCAAGCTGCGCTCGGTGGTCATCGAGGGCTTGAGTTTGGTCATCGAGCGCTCGCCCGTTTGCCACTTCGTAGCCGCTGGACCGCCAAGCCGTGCGAGGCGCTGTTCCAAGACCAAGCGCGCCGCCTTTTGTTCGCCTTCACTCGCCCGACAAACGCTCGCTAAAACATCTTCTTCGGCGTTTCTGGCTTCGACTCGGTCGATACCCCAACCCAGCTGTTCTTGGGTTTTGACGACCCGCTCCATGTCGAAGGCTAGCGCTCGGCCTTGGGGCGCCGAGGGAAGGCTAGCGCAGCCTAACGAAAGGACCGAAAGTCCGATCAATGGTAACAGCCGTTGGATGGATCTCACGTTGCCTCGTTCCGTGTCGTCGGCAGCCCAATCGCACCAATAGTGGCTCGCTGCAAATGCTGTATTCGGCAGGCTTTAATTCGGTCGATAGGGCGGCGTTGGCGAGCCGGTTCAAAAATGGGTCGAGCGCCGGCGCCTACAGTCGGCCGGCTGGACCTTCGCTGCGCTTGGGGTCGCTCGCCTGGCGTCGACGTGGCTGGACGAATGTTGGCTGGGTTGAGCGCTTCCAGGCTCGGGTGTTTACTCCAAAACATGCACTGAAAACTGGTCGTTGAAACCAGAAATTTCATAGGTCCCAAGGCTGCTATTGGCTTGGCTAATCTGTTGACTGATTTGCGGCGAAATCACCAAGGTCAGGTCGTGGTCGGCGCCGAGCTCTTGAAGTCGCACCGTTCGATTCACCGTGGAGCCGATCACGGTAAAGTCGAGTCGGTTTGGAGCGCCAATATTTCCGTAGCGAACCCAGCCTTGGTGCAAGGCGGCGGCGTAGCGGATCGGGACCGAGCCTTCTCGAGCGTTCCTGGCGCGGATGCGCTGATCGAGCTCGAGCATCGCATCGACTGCGTTTTGGCAGGGGTTAAGCTGCGCGTCATCGCCTGCGAACATAAAGAGCAAACCGTCGCCGATAAACTTGAGGATCTCGCCCCCATGTTTGGCGACCGATCGATCGATCGCTCTGTAAAAAGAGCTCATGGTTGCGACCAATGCCTCACCATCCAAGCGCTCAGTTAGGGACGTAAAACCGCGCAGATCGATAAACCCGACCACTGCGTTGATCGACTCTAAGTCGCCTTGTCGAATTCGGCCTGAAGCCACCTGCTGCGCCTGTTTGCGCCCGAGGTAGGCAGCGAGCAACTCGGTCATCATGATGCGTTCAATTTTATGCGCCATCGACAACCTGAGATAAGGCGCAATTTCGCGCATCACTTGGCTCAAGTAGGGGGGAAAGCCCTCGGCAGCGAACGTCGATAAGCTCATCATGAGTTGATAGGGTTGAGGCATGGGGATCGGCAGGACCATGTATTCGGTCTCGCCTCGAGCGACGAGGTCTTTAAAGATGGGAAACCTCGGTGGGTCGATGTGCTCACTGAGCCGCCAACTGTGCAGCGTCTGATGCTCTTCAACTCGAGCGAAGGGACTTTTTTGGTAGAGCTCTTGGTCGGAGTGCCCATGCTTGAGCAGGTAGACTTCTATGGTCCCTTGTTGGTCGACATTAGCGTAATGCCCAACGATCGTATCAAGCGCACCGACTTCGACCTCATCCAGTCGTTTAGGGCGCCATCGTTGGACCATCATTTCGACCTGTGGGTGCCGGGTCTTGAGCACCAGGCTTGCGCCACCCATTTTTAAGCCATGCTCGTTCAGGCAGCGCATCAAAGGATGAAGGTAAAGGTCGGTCTCTTCACCCAGCCGCGCCGTATCGATTGTACAGCTTTTGAGGGCTGAAAATAGCGCCTCCCTGGCCGAATTGTCGGTGGGATTGAAGCTAGTCATATGGGGTAAATGCCTCTTGCAGATGATCCACACCCTTGAGCGGGAAAGTGCCCAGAGTCTTAAATTTTTGGTCGCTTATCGAGGCGAAATCACCCGACAGAATAAGGCGTTCATTGCGGGTGTTTACAAGCTGATGCAATCGCGCTGTCAGATTGACCGCATGACCCATGATTGTGAAATCTAAGCGCCCCTCGGAGCCAATATTACCTGAAGAGACTTCGCCCACGTGCAGAGCCGCTTGAGTTGAGAACCTGAGGTCACCATGTTTGACCTCTAGCTGAGGCGCTGCGAGGAGACTCTTGGTCCCTTGGAGCGCCGCTTGACAGCATTCGTCAGCGCGCTCGTCATCATAGGGAAAGACGAAGAGCACGGTCTCGCCAATGAACTTTAAGATCTCTCCGCCCAAGGGGGTGATCGCCTGATAAATTTGCTTGAAGAAATGATCGAGCAGCTGATTTTGGTGGTCATCATCGATGCCGCCGACCTGCTCACGATATCCGCTTAGATTGGCAAACCCGATCACGGAGACGACGCGATCAATTTGTCCTCGTCGCATCTGGCCGCCGAGCACTCGCCGAGCAGGCCCTTTGCCGAGATACGCTTTGAGGATTTCGCTCAGGCTCAACCGCTCAAGTCCAAAACTCAGGACCAAGCCGATCAGTGGACTGAGCTGAGCGAGGACACCTTCAAATCCTTCGGGGAAGCCATCCGGAGCGTCGGTCGCGAAGCTAAACCCAGCTTCAAACGGAGCCTGTAATGGGATTTTGATGGCTAAGTAGTCGCTCGCTCCGCGTTGCTCGAGATCGTCGTAGATGGGGTAGTGCTTTTGTGGCTTCGAGGAACCCGCTTGCCAGCGCACTGAGGTCTCTCGAGTTTGAACCTCGTAGAAGGGGCTGTTGCGGTACATGACCTCGTGACTGTGTCCGTGTTCGACGAAGTACATGTCCACATCACCGAGCGTGCCTGGAACGGTTCGTTGGTCGATAATTCGGTCGGTATTGCTGGTGCTAATCTCAGACGTTTGGTGTCGTCGCCAGCGTTGGGCGAAGAGCTCAATTTGGGGGTGCAGGGTGTGGGCCAGCGACGAACACACCACCAAATCTATCCCTGCTGCGTCAAACTGCTCGACCATCCCATGCAGCTGCTGCGCAGGGAGCTCATTGAGGCGCTCAACATCGATCAACCAATCGGTCAATCGAGCTTGGAGTTCGTGAAGGTTGTGTTTCAGAGCCATGGGCGACGTCCCTATCTCGTTAGGGGCTTTATGCTCAAGGTTTGATCGTTACAGCTTGTAATCAGTCTTCTGAGTCGAACCGTTTAGCGTGTCACCGACCCAGCGTCTTTGGGCAGCGTTTGAGACCAAACGCTGATGAAAACTATAGCCTTCGTGCTTGCGCCGAAACGATCAGGTGAGTAGCTCCTCTGCATATTATTTACACGAGGTGACCGGCTTGACCGTGCGCGATGTGAAGCCACCCGAGGGCAAGCCAACCTTCGTCTTTACCGACATCGAAGGCTCGTCGGCGTTGTGGGAAGCGGTGCCTGAGGCGATGGGGCGCGCATTGCGTGCTCACGATGCGCTGATGCACGCCGCTTGCGCGAGTCAAAACGGATATGCGGTCAAAGCAGAAGGCGATGCCTTCATGATCGCATTTGAAGAGCCCCGCGATGCGATTCACTTTGCGCAACTGGTCCAGCAGACCTTGGCGCGGATGACCTGGCCCGAAGCGCTCGAAGCTGAGCAGCGCAAGCGCGGTCTCAAAGGGCCTTTGGGCCTGCGTGTGCGCATCGGGATGCATTACGGCGCCGCCGAGCTTAGGACCAATCAGCTGAGCGGCCGAGCCGACTACTTTGGGGCTTCGGTCAATATCGCAGCGCGACTCAGCGACATGGCGCACGGCGCTCAAACTCTGATCTCCGAGGATACGCTCAAGCGCTCCGGATCGCCCGATAAAGCTATCGTCAGTAGTTTGGGTCCGACCGCCGTACGCGGGATGAAGCAAAAGGTCTCCGTGCATCAAATGGTCGCCTCAGCCTGGTGGCCGATTGAGTTCCCGCCGCTTCGTTTGGGCAGAGTGGTCACCGAGGATACAGCCGGTCGCCCGGTCGCCCGAGCGGACTTGAACAGCGAGATGGAAGGCGTGGCGTTTCAGCTGCTGACGCGCGCTCAGATCGAACGATTTGGTGGCAATTTCGATGGCGCCCGGTTCGAGCTGCGAGCCTTACAAGCGGTCGCTGAGTGGTTGAACGAAGAGCATTTGCTGGTGGAGTGTCTGCTTGAGCAAGCCATCGTCGAAACCAATCAAGGCAAGTATGTCTATGCCTTGGAGTTGGTGCGTAAGGTCTTGCATGACCTTGAAGCGCTCAATGACCCTATTTTACGTTGCCGTACCTTGCTCGATGAGAGCGTGCTTTTACGCTACCTATACCGGTTTAAAGAGGCTCGTCAGGCGGCTGACGCGGCGCTCGTCTTGTCGTGGAAAACGGACGATCTACGAGTCACCGCTCGAGCGCGCGGCTGCTTAGCTGAGCTCGACCGGATGGAAGGCTCTTTAGAGAAAGCAGAGGCTGGCATGCGCGCTGCACTCGACGTTTTGCGTGAGCAAGGCGACCAGATTGAAGCGCGTGAGATCACCTTGCAGCTGGGCATGTTGCTGGTCGAGCGCGGTGAGTATGAGGCGGTGCGCATCTTGAGTGACCTCGTGACCGAATATGATACCTTGCATATGTCGCTCTCGGCGGCTGCTGCTCGCGTCAATTTAGCATTATACTACCTCGACCACGGCGAGGGCGAACCCTTCTTCGAGCTCAACCACAAAGCCGAGGCTGTGTTTCGTGAAGCGACTCATGAAGACCATTGCGCAGCGATTGTTTTGAACCGTGCGTTCTTCCACTTGCGAACGGACAATTTAGAGGGCGCCTGGGACGATCTGTGGACCGCAGGCGAGCGCTTTCCAGTGGAGCTAAAACCTGGGCTGGATTTGGAAGGCGCGGTACTTCACGTCTGGCTGTTGTACCTGCGCGGTGAGCAGGCGGCGCTGGCGCAAGGGTTACCGATCGTTAACGCCGAAGCCGCCAAAGACCTCAGCTTATTAGGGCCTATGGTTGTGCAGCTCATGGGTTTACTCTCCAAGTTGATCGAAGGCGATGTGGACCAGATCCACGATTTTATGAACGCACACCAAGCGCCAGCTACGGTGACATTTCGAGCCGTTTGGCGGTCGATGGTGGAGCATCAGATGCTCGCCGAACACGATCTTCACTAAGATCGCGGCTTTATCGCCCTGGTGGTCTACAGCGACATCACCTCAGCCTCTTGAGCGATCGAGCAGCCCGCCTCATGCACCTGATTCAAAGCGTCGCTGCCTGGCGTGCAGACCGGGTTGCTGTGATTAAGGTGGATGAAATGCACTTTACTGCGCAGCTCATGATCACTCGCCGCTAGGCGAGCAAGGGTCTCGGTTATCAAGGGATGCGGGATGGCGCTGAGGTCTCTGCCGGGCAATTCGCTCGCGTCGAAGAAGGTGCCATCAATCCAGGCCCTGCTGACCCCGTCGATCACCTCTTCGAGTGGACGCTCCCACGACTCAAAGTCGTCGATATCGGGCAGATAAAAGGCGCGGCTCGAGGGGCCCTCGACCCGGAACCCGACGGTCTCAGAAATTTCGGCTCGGTGGGGGACGAGGATGGGAGTGACCGACAGCTGATCGGTGAGCGCTAACGGGCGATCAGCCTGGAGTATTTTGAGTTCAATATGCCCAAAGTCGATGAGCTGCCGCCAGGGCGCGTTGGTCCGTAGGAAGTCGGCCATCAAAGGCATGACATGAACCGGCAGCGAGCGGGTGCCCATGACCTCTCGGCCTAAGTGAATCAACCCGGTGTAGTGACCAATGTGCGCGTGGGTCAGCAGCACTCCGCTGAGACCGAGTTCGGCGTCGCTGTGACGGTTGAGCAGCTCGAGCTGGCGGGGGAATTCTGGTGAGCAATCGATGATAAAGCGTTGCTCGGCGCGAGGGTCGACCAGAGCCAGCGAGGCGGGCAGTCGCTGCAAGCTGACGTCACGGCGGGCAGCCTGACAGCAAGGCCGCTGACAGCCGGCATGCGGTAAGCCTCCGTCTTGAGCGGTCCCTAGAACGAGCGCAAAGGGCGCTTCGTTCATGCTGGTCTTTTCGGCATCTGCGTTCATGCAAAGGGCCCTTTGCAAGCCTGAGCGTTGGCTCTACCTCTAAGGCACCGACCCGCAAAATTCCACCGTACATGGTGTGATTGGAGCTGCGCTCATGACCTTGACCTCGGCTGCGCTGAGACCCTTTGGAACAACGATCTTCGCCGAGATGAGCGCGCTGGCGAGCGAGCATGATGCGATTAACCTTGGGCAGGGGTTTCCGGACTTTGAAGGGCCTGAGTCGATTAAAGAGGCGGCGATCGAGGCGCTGCGCTCGGGCTCGAACCAATACGCTCGCAGCCAGGGCCATCGACCTTTGGTCGAGGCGGTGAGCCGTAAAGTCGAGCGCCAGTACGGTTTAGTACGAGATCCGATGACTGAGGTGGGCGTGTATTCGGGAGCCACCGAGGCCTTGGCTGCTGCGATCCTTGGTCTGGTTGATCGCGGCGATGAGGTGGTCGTTTTTGAGCCCGTCTACGACAGCTATCTGCCCTTACTCAGCTTAGTCGGCGCGACGCCGCGCATCGCCAGCCTGCGCTGGCCTGATTTCGCCATGGATAAAGAGGCGGTCGAGGTCTTGTTTAGCGACAAGACCAAGCTGCTTTTGCTGAATTCGCCTCACAACCCGTCGGGCAAGGTCTTTAGCCTAGAGGATTTAAAATTCTTAGCTGAGCTGTGCGATCGCCACGACGGTTTTGGTTGTGTGTGATGAGGTCTACGAGCACCTGACCTTTGGCTGTGAGCATGTGCCGATGGCGAGCCTGTCAGGCTTTGAGGACAGGGTTCTTACCATCAGCTCAACCGGTAAGACCTTCTCGATGACCGGCTGGAAAATAGGCTACGCTCATGGCTCAGAAGATCTGATCCGAGCCGCTCAGTCGGCGCATCAGTTTTTGACCTTTGCGACGGCGACGCCGTTTCAGCAGGCGATGGCCTTTGCGCTCGATCTACCCGAATCATTTTATGATGAGTTTCGATCCGAATACACCGAGCGCCGCTCGGTATTGCTCGAGGCTCTAAAACAAAGCGGTCTGCCGGTTTGGGCGCCCGAGGGGACCTACTTTGTCATGAGTCATATTGGGCATTTAGGGTTCGAGTCGGATCGAGACTTTGCCCATTATCTAACCCGTGAGGTCGGTGTCGCCTGTATTCCTGCCTCGCCTTTTTACCCGACGGGGCGCGATGAGGACCGACAACTAGCTCGCTTCGCCTTTTGTAAAAGCTTGGCATTGCTCGAGCGGGCTGGTGAGCGCTTGAAGCAGCTTCCGATTCTAGCGCCTTAGAGCTTGATGCGCTGCGCTGCGCGCAGCTCATCGATCGAGTAGAGCGTCCCTCGCCAGTCGATGCCGCCGCGTTGCCAGGTTTTGAGCAAGCCGTTGAGCAGCGAGAACCAGAGCATCGGTGTGGTCAGCGGCGCCAGGACGAAGCGGTGATAAGGCCAGCCGACGCGGCGCGCCATGAACCAACCGACGACCCAGCAGGCCGCCAGGGGCATGAGCGCAGCGGCCCAGCCTAACGGGTGC
>JBDQPD010000058.1:0-21176 GCA_040260805.1 Myxococcota bacterium | reverse complement strand
TAGGTGCCTTGCAGAATACCTTGAGTGCCGATGTAGATCCATGAACCGGCGGTCATCTGACCGTACATCATCAGCCCTTGGGCATCGAGCTCATCAAAATGTTCCCAGTTGGCCCATCGACCCACCAGGTTGCTGTTGGCGATTAAAACCCGCGGTGCGTCGATGTGGCTGCGAAAGACCGCCACCGGTTTGCCGCTTTGAACGAGGAGCGTTTCATCCTCCTCGAGGTTGATCAGCGAGCGCTCGATCGCCTCGAAAGCCTCCCAGTTGCGCGCCGCTTTCCCGCGCCCGCCATAGACCACCAAATCCTCGGGTCGCTCGGCGTTTTCAGGGTCAAGGTTGTTGCGAATCATGCGCAGGGCAGCCTCGGCTTGCCAGGTCTTACATTCGCGTTCGGCGCCTCGTCGGGCTTTGATCGTTCGGCTCATCGTCAGCGTCCTTTGTTGGTCGCGCGTGTGCGCAGTGCGGTGTTCACCTACCGAGCGACTCTCCGAAGGGGAAGGCCCGGCTTTGAGGTTGTCGCTGACGCAACCTTCGTGGCAACCTGCCGATCAGTCGTTCAGGAGTCCATCATGCCGAATGCACCCATCGGGTCCAACCGACCGCGAATTAATCCCACGCCGACCGACCGGCTCACCCCGGAAAACCAGCCGGTTGCCGAGGCGAACCGGACGACGGATCCGGCGCGAGTCACCGACGCTCTTGAGACCTTTCGGCGCGCCGATGCAGCCAGTCTGCTAGGCAACGCAGGGCGTGCTCAGGCTAAGGTCACCAGCTTAAAGAATGCGCCGGGCTTACTGAACGGCTCGGTGGTTCTGCCCAGGTCGGGGAGCGATCACGCGGCGGTGGGTCAGCTCCAAGGTGCGCTGCAGACGCTCGCTCGCCGTGATGGAGCCAGCGACCTGAACGTCCCTCGTACCGGGACCTGGGACCAAGCCACCTCCGATGCGGTCAAAGCTTTTCAGACGCAACAGGGACTCACCGCAGATGGTGTGGTCGGCCCTCGAACGGCGGCGGCGCTCGAGAAATCACTCAAGCAAGGGCAGCCGAACTCGATCTTGGTCGGTCGTTTGAATGACGCCCCGATTAAAGCGCCTGCGCTCGATCCGGCGTCGGTGGGCAAGGCGGCTGAGATGCTCGTTAACAAGCACGGCGACCACTATGGCGTTCAAGACGCCTGGTATAATATTGACCCAAACCACGCTCTGCCTGCGAATGTCTCGCTCGGGGGCCTCAAGGGGCGCTGGAAGTGCAACCTTTTTGGCGGCAACGCCATGACCGCCGCTGGCTTTGAGCCACCGTACTACGGAAATCGAGGCAAGGGTGAGTATCCAAACGCCAATCAGTTCTTCAAGTGGAGCGACAAATACGCCGAGAAATACGGTAACAAATCCCACTTCAAGATGGTGTCTGAGGTCGCCGTTGAAGGGCTCGAGCCCGAGGTCGCTCGGGAGAAGATTCTCGAGTTTATGAAAACCATCCAGCCGGGCGACCTCGTCATGACCGACCATCGCGGCGGGGACGTCGCAGACGGCGGCCACACACGCGTGGCGACCACTGCATTTGACCCGGAGACGATGACCTTTGAGGCGGCTCAAGCCTCGAGCGATGCAGGGCGAATCAAAACGACCGGCGTCGGTGCCTTTGCCGGTGAAGAGCATATTTGGGTTTTGCGACCCAACCGACCCGCTGATGACTGAGGGTCAAGCAGCCAGGGTACTTGGATAGTTGATGATTGCGCTTTGGGGCCTAGTGGTCTTGCTCGACGCCGCGGGTGAGCCGCTCGCAGGTGAGGTGCATGTGGACGGCCGGGTCTGCACAGCGAGCGCTTGCGCTCTTGAACCGGGGCGACACACGCTGACCTACGACGGGCAGACTCATCGCTTTCAGTTGTCCCCGGATCAGGAGTCTGTCCGTGCGGTCGTCTCGGGCGACCCGACACGCTTCGGTGTGTTTATGCGCCGATCGACGCCGGCCCCAGAGCCCTCAGCGTTGCCCTCGGCTCTGCCAGGTCAAATTCAGACCTTGGGCTATACCCTGGACGCGCAGCTTCCTGCACAGCTTCGAGTCGCTCGTCACGCCGATAACGATTGCTCGAACCCGATCCTTCGAATCGACGAGGTGCCGCTGCAAAGTTACGTCGCAGGTGTTGTTCATGGAGAGATCGGGATCTTTCGAGCTGCCGGGACCGGACAAGGCGTTGCGATTGAGCGCGGCGCGGTCGACGACCGGGTGCGCGCCTCCTTTGAGACTTTTGCGATCGCAGCTCGGACCTATGCGGTGTGGTGGTATCTCCGCAAAGGCGCTGACGCTGAGTTCCACATCCACGATGGTCCCTGTAATCAGGTCTATCAGGACGCTCGCGATCCGCTGTCCGAAGCAGCTGCCGAGAGCACGTCGGGACAAATTTTGGTCCCCATTTTTGATCGAACTGAGATCGAGAAGCACGAATACGCCAGCAGCTGTGCCCGCCAGGGTACGCTGCCGAGTTACCGCAATCCTCATGACGTCCGGCGAGAAGACATCGTTGCGGATAGCGAGCTGGATCCGGTCTGCGTGCGCACCTGGTGCGGGCACGACAGCTATCGAATGGCGCATCAGGACAACCCCTTCCTCGAAGCCGGTAACCGGTGCCTGGTGCGCGGTATCTGCCAGTGGGGCTCCCTGGAGCGTTCGGTGCGCGGTGATTCGACCGCTGAGATCCTCAACCACTATCAGCCAGACCTGATGATCACCCGACCCGGTGCGGTTGAGCCAGTCGGTGCGCTCGAGGGCGCTGTCGGTGACAGCCAAGGCGACTCTGTGGGGGGCGCTCGGATTAAGCTGTCACGGGGTGAGCAGCAGGAGATCGAGTTTGCGGACGCTCAGGGAGCCTTTCGGTTCGCCGATCTAGAGGCGGGACTTTGGACCCTTGATGCGGCGGCTCAGGGTTACCAAGCACAGTCGATCGAAGTGCGGATCGTCGCCGGTCAAACCTCCTACCAGGACCTGGTGCTGAGCCGTGCCGCCCCAGGCCGTGATGCGGGCAGCGTTGACGCGGCAGCCGTTGATTCAGGCGCCACTGCAGACGCATCGTGGGTCGCTGACGGCGGACCCGCTCGGCGCAGCGATCGGGGTGAGGATATCGAGCCTGGGCAAGGCTGCGGTTGCTTGACCGCAAGCGCCGAGGGCTGGCTGCTGCTGGTCCTTTTTGTGGGTCGACGTCGACGCCGAGGTGTTCGGCGTGCCATGGGGGTTCTGGAGGCACGATGATCCGATCTTTTGAAGGCCATGTTCCCAAGCTCGGCAAGGGCGCTTATGTGGACCGGCAGGCGAGTGTCTTGGGTCGAGTTTTTCTCGGCGCGGGCGCCTCGGTTTGGCCGTGCGCTGTGCTGCGAGGGGACGTCGGCGACATCGTCGTTGGTGATCACACCAGCATCCAAGATAACAGCTGCTTGCATGTGCTCTCGGGAGAGCATGACTGCATCGTCGGCAGTCGCTGTACGATCGGACATAACGTCAACCTTCATGGCTGCACGATCGAAGACAACTGCGTCATCGGTATCGGCGCGATCGTGCTCGACGGAGCACGCGTCGGGGAGGGTTCGGTCGTGGCTGCGGGGTCGCTGATTCCGCCAGGTAAGGTGATCCCGCCAGGCTCCATGGTGATGGGAAGCCCAGGTAAAGTCGTTCGTCAACTGGGCGAGGATGAGCTGGATTGGATCCGCAGCCGCTGGAACTATTACGCAGACTACACCAAGCGCTTCTTAGCCGATTCGGGTGAAGAGGTTGAGCCGGAGCCGCTGGGCTGATCATGGGCTTGAATCCAGACCAACGAGCAGCCGTGCGCGAGCTCGCAAAGCGTTGGGGTGTCGACGAACAAACGGCGCCTTACGCCTCCCTGTTGTGGTCGGGACAGTCTGCCCGGACCCTTCACTTAGATGACGTCAGTGGGATCCCGTTCCTTGAGGGTGTTCCCGGGATGGAAGAGTATCAGCACCGAGCACGAGTCCGGTGCGGCGATGGCGATTTCTTTGCCGCCGTCACTCCGCCAGCAACGGGCTATGAGCGCTATTGCCGAGAGGTCCTCGGGATGGGGTCTCCGACCTTCTTGCTCGCCGAGCCCGTCGGTTCGGTCATCGAGGTCGCCGCGGCGTGTGCGCAGGGCGAGACCTTTGATCGACTCGCCGCTGCGTTGCGCGATGAGGGAGCTCTGACGATTCATCCGTACATGGGAATTCACAGCGCTTGGGAGCTTGGGCTCAAGCTGCAGCAAAGTACCGAAAAGGACGTTCGGGTCATCGCGCCGCCGCCCGTGGTCACTTGGATCGCTAACGATAAGGGCATGTTGACCGAGCTGATCGATGCGGTCCTCGGGTCCAGCCTGAGGGTGCAGGGCGATCAGGGGCGTGATCCGGATGCGCTAGCTGCGACCTTACTGCGCTTAGCGCAAAAGCACGATCGCATTGGGTTAAAGCGCTCTCGCTGCGCATCGGCGATGGGTAATCGTGTTCTTAATTCGTCTCAAATCAGCCGGCTAACCCATGATCAGGTCAAGAATTTGGTGCTCGAGTTTGCGGACGCAACGCAATGGGATGGACACGAGGATCTGATCGCCTGTGCCTGGCTAGACGCTGCGGCGTCGCCCTCAACGCAGCTGTGGATTCCGCCGCTTGGGCAGGGGCTTCCATGGGTTGAAGGGGTCTATGAGCAGCTGCTTGAGGGTGATCAGGGAGTCTTTCTAGGCAGCCGCCCGAGCACGCTGCCTGCGCCAGTCAATGCGGCGCTGTCCGAGTGCTCGTTGACGCTGGCGCAAGCCCTGCAGCAGCTCGGCTACGTCGGTCGGTGCTCCTTTGATCTGCTGGTGACCGGCAGCCTCGATGAGGAGTTTGAGGTGGTCTTTAGCGAGTGCAATGGTCGTTGGGGTGGCACCAGCACGCCCATGGCGTTGGTCGATCGGCTCGTGATCCATCCTAATCCCCCCGGACCTCGCCACCATTATCGGGCTCAGGACGTGCTGTTTGATGAGCTGATCGGTCGCCCCTTTGATGACGTGATCGATGCTCTCGGCGACCAGTTGTGGCGACCCGGTCAGGGGGGGCGGTTTATCCTCTACAACGTCGGCCCGCTGGCGCGCAGCGGTAAGCTCGACGTGGTGGCGCTGGCGCGGACAAATGAAGCGGCTGACGAGGCGATGTTGACGCAACTGCCTTCGCTTCTTGGTTTGGGTTAGTTTGGCGGAACCGAGGGGATGACGACCGGTCGAGCGCGCTCCATAGAAAACCGGAAACTGACCCTTGTCGGACGCCGGCGAAGTCCCTATACACCTTCAGCCCAAGCCGTAGCTGTGGGCTTTTGGACTGCGGAAGGTACGTGATGGCAGGTAGTGAAGAAGAGCTCCTAAGCACCATCGCTGAGATGAAAGAGGCTGGGTACAGCTACAAAGAAATCTCCAAGCGGACGGGTATTACCCCAATGGCTGTGCGCTCGCGTTGGCGGCGTATGACCGGAACGCACCTCAAAGGTGCACGGAGCGCGTCGGAAGCGGCGAGCAAGCCTGGAGCGCGCCCTCGGCGTCGCAACAAGAAACCTCAGGTCAAGATCGCAACTCAGGTGGTCGCTGAGGGCGTCGAACTGCCGGATCCCGAAAACACAGCCCCGATTCCTGAGGTCAACGCTAAGAACGGTTGGAAACGACTCCCGGGCACCTCGCGTCACATCGTGGCTCATGTTCCGAACACGCCCAACCGACTGAGCGAAATTCGTTATTCGATCTGCAAAGTGCCTCCCGAGGCGCTCGATCGTATCGCGGCTCACGATGAGTACTTCTACTTCGACGTGCCTGAGTTGGTGTGAGCGCTCAGCCCGTTGGGCTAGTGGACATTGGAAGCAACTCGGTAGTGTTGGTCGTAGCGCGTGCAGACGCGCTGGGCTGGCAAGTTCTTGAGCGCGTTAAGCGAAGCGCTCGTCTCGGTGCCTATATTGATGACTCCGGCGCCCTGTCGTTGGCAGGGGTTGAGCGCCTGCGCTTAGCGCTTCGAGAGCTGATCGACCGGGCTAGGCTTTGGAAGGTTCCGCTGCGCCTGACGGCGACCGCAAGTTTGCGCAACGTCAGCAACGGGGTCGACTTAGCGCAGCAGCTGGGCAGCGAGTTTGGCGTCGCGATCGAAATCTTAAGCGACCAGCAAGAGGCAGGCGCTGCCTTTCTAGGGGTATGGGACGCCGAGAGACGGCCTGTAGAGCCTTTAGTGGTCGTTGACGTGGGCGGAGGCTCCGCAGAGGTTGCTTGGGGCTCACAGGGGCATATGGACGGTTGGCTATCAATCCCCTTGGGTGGGGTCCGGCTCTCAAGCCTGCAAGCAGGCGCCGATCCCGTCGAGCCGGTTCATGTTGCGGCGATGAAGGCGGTGATCGCGGACCAACTCGACGACCTCCAAGTCCAGGCTCCAGATCATCGGACAGCGCTCGCCTGTTCGGGAAGTATTCGTCGACTGTGCGCGCTCGTCGGTCGAGACGATCAGACCTTGAGCCGCGCCGACCTGGATGAGCTGGTCGAGCGTTTAGCGCACGCTGGGAGTCGCGCCGAGCGGCTCGCAATGCCGGGTATGGACCCTGATCGTGTGGACGTGCTCTTGCCAGCTGCGCTGATCCACCAAGCGCTGGCTCATCGATACCGCTGGGACAGCTACCGACTCAGCGCCGGAGGCTTGCGCTGGGGGTTATTATGCGGCGCGCTCAACGCCGCACGCCCCGGGCACTAAGCCTCTTTAGCCGCCGCCTTTTTGGTCGCTTTTTTCTTGGGCTCGGCTTTGCCTTTGGCGGGCGCACGCGGCTTGCGCGGTTCGAACTCAAAGCCATGCCGACCGTTGGGCTTTAAGAACAGCTTCGCTTTGAAGGGGCGGCCGCGCTTTGAGGTGAAGTTCTCGAGGAACTCTGTAGCGCCGGATTCAAAGTACAGCAGCGCCTCCTCACGAGTGATCTGGCGTTTGCAGACCTCTTTAGGAAGCGTCAGTCCGCCGCGCTCTCCCTTGAGCGCCGGTCCATCCGCGTAGCGAATATTGGTCTCTTGGATCTCTTGTCCGCCCTTGGCTGTGCACAAGGGCGCCACGACCTCCTCATTCGCATCGACCTCGATCGTCTGACCGGCTGCGGATTGAACCACGCCATCGGCGCCGATGATCTGAAGGTACCAGCGACTCGGCTCACGTTTGCCGCGCCGGGGGAGCTTAGCATAAGACTCGTCCTCATGGCGTTCGAGTTTGAGTGAGACCTCATAAGAGCTGCCCTTGCTGCCCGCCCGTGGGAACAGCGTGATCGGCCCAATCTGATGATCTTCGTGGGTCAGCAGTTGGGTCACCTGAGCAGGCTGGAGCACATGACCTCGCAGATCCTTCCACAAGAAGAAGGGCTCGTCGCCTTGCGCTTCGAACCCCCACGGGGTCTCGCGCACCATCATGTCGTCAAGTCCTGGGACCGTGCCCAGCTCTTGAGTGTTGGGGTACATATCGTCAAAGGACATGCCACACAGGCTCGTGGTCAACTCCTCGGTTTGGCTGCGAATCAGCAGCATGTAATCGTCGCGGGTGATCTCGCCCTCTTCGACCTGCTTGAGGCGGTGCTCAAGCTCGCCGGTGAGCTCAACGCTGGTGAGCGTTTGTGCGCCTGCTGCGCGCAGCACCTCGATCAATCGGATCGCTTTAGCGGTCGCCCGGAGCGCCTTACCCTCACGGGCGAGATAGCGCCTGCCGATGAGCTTCTCGATGGTCTCGGCGCGTGTCGCCGGTGTCCCCAAGCCTCGGGCGGTCATCGCCTCGGACAACTCATCATCGTCAATGTCTTTGCCGCAGGTCTCCATCTTGGTCAGCAGGCGCGCCTCGCTGAGCCGAGGGGGCGCTTTGGTCTGCTTCTCTTCAAGTGCAGCCTCGACCAAGCTCGCTGATTGACCAGCGCCCGCCGGCAGCGCAGCGAGCGGCGAGCCGTCGCCCACCTTTTTACCAAACGCCATCTCAAAACCAGGGACTTCAAGGACTCGTCCGCTGCATTGATAGGTCAGCCCCGCTGCCTCGGTGTAGCGCTTCACGCTCGACCATTTAGCAGGCGGCATGTGCGCCGCGGCGAACTGTTGGGCGATCAAATTAAAGATGCGCTCGTCGTCGCCAGACAGGGGAGCTTCAGGGACTCGAATCGGAACAATAGCGTAGTGATCAGTCACCTTAGCATCATTAAAGTTTCGGTGGATGTTCTCGGCGCCATCTGCCTGAATTTTCTGGGCAGCTTTGGCGGTGGCAGCATAGCCAGCCAGCGCCTCGATGGTGGGGTCGAGTCGCTCCAGCATATCACGCGGGAGAAACTTCGAATCGGTACGTGGATAGCTGATCAGCTTGTGACCTTCATAGAGACGCTGCGCGGCGTCGAGGGTTCGCTTGGCGCTAAACCCAAACAGACTGTTCGCCGTCTTTTGAAGGCTGGTCAGATCAAAGAGTAGGGGCGCTTTGCGGAGCTGTTCGGTGCGCTCATCACGCACGGTCCAACCGGTCGCTGTTTGGGTGGCTTTAAGCGCCGCATCGGCGATCTCTTGGCTGCCCAAGCGATCCGCATCTTTGCGGGGGCCTTCAGCCGCATGAAAGCGGGACTCGTAGATCTGTCCGCCAGCGCTGAACGAGGCGTTGAGCAACCAGTAGGGAACCGGCTGGTGGCGATAGATCTCGAGCTCTCGGTCCACCAGCATGGTGAGGGTTGGCGTTTGCACTCGGCCAGCGGTGAAGACGCCTTCATACTTGAAGGATTTGAGACGGATCGACATGGCGCGTGTGGCGTTCATTCCGATCAACCAATCGGCCTCTGCGCGGCATGCCGCGGCGTCCCCTAGATCATTGAAATCGTCCCCAGGCTTTAGGCTCTCGAAGCCCTTGCGGATGGCGCCTTGGGTGAGGCTCGACAACCACAGCCGCTGCGTGGGCTTGGGAAGGTTGAGCCAGGTAAAGACCGTACGAAAGATGTTCTCACCCTCACGCCCGGCATCACATGCGTTGACGTAGCCTGTGACGTCTTTGCGTTTCGCCAGGGCTTTGATCACCTTGAGTCGTTTGATCGCTTTCGCGTCACGTGGCTTGCGGCTGAACGCATCGGGAAGGATCGGCAGACTGCTGAGCGTCCACGCCTTCCACTTCTTATCGTACGACTCGGGCTCCTCGAGCTCGACGAGGTGACCCACGGCAAATGAGATCACGTGCCCGTCGGTCTCGAAGTAATCACCGCCGTCTTTGCGATCAAAGGGTCCCAGCGCTTTCGCTAGATCCAGCGCAACAGAAGGTTTCTCGGCGATGACCAGAAGCTTGCTCATGAAGATCCCCAAACTAAGCGGGGCATGGGTAGAGATGAGAGCGCCACTTGGAAAGCAGCTTTTCTACACCTTTTAAGGTGGGTGCTATTTAAACGGGGTTGATGACGCTCAGAGGGAACCCTCAGGCCGACCACAAAAGTGCTCAGCAAATGCCGCCACCGCTCGTCCTAGGTCTTGTGCTCCCACCGACTCGCCAGTGCTGTGCATGCCCCACATCGGAATCCCAACATCGACGGTGCGCGCCCCAAGCAAGGCCGAGGTCATCGGGCCGATGGTGCTGCCACAGCGCATATCCTGGCGAATCACGAAGCCTTGGACGGGGACATTGGCTCGCTCGCAGATCGCACGAAACATCGCACCGGTCTCGCCGGTCGTGGCGTAGCGCTCGTTGGCGTTGGTCTTGATCACCAAGCCCTCGTTAATCTTCGGCGCGTGGCGCTCTTCGTGCTTCTCGGGGTGATTCGGATGCACGGCGTGCACCATATCGGCCGAGATCACAAAGCTCTCCACAAAGGCTTGCTCCGGATCCATCTCTTCTCGAACGAAGGCTTGATGGCTTCGGGTCAACCTCAGCAGATTGTCTCGCAAGAACCCGGAATGAGCTCCTGAGGACGTCATCGAACCGACCTCTTCGGCGTCAAAGAAGACAGCCACTCGAGTCCGCCTGCGCTCGCTGCGCTTCTTGAGACTCTCGACCAACGCCTGGGCGCTGGCATAGACCATCGCCAGGTCATCGTGACGCGGTCCTAAAATAATGCTGCGATCAATACCCACTCGCAGCGCCGGCTGGTGCGGGAAGAGATGCAGATGAAACCCATCCGCCTTCTCGAGGTCGTGACCCAGCAGCTCGCTGAGCTTGGGCATCACCTCGTCTGGGCTGCCTGTCCCCAGCACCGCATTGAGCCACTTCTCAGGGTTGATCTCGCCTTTATCGTTCTTCTCACGGTCGAGGTGAATGGCGATGTCAGGGATCAGCCCGACCGGCTGACCTGCGCGGACCACCGTGGCTTTGATCTCGGGTAGCTCGGAGTCTAACGAGTATTTCGGTCGCCCGTCGTCGTCTCGCACAATGTGATAAAGGCAGCCGCCCAGATCCAGGGGCCGGTCAAGCCAGGACCGATAGATCAAGCCCCCGTGAAATTGGGTGTGAAGGCGGGTCACGCCACCCTTCTCACTGACCGGGACGGGTTTGAGGCGTAAGTCGGGTGAGTCGGTGTGCGAGCCGATGATCGAGTATCCGCCATGCGCAGGACACTCTTCACCGACAACGATCGCAATCAACGAGCGTCCATCGGCTGATTCGATCATCAGCCGGTCGCCGCCATGAACCTTCCAGTCGCTCGAGGCGTTCATCAGGCTAAAGCCTTCAGCGCCAAACCGGCGCTTGAGCTCGGCGACGGCGTGAAAAGGAGTGACCGCCTCGTTGAGGAAGTCGATATAATCATCAGCATGATCGATCACGATGGACGTTCTTTCTGCCGGGCGAGCGCTTGTTCGTACAGCTCTTGAAGTTCTGCGAGTTCGCGTTCGGCACTTTGGGCATAGTGGGCGAGTAGAGGGGCAAACAGATAATGGGTAACCCAACACAGGGCTGTATAACCGATCAGCCAGGCTGCGAGCGTTCGGTGCTCTGTAAACCACGAGAAGACGGCTCCAGCGAAGAGCATGATTGCGATCATCAGGATGTATCGAGCACCCCGTGCGTACGTCACGAGCCCTCGAAGGTTCGCTTCTTGAAGTTCGATCTTGGATTGAAGCCTCGGCAGCACCTTAGGGCTGTCTAAATCATACGCCACGAGCCAGCCTTCGGGCGAAGTGGTCTGACAAGCCCGCAGCTCGAATGCGATCACCGGCAGTTTTGATATCGTAAGGGACCCGTATGTGTTCGATCCGCTGAGTCTCTGAATCAAAGACCACGAAGCAGGCTCTCGGGTCGTAGTCTCGAGGCTGGCCGACGGAGCCTACCGTCACCAAGTATTTGAACCGCTCACTCGCCCGAAACGGCGCGAGCGGCATATTCCAAGCGCCGCCGGTGTTGACGCGCCAGGAGCGGGTCAGGTGGGTGTGACCCATGAACGTGACCCATGACAGGCGATCTGCGTAGCGGCAGTGCGCCCGCGCCAGCTCAAGGTTGAAGACATAATCAAAGGCTTCAGGGAAGATCGGTGAGCCGTGGACAAAGCACAGGCCTTGGTCTTCGACCGAGTAAGGAAGCGCCTTGAGCCAAGCCCTGTGGTCCTCATCGAGAACCCTCGAAGTCCAATCCAGAGCCTCTCGAGCCGCCTGATAATAGTTGGTGTAATCCATGCGGCCGCTGACCGCAGCGTCATGATTGCCAACGATCGTGATGTCCGCATGAGTCCGCACCAAATCGCAGACCTCGTTGGGGTTGGCGCCATAACCAACGACGTCGCCAAGGCAGGCGATCCGATCGATATCCAGATGCCGAATTCGTTCGAAGACAGCCTCTGCGGCTGGTAGATTGGCGTGAAGATCAGAGATGATAGCAGTACGCAAAAGGTTCTCGTCTCGTCGCAGGGGGGTCTACGTCGCCGTAGGCGGAGCTTGGTTAGCAGCGGCAGCAGCAAAAGGGAACTCGACGTCTGTTGCTAGTTTTTGGCGCGGGTGCGACCAAGCGCATGAAGAGGAACTTCTATGCGCTTTGCAGGTATCATCTTAATCGGTCTGGTTCTCGGCGCCGCTGCGGGCTTAGCGGTCCCCGGATGGGGTTTGTGGCTAGCCTTACCTGGCGAGATGTTTGTGGCGGGGCTCAAGGCTCTGATTCTACCGATCGTCTTTTGCTCGGTCGCAGGTGCGATGGCCAAACTGGGCTCTGCGCCTCAGCTTTTGCGATGGCTTCGTCGAGCGATGCTCTACTTTCTGACCACCATGGTTCTGGCTGTTGGGCTTGGGTTGACGCTGGTGAACACGCTTCAGCCGGGCGTCTCAACAGACCGTGCAGCCATTGCGTCCTCGTCAGCGCCGACGGTCCAGCCTCTGACCGGCGCTGCGTTCGTCAAAGCGCAGGTCGCTAAGCTGTTTATGGATCCGATCAAAGCCTGGTCACAGGGCAACGTTTTGGGCGTGCTGGTCTTTGCCTTACTCTTTGGCTTGATGCTCGGTCGCGTCGAGGGTGGCGGGGTGTGGGTTCCGATGCTCGAGAGCGCCGAGTCTGCGCTGGCGAAGCTCATCGATATTTTGATCTGGTGCACCCCGGTGGGGGTGTTCTCGCTAGCCTTTAAGCAGGTCGCCGCCAGCGGGATTGATCCCATCTTAAAGCTAGGCCCTTACGTCCTCTGCGTCGCCTTGGGGCTCGCCATTCACGGCTTGGTAGTCCTGCCCCTGGCGGTGCGTCTGTTTGGCGGTCCCACGCCGCTGCGGTACCTCAAGGGCGCCCTAAAACCCTTGATGGTTGCGTTTAGTTCGGCGTCCTCGGCTGCCACGCTCCCGGTCACCCTTGAGGCAGCCGAGAAGGAGCTCGGCGTGGACCCGGCGGTGAGCCGCACGGTGGCGCCACTCGGTGCAACCATCAATATGGACGGAACGGCGCTCTACGAAGCGGTGGCGGCTTTGTTTATCGCCCAGGTCTATGGGATCTCGCTCGGCATCGGCGACCAAGTGGTGGTCGCGTTCACTGCCTGCCTAGCGGCGATTGGTGCGGCAGGTATTCCGAGCGCCGGTTTGGTGACCATGGCGCTGGTGCTCAGCGCCGTGGGTCTTCCGCTAGAGGGTGTCGGCTTGATCCTAGCCGTCGATCGGTTCTTGGATATGCTCAGAACGAGCGTGAATGTGCTTGGTGACTTGGGTGGCTGCACGGTGGTCGCAGCGTCGGAGCAGCCGAGCTCATGACCCCAGCGATCCAGGGCACCGGTTTGGTCAAAGCCTTCGGCAGCGTTCTAGCCGTTGATCAAATCGATTTGACCGTTCGTCAGGGGGAGTGCTTTGGCATGCTCGGCCCCAATGGTGCGGGTAAGACGACCATCACTCGAATGGTTCAAGCCGTCCTGCCTAGGACCGCTGGCGAGTTGGCTGTGCTCGGGCTGGATCCGGATCGCTCAGGCGCTGACCTGCGTGCAAGGATCGGTGTGGTCCCGCAGGGCGACAATCTGGACCCTGATCTGAGCTGTTACGACAACCTTTGGACCTATGCGCGCTTCTTCGGACAAGGGCGCAAGCAAGCTCGGGAGAGCGCCGAGCGTCTGCTCGACTTTGCGCGATTAACCGACCGACGCGAGGCTCGCCCACGTGAGCTGTCGGGCGGGATGAGGCGCCGCCTGATGATCGCTCGAGCGATGGTCAATGAACCTGAGCTGCTGCTTCTGGACGAGCCGACCACGGCGCTTGATCCCCAGGCTCGCCATACCGTCTGGGGTTGGCTCCAAAAGCTCAAGGATGAGGGGCTGACCATGGTGCTGACCACCCATGACATGGACGAAGCACAGCGGCTTTGCGACCGGCTCTGCGTCATCGATCATGGCAAGCGCTTGCTTGAGGGAGAGCCTGAGGCGTTGGTCGATGAGCATGTCGGTGTAGCCACCTTAGAGTTTCAACTGAGCAAGCCCGATGAGTTGACCTCAGTTCTTTTCGGTTCGTATCGACTTGAGGAAACAGGTGACTCGACGCTCGCTCATTTTCGCGACGCCGCCGCCGCCCGCCAGACGCTCAACCAGGCGCTGGACGCAGGCATAGCGGCGAACCTTCGCCGAGCCAGCCTAGAGGACCTCTTTCTCAAGCTAACCGGCAGGGCGTTGCGCCAATGATCAGCATCAGACGCAGCCTGCGTGTGTGTGAACGCCACCTGCTGATGTGGCGCTCGATGGCAGGCGCTAGCCTGGTCGGCAATGTGCTCGAGCCGCTAATTTATCTGGTCGTCCTTGGCTACGGGGTGGGCGCCATGACTCGGCCCGAGATGCTGCCCGACGGGCTCAGCTACAGGGTGTTTTATGGCTCCGGTTTGTTGGCGTCTGTCGCCATGTTCACGGCAAGTTTTGAGAGCATGTTCGGCGCGTTCACACGGATGATGAGTCAGCGAACCTACGAATGCATGATCGCGACGCCGATCTCGCTGGGTGAGGTGTTGGTGGGCGATGCGCTTTTTGCAGGGATCAAAGGAGCGATCGCTGCGCTGTGCGTGCCGCTGGTGATGTTGATGATCGGCGATCCTGTCTCACCGTTGGTTCTGCTTGGCGTCGCTCCAGCCTTTTTGGTCGCCTTTTTGTTCGCCTCCTCAGCGATTCTAGTCACCGCTTATACGCCTGACTATGCTTGGTTTAACTACTATATTACCTTGGTTTTGACGCCCCTGTTCTTGTTCGGTGGGATCTTCTTTCCGGTGGACCGCTTCGGTGAGTTTGCGGCTCTTGCGAGCGTCTCGCCGCTCGGGATGGGCGTTCAGGTCCTTCGCCCCTTAGTGCTCGGCCATTTGCCGGCTTGGCAGCCGGTTTTGGGGCTTGTGTGTATCTCTTTGCTTGGCGGCGGGCTGTGTTTGTGGTTGGCGCGGCGAAAGATGCAGGTTCGGCTCATCGGATGAGTGATTTTGGATCCCTACGGGGAACTCATCTAAGCTGCCGTGCGATGGGAGCAGCGTTTTGAGCAGCAAGGGTCGGCCAACTTGGGTGGAGATTGACCACCAAGCGCTGCGGCACAACCTCGCCTGCATCGAGCGTAAAGTCGGCTCAACCTGCTCGGTGATCGGCGTGGTCAAAGCCAACGCCTACGGTCACGGAGCCGTTCCAATGGCTTCAAGTTTACTCGCCGCTGGCGTCCCGAAGCTAGCGGTGGCGACCGTCGCCGAGGGTCTCGAGCTGCGCGAGGGCGGAGTCACAGCGCCGATCCTCGTCTTCGCCGGTCGTTACGATACAGCGGGCGCTAATGTTTGGCGGGCGCAACTTGAGCCCGTCGTCTTTGACCGCTCGGTGATCGACTCCTTGGAGGCGTCTCGCCCGACTGGCTCATCCCCTCTGCGCGTTCATCTGCACCTGGACAGCGGCATGGGTCGATTGGGCTGTGCGATTGACGATTTTGAGCCCTTATTGGCTCGCATTGAGTCGAGCGAGGCCTTTGAGCTTGTGGCGGTCATGACGCATCTGGCGTGCGCCGATGTCGAGGATCGCAGCCACACGGAGTCGCAGATCCAGGTCTTTGATACGCTGACGCAGCGCTTGGGCGAGCTCGATCGGCACGCGGCGAACTCGGCGGCGATCGCATCGTATCCGGGCGCGACCTTTGATTGGGTCCGGCCGGGGTTAGCGCTTTATGGTGTGGAGCCGGTGCCGACTCAGGCGTTGGGCTTGCGACCGGTCATGAGTTGGCTAACGTGCGTCGAGCACACTCGCGTGATCCGGAGCGGCGAGAGCGTGGGGTACGGCGCTCGTTGGCGAGCGGCGCGCGAAAGTCGCATCGGAATATTACCGGTGGGCTACGCCGATGGTTATCCATGGGGCGCAGAGGGTAGCGCTCAGGTGCTGATCGGTGGCCGCATGGTCCCCGTGATCGGGGCGATCTCGATGGATTTGACCGCCGTGGACCTGACCGATGTACCTGAGGTGAGCGTGGGCGCAGAGGTTGTCTTACTTGGAGCGCAAGGTGACGAACAGATCACCGTTGAGCAGATGGCGAAATGGAGTGGGCGATTGGTGTACGAGGTCTTGACGAGCGTCGGCGTGCGCGTTCCAAGGCGGCACCTGAGGAGCGCATCATGAATTCGGTCGAGCGGCTTGGCGAAATCGTCGTCAACACGATCGAATGGTTTGGCGCAAGCCTACGCTTCTCGCGGCGCATGGCGATCGCCATGTGTAAGCCTCCGTTTCGCTTTGGAAACATTCTCCACCAGCTCGATACTGTAGGTTTTGGCTCGGTTTTTATCGTCGGTTTGACTGGCTTATTTGCCGGACTCGTCTTCGCCATGAACTCGCTCAACGCCCTGGCTTGGATGGGCGCGGAAGGGATGGTGGCTCCCTCGATGACCTTGAGTCTGTCGCGAGAGCTCGGTCCGATCCTGACCTCGTTGCTGGTCGCAGGTCGTTCGGGCTCAGCGATCGCTACTGAGCTGGGGACCATGCGCGTCTCCGAGCAGGTCGATGCGCTCGAGATGATGGGCGTGGATCCGGTTCAGTATTTGGTCGCCCCTCGGGCTTGGGCTTTGGTGATCAGCCTACCTTTGCTCAATTTCACGTTCGTTTTGATGGGGCTCATTGGCTCGGTCATCGCCGCTTCACCGTACGACATCAGCGCACAACTCTTCGCCCAAGAAGCGATGCGGATGGCGGACGCCAATGACTACCTCAGCGGCGGCATCAAAACCGTCGTCTTTGGGTTTATGATCGCAGCGGTTGCTGCGCGGCAGGGTCTTACCGCAATGGGTGGGGCGCGCGGCGTCGGCTTAGCGGCGACCCAGACGGTCGTTGTGACCTCGGTGCTGGTCCTGTTTTTAGATTACCTGATGATGTTGATCATCGGTCCCTTGATGCTGGATTGGTGAGTCGATGATCCGGATTGAAGGGCTGCATAAGACTTTTGGCGACCGCCCCGTGTTGCGCGGAATCGATCTGCGTTGCGAAGCGGGTTCGACGACGGTGATTCTCGGTGGCTCAGGTGCGGGCAAGAGCGTGCTGATGAAGCACGTGGTTGGCCTGCTCGCCCCCGACGCTGGGAGCATCGACGTCGACGGCGTGCGGATCGCAGATTGCGACCGCGTCCAGCTTGCAGAGCTGCGGGCTCGAATGGGGATGGTTTTTCAGCAGTCAGCGCTCTTTGATTCGATGAGCGTGTTCGACAACGTCGCCTTTCCGATCATCGAAGCCGCCCGTGAAAAGATCGAGCCTGATGCCTTAGCCGAGCGAGTGCACACCGCACTTGAGCTGTTCGACCTGCGCGGTGTCGATGATCTGCTGCCGAGTGAGCTCAGCGGCGGGATGCGCAAACGGGTGGGCTTGGCTCGAGCGATCATTCGGCAGCCAAAGATCCTGCTGTACGACGAGCCCACGACGGGTTTGGACCCGGTCACGACGCGCCAAGTTGATGAGATGATCTTGACCGCACGCCGGGAGCTCGGTGTGACCTCTTTGGTGATCAGTCACGACATCGGTTCGAGCTTTCGAATCGCTGATCAGGTGGCTTTTCTGCACGAGGGTCAGATCCTGGTCTCGGGCACAGCGAGCGAAGTTCAGGCTTGCGATATTCCAGAACTGCGCGAATTTCTCGCCAGTTGGCGCAAAGAGGTGTAGCGGCAAATTATGGGTATGATGAGCAACTTGCGAGTCGGTCTGCTGGTGCTGTTGGGCATCGGTAGCGCCAGCACTTTTCAAGTCTACCTCAACCAGTCTGATGCGGCGCCCGAATCCAACTACATCCTCTATGCGGTCTTTGAGGACGCCTCGGGGTTGAGCATTGCGTCACGGGTGCGAATCGCTGGCATTGACGTCGGCCACATCGACGCCGTCGAGCTCCAAGGGGCGAAGGCTCGTCTGACGCTTCGGATGCGCAAGGGGCTCGAGATCTACAAAGACTCCAAGGTGAGCAAACGGCCTGAGGGTATTTTAGGGACCAACAACATTGATATCGTCCCGGGCACTCCAAAGGCTGGGATGCTCGAGAGCGGATCGAACATCATCAACGTCAACGATGATGACGCGCTGCAATCCATGACGGACACCCTTCAAAAGACGGCGACGGACATCCAAGCGCTCTCCGAAGAGATTCGTATTTTGGCAAAGAGCGTGCGCCAGTTTGTGGTGGGCAAAAAGGGTCAGGAGGCGCCGCTTGAGCGTCTGACCAACATGATGATCAGCCAGGTCGATGTGCTCAGCGGTTCGGCTCGGGATCTGCTTGGCAGCATGACCCGCTTGGTCGATGGCAACGCTGACGAGTTCAAGTCGACGGTGACCGCTCTTCGGGCGGTAGCTAGCAATCTCGAGCGGATTTCGACTACGCAGACAGGCAGCATTGAGCAGATTTTGACCAACGTCGCCGGTGCAACCTCGGCGCTCAATCGGATCTTGGGTGAGGTCGAGACGATCGCCGGTTCGGGTGATGGCGAAGTCCAAGGAATGGCTGCTCAACTGCGTCAATCGGTGGCGAGCCTCGCCAAGGCTTCCGCCGAGGTCCAAAAGGTCGCAGAGCTCGCCGCAACCGGCAAAGGGCCGGTCGGACGCCTGGTCGCTGATGAGGCGCTCGGCGCAGAGATCGACTCGGCGATTCGAGGGGTCAGTCAGATGGTCGCCACCTACGACAAGCTGCGCACAGAAGTCGAGATGAGCGGTGGTTGGCGGCTGCGGGGCGGTACAGGCAAAGCCGGGATGCGGGTCAATCTGCTGACTCGCAAAGACAAAGGCTACATCATGGCGCTGACCACCGATAATGAGGTGTCACCGCTGATCCAAAGGCGCTCGGTTGACGGCGTGCCCATCGTCACCGAAACCATCGAGGACGAATTCCGCTTGTCGGCGCAGTTTTGGCGGCGCTTTGGCGTCGTTGGACTGCGCGCCGGTCTGATCGACGGTCGAGGTGGGTTTGGTCTCGACGCTCATCTGTTTGGTGATCGGCTGCGCATCCAGCTCGACGCCTTCGACTTTGACCGACAGATCACCGACATGGGGCTTGCCCCTCGGCATCGAGCCGTCGTGGATCTTAAGGTGCTCAAGCACCTGTATGTCTCTGCTGGCGTTGAAGACCCGATCTTCGTCGACCAAAGAGATTTCTACTTTGGGGCAGGGATCCGCTTCTTCGATCCGGACCTAAAGAGCATTTTGACGGTAGCCCCCAGTCCTTAGGGCTGCTGGATTTGGGCGGCCAACCTTGACCCCGTTTGAGTTTGGGTAAATGATAAAAATTGGAGCAGCCATGACCCGAGCGCTCGCAGTCATCTTATGTCTCACCGTGTTTGGCGCAGCCAACTGCGACAACCCGTGCATCGGCATGCAATGCCCTGACGTTCCCAAACCCGACGTGGGTGGGGATTTTGACCCGAGCGCCGATTGGTGTGCGGTCTACGAACAGGTGTTTGTTCCTGAATGCGCCAACTGCCATGACCCGAGCGGTACGAACGTACGACCGCACCTCAAAGTGCGCGGCGACTTAACCGCCGACGCTTTAGTGGCCCAGCTGCGCAACGAGCGCGCCTCGTCGCCGCCATGGCTGACGCCTGGTGAGCCTGACAACTCGCACATCTGGGCGCGAGTGGGCGAGGGCTCCATGCCTCCAGGGGTCACCATGGGTGGCAGCGCAGCCGAGGACACTCGCTTGCGTAAACTCGTCCGTGATTGGATCGCCAACGGCGGCACCACCGAGTGCAACGAGGTGACGGACGCTGGACCCGCTGCGGACGCTGGAGCGCCCGCCGATGCTGGAGCGCCTGCCGATGCTGGCGTTACCGACACTGGACCGGTCGATACCGGTCCTCCGCTCGACCCCATGTGCGGCATCGCGCTGAACTTTCGGACCGGCTGTCACGGTTGCCATCGCAACGGCTCGGGCGGCTACAGCACGGGTGACGGAACGCTCCAGGCGATCCGCGCCTCGTTTGACGGAACCTCCTCGGTCGACATCCCGTATGTCACCTCGGGAGACTCTGCGCAGAGCTACCTCTTCCTCAGGATCGCTGGTCGGGGTGCTGAAGTTCCTGGCGGTCGGGCGAGCCGTATGCCTCCAGGGGGTCGCTGGGCCGATGAAGACATCGTGACTCTGCAGAACTGGATCGACGAGGGGATGCCAAGCTTTGACTGTCCGTAACATCGCATGGGTGATTGCCCTGGCTAGTTCGCCCGCTTTAGCAAGCGGTGTCGCGTCTGAGTGTGAAACCGAACTCGCGGGGGGAATCGCTGCGATGGTTCCGGATGGCGAGATCGACGCCTACAACGCACGCCAAAGCGCTAAGATGCTCAATCATCCTGCGCTCTCGATGCTGATCTCTCCGCTGGGTATGCCTAAAGTGGAGGGAGCGGTGCTTGGTCTCGAGGTCTCGATGATCCCCGCCTTGGGCTGCAAGGATCGAGTGGTGGTCTACAACAACGCGCTCAAGACCGAGGACACGAACAAAGTCCCCGTGTTGCCACGGCCTAGGATCAAGGTCGGTTTACCGAAGCTTGCAGGATTTGATGGCTACCTAGGGATCGCTTATGTCCCACCGGTACCGATGGGGTCCACGAGCATGCATCATGCGGGCTTCGAGCTGGGCGTGAGCCGCCAGTTGAGCCCTGAGCTTAGCCTCGGGTTTCGCTACCATGCGGCAGTGAGCAAGGTCGCAGATGATATCGCCAAATCGGTCGAAGAGGACGGACCAACGGTCTTGGACTTTTACGCCAACGGGCTCTGGGGAGCCGGTCTCCATGTCGGCTACCAAGGCAACCCTCTGCCTGCCGGTCTTGGGCTGTACACCGCCTTTGGGTTTGCCAACGTGGGCACCTTCTTCTTGATCGGCGATGATGGGGTGATCCAGAACAACCCTGAGCCGTTTCAAGGCGTAGAGTACAGCGTGGGCGCGGTCTACTCAGGCGGTGGCTATGAGCTGGCGCTTGAGTGGCATCAGGCGGTCGGTTCGACGATGCAGACCGTGCGCTCCAAATTGGGTTATCGCTTCTAGTCAGTTCGATCTCTTCTTGAATTCGCTCGGAGGACCGGTAGGTAAGCGCTCTGTCTCACCTCCACCTTCCGACCGTTGAAGAGGACCCAGTTGTCATGAAAAACTCACTCATATTCGTCGTTTTTGCGACCTGTGTTGCCGCGTGCGGCGAGGGCACGGAACCCGTCTCAGGCGCTCTGGATGCCGCGCTTGAACAAGACGCTGGCTTTGCGGACAGCGGCTCGGTGGACGCAGCGGCTACCGACGACGCCGGCGAAGCTGTCGACGCTTCGGAAG
>JBDQPD010000043.1:0-25951 GCA_040260805.1 Myxococcota bacterium | reverse complement strand
GCCTTGACCACAGCCAACAGATGACGTGCCGGCGGCAGATTGCGTACAACCAGGGGCGCATTACCGAGCTTGGTGCCGTTGAGGTAGACCTCTGCTCCGGGTTCATCGGCTTGAACGATCAAGGTCCCTGCGCTGCGACGACGCACCTCAGCGATCGCATCGGCGAGCAGTTCACCGAAGGCGTCCGAGAGCTCAGCAGCCCCTTTGGCGTCAAAGAGTTCGGCGCACGAAGAGGCAACGATATCGAGAATACTCATGGTCTTGTTGCGCCGACCGCGCCGCAGTTCGCCTTCAGCCACTAAGATCATCGAGCGGCAATAAAGGTTCGGATCGCGCAGGTGCTGCGGGTTCTGCATCACCTGACGCACCACGCGTCCAGCCGCCTTGATCGCTTGCGAGAAGCGACGCTTGCGCGTGTTGTTTTCTGCCATCCGAATCTCTTTGAGCCAGCGTTGACGTAACCGTGGCTCAGGGTCCTCAAAAGCCGTGCTGCCTAGCCGAGGGTTGTATTGCTCCACGTTGAACCCGCCCGACTCGCTCAGCTCGGCGGCGATGTTTTTGACCGCTTCATCGATGCGCCCTGGCTCGATGGTCTTCCACACTGGCTGGAGCGGAATCAGGAACAAAGGCTGCTGCGGCTTCTTCTCGACCTCAGTCTCCACCACCGCATCCGACAGGAAATCATCATCCTGAGCAAAGGCAATGCCAGGAGCTAGGCTAGCACACAGCGTAAAAAGCAGGCAGTTACGAGTCACAAAGGCTCCGTTCGAGACACCCTTTCCCCCTATGGGGGAGGAGTGTACGCTCAAGGGTGCGAGCGGCTATCACGCAGGATAGGGCAGGTCAATTGGCACATAGACCGACAAATAGCCGATCCTTCAGCATCCTTCGACGGTTGGTCCTCGCCTACGTCCTTCTTATTCTGGTCACGGGCACTGTAACGGGTATCGCCGCCTTTCGCATCCACAACACGACCGCGACCCTCGAGCTCAACGGCGCCGTCTTGTTGCCATTGGTGGCTGAGATCGGCGAGCTGCGCTCGCTCATCGCCGGAAGCAGAGCCTATATCGACCAGGTCGACCCGGAGCTTGATATCACCGATCGGCTCCGCTCTTTCGGCGGAAGCTTCGAGGCTCGAAGAAACGCCTTGCAGACGCTCAGCGACTTAGCCAGGTCTCGCCCTGCCGTTGCGCGATCGGTGCCTCAAACCCACCTGAGCCGAGCGCTTGAACGGCTCGGCGACTTAGACGGGTTGACCGAGCGCAGCCCGTTTTTGTCTGCGCTTGATGAGATTGATCGCGAGCTCCGCCTGGTGCTGGTTCTTGCGCGCTCGGAGATCAAAACCCGATCGAAAGAGGCGGCGCTGACCGGTGCTCGCGAGGTCCAATGGCTTGTCGGACTTGCCGCTCTGGGCGCCTTAGGCGTGTTGATTCTGACGCTCACCCTGATCGCGCCGCTTCGGAGCTTAGAGCTTCTGCGCTCTGCCGTTGCTCGGGTTGAAGCCGGTCAGCCCGTCCCCCCGTTTAAGGCTGGAAACGACGAGGTCGGTGCGACGATGCGCGCGGTCCAGCGGATGGCCGAGACCGTTCAAGGACGAGAGCAGACGCTCAAAGACGAACGAAGCCGACTCAAACGAGCGCAGAGCGACATCGTCAATTTGATCGAGAGTGTCCCTCAGGCGCTTGTGGTTCTTGACCAACAAGGACGAGTCACGCGGATCAACCAAGGCTGCCGGCGCCTATTCTCCGAAGGACCCGACGCCTTCATGGGCAAACCGCTGAGCGCCACACCAGCCGGCGCAGTGATCGACAACGACGACGCGCTGCATCAGGTTTTGACCGCTCCAGACAACAGCTACATCAACGAGATGAGTTTTGATGACAGCCGTCGTTTGACGGTCCACCTGAGCAGCCTTCGCGACCGAGACAGCAGCCGTCTCGCCCCACCGATCACGGGCGCTATTTTAGTGATCGAGGAGGTCACGAGACGCTTTGACGCCGAGTTTGCGCTCAGGCGGCATGAGCGACTGGCGGCTACTGGCAGGCTGGCAGCCCAGGTGGTTCATGAAGTGCGCAACCCCTTGTCGACCATTGGGCTCGCTGCGCGCATGCTCAGCGATGACCTCCCTGATGATTCAGACCCTGAAGGCTGGCTTGACCAAATTCGCTCCGAGGCGGCTCGACTTGAACGAGTCACCCAAGCCTATCTGCAGATGGCGAGACTGCCCGATCCTAAGCCCGAAGACACTCTGCTTGGTCCGTTGGTAGGCGACCTTCTGCGCTTCATGAACGACGCTCGCCTGAGCCACACACTCGACGATGAACTCACCGCCTGGGTCGACCCTGATGGCTTGCGCGGTGTGCTGATGAACCTGATCCAAAATGCGCTCCAAGCCGTGGATGAAACAGAGGGCTTAGTGCAGCTGCACGCGCAGCCTCATGAGGCGGGCGTGGCTTTGGTCATCGATGACAACGGGCCGGGAGTCCCTGAAGCGATTCTGGAGCGCTTAGGTCAAGCCTTCATCGACGGTCGCCCCTCGGGGACCGGGCTCGGGCTAGCGCTGGCGATGGAGGTGCTCGCTGACCAAGGCGGCAAGCTCGAGGTCAGCTTACGACCCGAGGGCGGCACGCGCTGCGTTGCAATCTTGCCAGCACACCATAAGAATGCTTGATTACTGTGTAATTTCAGAGGTTCTTCGACAATGCGACTTGTGCTGACGGTTCTCTTGTCTCTTGGGTTATCCGGCTGCATGGCGAAAATGCGCGCGTACCCGAACCCGCCGCGATCGCTAGCCGAACTTGAACCCGCTCAAACGCTCGAAGAGCGCAAAGAGCAATTCGATCAACACGCGTTCAGCGCCGCGAAAAAGACGACGACGGTCACGAGCACTCAAGGGAACTCAACGAGCGTTCGACAATATCAGGACCTGTCGCTGCTCGCTCAAGACGGAAGTTATTACCGCTTAGAGAACTATCTTCCTGCGCTTCAAAAAGCCGGTATTGCGAGCGACGTTGAGAATCCAACCAACCACTACGAAGCGGTCAATAAGCAGCGTATCTATGGGACCATTGGTGTTGCCCTTATGGTGGGCGCACCGCTCGCAGGTGTGCTGCTTCAATCCGATTGCGGCACCCGACCTGATTACCGTGAAGAAGCAGCATTAGCGAGCTACAAAGACTGTGGAAGCTCCAACAGTTCGATGCTCGTTTATGGCACCATCGGGGGTCTGCTTACTGGCTCCGGCTTGAGCATCTACGGCTTATCCAAACAAAGCAAAGCAGCGGGTCCGATCCGAAAGGCTAAGGCGGTCGCGACAAAAAACCGTGCCGCATGGGCTCGCGAGTGGAACAAAAAGCTGATGAAGAAGCTGGAGCTGCAAGAAGCGCCTAGCGTGACCAAGTCCCCGTAAAGACCTGGCGCGCCGGACCGTGCATCCACAGCGCGCCAGCCTCTCCAGGCTCGAAGCGCAGCACGCCGCCGGGAAGCTCAGTGGTGATCGGCCATGCGCTGTTGCGCTCAGCCTGAACCGCAAACGCGCTGGCAGCTGCGCCAGTACCACAAGCCTGGGTCAGTCCCACGCCGCGCTCAAAAGGAACCACGATCAGCAGGGGCCCGACGCTGCGGACCTCATGCACGTTCACGCCGCCCTCAAAATCAGGATGCGTCTGCATCGCTTCACCCACAGCTTCTAAGTCAAACGACGCCGGCGGGTCGATAAAGACCGCGTGCGGGTTCCCAATATCGACGGCGGTGTAGCCGCAGCCGCGAAACTCACCCCGACCCACCAGCGACGGCGTACCCACGACTACAGCCACCTCGTCAGCCACTTCGCCGACCCGCATCAGGCCGCTGTCGGTTTGAATCCCGCTGCCCAAGTCCACGCTGCGCGCCGCAAACCAGCGCGCCGCGCAGCGCAGCCCATTGCCGCACATCGCCGCTCGTGAGCCGTCGGCATTAAAGATCGTCATCGTTGGTGGCTCGCAGCCCAGGACGATCACCCCATCAGCGCCGACGCCACGGCGCGGATCGCACAGCTCTTGGACCGTCACCTCGTTCGGTAAGGACTCAAGCAGGACAAAGTGGTTGCCGAGTCCCTCCCACTTCTCAAAAGCCAAGCTCATGGACGTCCTTTCGGGGCTTGCTGTCAGCCCTCCAGCGGCCTAGAGAGGCCTTATGAGAGCCATCGCCTTATCCCTTGTCTTTGCGTCTTGCGCTACCCTTGAAGGCGCAAAGCCCGACCTACAGGTCCAACTCGAAGGCAAACGCCTCGGGCTCAAGCTCTATGCTCAGTGTGCGCTGAATCGCTCGAACTTTTTTGATGACCCGACCCGTGATCTGGTCAGCGCTCACCGAGTCGGCGCTCGATTTTTAGCGCTCAACGCAGCCGGCAAACCGCTCCCACTGACCGCCAAACTCAACCGCGTGCATCCGGGGTCTATCTGGTACGTTGACCGGTTCAGCTTTCCGACCCGCTTTGAGTCGATCATGCGCCCCTTACGCAGCCCGCGCCACCTCGCCTGGGTCCACCTTCGCAGCGGCAGCAGCCAAGCGATCCTGGTCATACCCGAAGGCCTAAGTGATGAAGCCAGCGTCCTGAAATGGCTCGACGAGCGCTTCGCCGCCCAAGAGCCCGACCACCTCGGCAAGCTCAATCCGGCGTTGCGATCAGCGGTCAGTCAGGGACGCTTAGTCACCGACATGTCCAAAGAGGTCGTTCGGCTGGCGCTGTGTACACCGGATCGCGTCTTCATGGACGCGAGCGCAACCCCACCCGTTCAAAAATGGATCTACCTGCACCAAGGCGGCGACCACCGTATGGCGGTCTTGCTCGATGGCAAAGCCACGGGAAAGCTGCTGCCGATCACCGACGATGAGCTCAAGGCGCTCGAGACGCGCTAGGCATCGCCCCGGTCAGCGGTCGATTCCAAGTACAGCTCTTCAAACTGCTCCGCATCGATACGTCCGGGCGCATCGAGCATCAGGTCTTGCGCTCTGTTGGTCTTAGGAAAGGCGATCACGTCTCGGAGCGAGGTCGCGCCGACCATCTCCATAACCAAGCGGTCCACGCCAAGCGCTAAGCCACCATGAGGCGGCGGGCCATAGCGAAAGGCGTCGAGCAAGAAGCCAAACTTCTCGCGCTGCTCCTCTTCGGGCATGCCCAGCACTCGGAACATGCGCTCTTGGATGTCATGCTGATGAATACGGATCGATCCGCCGCCCATCTCGTGCCCGTTGATCACCAAGTCGTAGGCTTGAGCGAGCGCCTCGCCAGGGTTTTCTTCCATGCTGAGCGCATACTCAGCTTGCGGCGCCGTGAAGGGGTGATGACAAGCCACCCAGCGGGTGCTGCCGTCCTCAAGCTCGACCGAATCGAACATCGGAAAGTCAGTGACCCAGATGGCTTTAAAGGTGCCCGGAGTGCGCAAGCCAAGCGTATCGCCAAGGTGCAGCCTCAGGTTGCCTAAAGCGGCGTTGGCGACGCTGGTTTTGTCGGCAACAAAGAGCATCAAATCGCCTTCTTTGGCGCCGACACGATCAGCCATTGCTGCCTGCTCTGCGGCATCAAAGAACTTGGAGATACCGCCCTGCCACCCGTCGCCAGTCACCTTAGCCCAAGCGAGCCCTTTCGCGCCGTAAGGCTTGGTGATGTCTTGCAAGCTCTCGATCTGCTTGCGCGAGCGCTCAGCGCCGCCGGGCAGTGCGATCGCTTTGACCAAACCACCCGCTGCAACCGTCGATGAGAACACACCAAAGCCACAGTCTGCGACCAAATCGTTAAGCTCGGCGAGCTCCATCCCGAAGCGAAGATCCGGAGCGTCTTTACCGAAGCGGCGCATCGCCTCTGCGTAGGTCAAACGCTCAAAGTTTGAGTCGAGCTCCACATCGATGACCGTCTTAAAGACGTGCTGAATCAAGCCCTCAACCAAGCCCATAATGCGGTCTTCGGTCGGAAAGCTCATCTCCATATCGACCTGGGTAAACTCAGGCTGGCGATCAGCGCGCAGATCCTCGTCTCGGAAACACCGAGTGATCTGAAAATACTTGTCGTAACCGCCCACCATGAACAGCTGTTTAAAAATCTGCGGGCTCTGCGGCAGCGCAAAGAATGTGCCCGCATGGACCCGGCTCGGGACCACGTAGTCACGAGCGCCTTCAGGGGTCGAGCGGATCAAATACGGGGTCTCAAGCTCTAGAAAATCGCGCTGGTCAAGATAGCTTCGCACCGCCTGATTGAAGCGATGCCGAGCGATCAGATGCTTTTGCATCGGCGAGCGACGAAGGTCGAGGTAGCGATACTTGAGCCGCAATTCTTCACGGGCATCGACGTCATCTGCGATCAAGAAGGGAGGCGTCTCAGACTCGCTCAAGACGTCGAGCTCAGTCACCCGCACCTCAATCGCTCCGGTCTCGAGCTGTGCGTTGACCGAGCCGCCGTTACCGACTCGGTCTTCAACCACACCGCGAATCGCCACCACCCACTCGCTACGCAGCGTCTTACCGCGACCAGAGAGCGCCGCATCAAGCTCTTCACCGAAGGTGATCTGGGTCAAGCCGTAGCGGTCTCGCAGATCGATAAAGCGCCGGCCGCCCAGATCGCGCCAAGCGCCGACCCAGCCCATCAAGATCACCTCATGACCCATGTGCTCTGGGCGTAACTCGCCGCAGGTATGGGTACGGCCTTGCTCCAGCAGTGTGCTCATCACAGCCTCCTCGTCGACGCAGGCTCTAAGCGCAGTGTACTCGGCGGCGCCACCCTAATCAGGCGCGCGCAGGCTGATTTTTGATCGACTGAGTCAGCCCCGGCGCATAACGCGAGCGATATCGCGATCCACGTCACGCTTTTTGATGTCTTGGCGCTTGTCGTAATCGGACTTACCTCGCCCGACGCCCATCTTGATCTTGACCAGCCCGCGCGCGTTGAAAAACATCCGCAGGGGAATCAGCGTGCGCCCTTTGACGTGCACCGCTTTACTGAGTCGCTCGATCTCTTTTTTGTTGAGCAGCAGCTTACGGCTGCGCTCAGGCTCATGGCCAAACTGAGCCGCTCCCGGCCAGGGCTCAATGCGGCAGTTGATCAAGAACACCTCGTGGCTCACCAAGGCGCAATACGCTTCGGCGATCGAGCAGCGACCGGCGCGGATACTCTTAACTTCAGAGCCCATGAGCACCAGCCCGGCTTCGTACTCGTCAAGGATCTCATAATCACGACGAGCGCGCCGGTTCGCAATCGTCGGGGCGGCGTCGCCCTTTTCTTTGCCTTTTGCTTTGCTCATCAGATGCTCGCTACCGTGTCCGTCGGACTCATTCAGTACAGACGCGTGACTTTGTCGCCTACCGCTTTTCGCTCACCGGCAGCCGGCGACGAGAAGCTCTCCTTATCATTTGGAAAGCTGCGATCTTGGACGGATTCAATATACTGCTCAAAAGCACCCTTCATTTGGGCGTAGCCGTCCATGAACTGCCGAACAAACTTTGGCCGAAAGTCTGGGTTCATCCCCAACAGATCGCTGCAGACTAAAACCTGACCATCGCAGGCGACCCCTGCACCGATACCAATGGTGGGTACCGGTAAGATCTCGGTAATGCGGGCGGCGAGCTCTTTAGGGATCCCCTCAAGAACCACCATGCACGCGCCCGCTCCGACGATCGCTTGCGCATCGAGCAAGACCCGGTCCGCACCGTTTTGATTGCGGCCCTGAACTTTGAAGCCGCCCATCGCATGGACGCTTTGGGGCGTTAACCCCACGTGACCAACGACCGGAATGCCAGCAGCCGTGATCGCTGCGATTTGCTCAACGATCGCTTCGCCGCCTTCCAGTTTGACCGCCTCGGCGCGACCTTCTCGGACCAGAAAACCAGCATTTCGCACGGCTTCATCGACGCTCGCTTGGTAGGTCATAAAGGGCATATCGGCGATCAGGAACGGACGCGGCGCGCCGCGTCGAACGGCGCGGCAATGATAAGCCACTTCTTGAAGCGTGACCTCAAGCGTGTTGTCGCGTCCGCCAATGACCATTCCCAGCGAATCGCCCACTAAAATAGTGTCGACCCCGGCATCATCGGCAATACGCGCCATGGTCGCGTCGTACGCGGTCACCATGGTGATGGGTTGTTGTTGAACCTTCGCTTCGGCGAGGTTGACGATGGTGACCTTTTGCATGGTTCACCTCCTCCTCTGTTCAGCTTCAGTAGGTCCTAAGGCTCCCAGCGCTTGATGGTCTCTGCCCTCTTGGGGTCAAAGCTGACTTACGCTATGCGGGAAGTTCCTGCGGCACCATACTGGCCGTATCTTTGGCGCTGATGTGGCGGTTAAGAGTCTCCATGACTAGGTCGCAGACCCGACTCAATTCGGCTGGGTTGTTGCGGTAGTCGATATCATCGGTGTCGATAATTAGTAGCGGAGTATCGGTATAATGTCGAAAGAACTCTTCATAAATACCGCAAAGCTCGCGCAGATAATCAAGGGTCATAGCGGCTTCATAATCTTTGCCGCGCATCCGCACTCGCTCCATCAGCGTCTCAGGAGTTGCCCGCAAATAGACGACGAGGTCCGGCTGCGGGATCTGTTCAACCAGCGCATTGTAGATGGTCGAATACAGCCCGAGCTCATCCTCACTCAGAGTCATCCGAGCAAAGATGGTGTCACGAGAGAAGACATAGTCCCCGAGGAAATACTCGTGGAAGAGGTCGCCTTGTAAGATCTGACGCTGTTGCTGATAGCGCGACAGCAAGAAGAAGATCTGAGCCTGAAACGCATAGCGCTCTTTGTCTTGATAGAAGCGCTCAAGAAATGGGTTCTCATCGGCTTGCTCGAGGATGACCTTCCCGTTGAGGCGCTCTTCAAGTGCGCGCACCAAAGTGGTCTTCCCTGCCCCGATCGGGCCTTCGAAACCGATGTAACGCATACCTACCAGGCTCCATCCACAGGTCGCAGCAGCAATCCGACCCGAGTGACCGGACTTTCGCTGCAATCCGCCTCATTGACCACCACCACCTCGCCGGCTCGCAAGCCAGGGTAGTTGACGTCAACCGATAAGGTATCCATCAGCTGAGCGGTGCCGTCGTCGTCATCACGAACCTCAACCTCAAAGCTATCCGAGAAGTCGTTGATCGTGACCTCGGCGTTGTCGACTCGATACGTCGCCACCAAGGCGTTAATTTCTACCGGGCTGCTGAAAATCGTCTGCCCGCTAAAACGCACCTCAACTTGGGGATCCGGCGATGAACCGTCACCTGAGTCAAAGGCGACGCCGTCAAGGTCGAGGTCGCAGAGCTCCACATCGACTTGGCTGACGACAAAGCTTCGGTTGAGCAAATCCACGCAGTTTCCACCGCCACAGGCTTGGTCAAACGGACAGCTGCTGTGCTGTCCGCAGGTCCCGTTACGGTTCCCTTCGTCCGAGCCGATCAACTCGCAGCCCGTCAAGACGCTCACCAACAAGATCATCGACAGAGCAGAACCTCTCATCTTTGAACTCCCTCTCAGTATCGCTTCGTTGCGACCTCAAAGCTGTGACGCGCCAGACACCAAGAAACTTCACCACGAGCGTCTGTGGCCGGCAAGGGGATTCGCTTCTGCTTCGGGTCCGTCTTCTGGCCCTGCGCAGCGAACAAAATACTCCAACTACCTGTAAATAAAGGGGCTCAAGCCACTCAGAGCCGCATCCTAATCGGGCCGCTGCCCCACTCAGCCGCGCTTTGCCTTAGGGCGCCTCGGCTCGAGCGCTTTAGCGAGGCCCGCCAGCTCCGCTAAGGTCAAAGTCTCACCGCGCCGGTTGGGGTCGATACCGAGCCCGGCGAGGCAACGCTCCAGCGCTTCAGGCTCACCTCGAAACCAAGGTTTCAAGTTGTTACGCAAGGTCTTACGGCGCGTCCCAAAGACGGCGCGCAGGCACCGCTCATAGGCGCCTTCATCGACCTCAAAAATATTGGCTTTGGGGGTCAACTGGACCACGGCTGATTGCACCTTGGGCGCTGGCGTAAAGGCTCCAGAAGGCACGTCGAGCGCCCACGATACGTCGCACACTCGAGCGATCTGAGCCGAAAAGCTCGACCAGCCTGGCTGTCCAGGTTCGGACGCAGCGGCTCGATCCGCGAGCTCGCGCTGCAGCATGATGGTCATGCGCTCCCAATGCGCTCGCTGAGGGAGGAACTGAAACACCAACCGTGACGAGATATGATACGGCAGATTGCCGACCACCGCCCACGGGCCCTCGGTCAGCTCATGGGTCAACGCGTTGCCCTCGATCACCTCGAGGTTCTCGCCGACAAAGCGGGTGCGCAGAATCGGCACCAGATCGCGATCTCGCTCAATCGCGACCACCCGACGACCCGTGGCAAGCAGCCGCTCGGTCAAATCACCGAGGCCGGCGCCAATCTCTAAGATCGGCGTCGACCCAGCGGTTCCAGTGATCGCCGCTTCAGCGATCTCTTGGGTGATCGATTGATCATGTAAAAAGTTTTGACCCCAGGATTTCTTTGCGCGCAGCCCAGCGAGCCGCAGGCGTTGAGCGGGGGTTAAACGCTCCATCTTCGAGCGGCTTAGAAGCCACCTTCACGAGCTTCGTAATCGGCGCGCAGGTCGTCGACCGGTCGAAGCAAGGCTTTCTCAATATCGCCAACGAAGCGCACATGCTCAGCGGCCACTTCACGCAGCGCCAACACCGTCTCTTTGTTCTTGGCATGCTCGACCGTTGGGGTGTCCCCTTTGATCAGGTCGCGAGCTCGACGAGCGGCGAGATGAACCAAGGCAAACCGGTTAGGAACACGATCTAAACAATCTTCGACGGTAACGCGGGCCATAAGAGCACTCCGTAACTTGGGAAGCGGCGTCTACGAGGCCGCCGCCGAGGCGTCAACCGAAAGGAGCACCTTTAGCGCATGGCGACCATGGCCTTGGCGCGTGGGGGGGTGTCACCAAACAGAGCACCTTTAGCGGCAGCTTTCGCCAAATGGGTTCCACGAATGTGCCAAAGCTTTTGCGGATCGTTGACCACCACAGCCGCAAAGGCGATGCGGGGATCTTCGGCAGGAGCGAAGCCGGCGAACCAGCTGTAATCCAAGCCATCGACGATCAGACTACCGGTCTTTCCGGAGATATCAACGCCTCGGATACGGCCCAAGGTCTTGCGCGCCGTGCCGGTTTTGGTGGTCGCTACCATCATCTGACCGAGCTTGCGAGCGAGCTTGGGCGACAAGGCCTGATCCGGGACACCGGCTGGACGTTGGGCACCCCAGCGACCCCCACGAGCGATCATCGCCATCATCGAGGCCGCATGGTACGGGCTGATCCGATGATTGCCGAAGCCGGCGGCTGAGATAGCGCGCTCGTCGTCGTCCAAGGGCAAGTCGACGGTCGAGACGCCGAAGGCATCGGCGCCTGGAAGGACCGAACCAAACCCCATGCGGCTTGCGACGTCTTTGAGATCGTCTCGGCTCACGTGGTTTTTGACCGAGCGAGCGATCGCAACGTTGACCGAGCGGGCGATCATCCCCTCAAGGTTGGCGCATCGGCGCTCACCGCGGCGTGGCACCAAGAGCTTGGAGTTCACTCGGCGATGTCCGCCCCGATAGGCGATGCAAGCGCTGGGGTCGAAGCTAGGCTGCTCGAGCAACCCTGCGCCGGCGACCACCTTGAATACCGACGCGCTGGGGTAACGCGGCGCAAACGCAAGCGCACGGCCCTGCTCAGGCTCACGCTTCGAGCTCCCCGCTGCAGCGAGGACGCGCCCCGTGGGGACATCGATCACCGTCACGGCGCCGTACTCAACCCCGAAGTTGCTCATCATCTGCTCAAGCTGAGCTTCGAGGTTGGGATCAAGCGCATCGAGGTTGACCTTCTTCTCAACCTTCTTCTTAGGCTGAGCCTTAACCTCTGCCCGCGCCGCCAGACGAGACACTTGCCACAGGAGCTGCTCGGAGTCTTTCAAACCTGAGAGCACCCAAATCACAGCAAGGATCGAAGCGGCGATGACGGAGAGACTGCGCATGATAAGTTCCTTTCGGTCGCTTGGGGTCGGTGGTGGCGTTTGCACCTCCAAGCACCTCCATTTGAGGGCACGCAGTTGCTGGGTCAAAAAAACTGCCACTTTTTTTGATCTAAAAATTTCCTGTTTTTGCGGGACAGGTGAAGCCGAGCGTGGCAGGCCCAGCCCATGGCAAATCAGGTTCTTCCATGGTTCCAGCGTCTCGTTGCGCGCCACCTCTCAAGACGTGAGCGCTTGTTCGCTGGCGCTCCGGCGACGTCGCTCAATGGTTTTGCGCTACGGAGCCTCACCAGCAGCGGGTTCGACTTAGGGCTCCCCTACCTGCCAGATCATCTCGTCCAGCGGCTCGACGCGCAGCGTGGCGGCTCTCGGGTCATCTTGTTTGCCTTTGCTCGCTGGACTCTAGAGATTCTCGATCAAGCGCTCATCGATGCGAACGGTATCGTCAGCGATGAAGAGCTGCGGCGTGCGCACGGTCAACTGATCAGCGCGCTCACCGAATCACCGGACCGTGTCGAGTTGATGGGGGACGCGCTCGAGACGCTCGGGCTGACGCAAGGTCTTCCGGTTGCCGGCTTGCCCTTGCTCGCCGGTTTGACGAGCGTCGAAGCGTACAACGCCGCGGCTTGGGTGGTCACCCGAGCACGAGGTCACATGTCGCCAGAGGTTCAAGCTGAGCTCTTACGTCAAGCGCGCCAGAGACGCCTTCAGGTCGCGGGCATGTTGCTGATGATGCACTCGCTCGATGGCGAGCTGCCCTCGTTCGCAGTGAAAACGGTGAGGAAGCAACTGCAAGGACTGCGAGTGAGCCGATCCGGCAGAGCGCGGCTCGATGCCTGGCTCACCCATCCGCCCAGCGCCAAGGAAGTGGTTGAGCTCGCTGACGGCTTACCTCCCCTCGAGCTGCTCCGCGCAGGCTTGGTTGCAGCCGCTCTTGATGGTCACCAGAGCGAATCTGAACTTCGCACCCTGTCCGAACTCGCCCAAGCGGGTGGTGTGAGCGAAGACCTGCTCGACGAGCTCGGCTCGGAGGTCGCGCAGCGAATTTTTATGCAGCATGAGTTCATCGAGCGCTTATGGACTGGCGAGCGGCGGCAGATGTTGGACCGTTCGGAGCTCGTGGATCAGCTACGGATCAACGGTGAGCGGGTCGTCAGTGAGCTGCGTGAAGCCGGCGACAGCATTAACCTGCTGCGAAAAACAGCGACTGGTCATCAGCTCAGCGCCGATGAATGGGGTGCCCTGCGAAGCAGTCTGCGCGACCTCGGTAGAACCGTTCCAGCGCTTGCGATCTTCGCGATGCCGGGGGGGGCGCTGCTGCTTCCTGCCGCAGCAAAAGCACTGCCCTTTGACCTGCGGCCTTCCAGCTTTCGTGATAGTCATCTAGCGCCATCGTGGTTTGGCGAACTTGCAGACGCAGAGACACTCTTTCTTGACGAGCCCACTCGCGAGATCGAAGACGCACCAGCGGAGGACTCATGAACAATCCGGCGATCACCCCAGAACTGATTCGCGCAATGCCCAAAACAGACCTGCACTGTCACCTTGACGGCAGTCTGCGGCTGAGCACCATTTTGGATCTCGCCAAAGAGCAAGGCGTCGCGCTTCCCGCAACCGATGAGGAAGGCCTCGCAAAGGCGATCCACATGGGCGAACTTTGCGATGATTTAGTGGACTACCTCAAGGCATTCGACGTCACGCTAAGCGTACTCCAGCAAGACTGGGCGCTTGAGCGGGTCGCCTACGAGTTGATCGCCGATGCCCACGCCGACGGGGTTCGCTACCTTGAAATCCGCTACTGCCCCGTTCTTCACCTAAATCAAGGTCTTGAGGCAGAACAAGTGGTTGAATCCGTGATCAAAGGCATGGAGCGTGGACGCCGTGAATTTGGCGTCGACTCGGGTTTGATCATCTGCGGTTTACGCAATATTGACCCGCCAACGTCGTTGCGATTAGCCCGTCTAGCGGTCGCTTACAAAGCGCGCGGCGTGGTTGGATTTGATCTGGCAGGGGCAGAGCTCGATCATCCAGCAAAAGACCACGTCGAAGCCTTCTATCTGATCCGAAACAACAACATCGCGTGCACGCTGCATGCGGGCGAGGCAGCCGGCGCTCAGAGTATTCATGAAGCGATCCACTATTGCGGCGCCCACCGAATTGGACATGGCGTGCGCCTCGTCGAAGACGAAAGCCTGTTGAACTATGTTAACGATCGGCGGATCCCAATTGAAATTTGCCTCAAATCAAATCTGCAGACCCGCGCCGTAGCCGACCTAAAGAGTCACCCACTGCGGCGCTACTACGACGCAGGCCTTCGACTTGCCCTGAGCACCGATAATCGACTGATTACCGACACCACAGCGACCGAAGAATACCTGCTCGCAGCTCAAACCTTTGGCTTCAATTTTACTGAACTCAAGCGCCTAGCGGTGCAAGGCTTCAAGTCCGCTTTCCTGCCCTACCGCGAAAAAAAGGCGATGCTGCTCGAAGTGACCGATACGCTCGATGCCATGGGCGGTGCGCCGGTCGCGCAGCTCGACGAACAATTTCAAAATCGGAGATCCTGATGAGCACCCGAATCCTAATCTTATCCCTGAGCGTGATCACTGCGTGCACGCCTGGCGGTCCCAAAGCGGATGCCGCTCCGGCGATTAAAGCGGCGCCGATCGCGGCGCCAGCAGCGGCGGCAAAATCCAACAGCGATGACCTCGGAACGCTGGCGGGACAAACGATCTCGATCAAAGACCTCAAACCCGAACAACGCGGTAAACTGATTCGCCACGATGCGAAGGCAGCGCTTGACCGCTGGAACATCCTGCGCACGCTTGGTCGTGACGCCGCAGGCAACCAGGCGCTGCAAGTCGGCGCCAAAGCAGCAGGCATGAGCGCCGAAGCGTTTATGCAAAAGATGCAAAAAGAGGTCCCGATGAATCCGGTGACGCCCGAGATTCTTCAGGCGGTCTTCATGGGCAACCAGCAGCATTTTCAAGGGCGATCGTTCGATCAGGTCAAAGACATGATCGCTCAGCAACTCGGTCAGGAGTTTCGAGCCAAACAAGAGCATGAGATTCGTGACCGCCTGCTCGCACGCTTCCCCTTCGTCTCCAGCCTCAAGGCGCCGGAGCTGCCGCGCATGGACGTGGACAGCAAAACAGCGCCAAGCCTGGGTGGCATCAACGCCAAAGTCTCCGTGGTCATCTTTTCAGACTTTGAATGCCCTTATTGCGGACGCCAAGCTCAGATCAACGATGGCTTAGCTAAGCACTATGGCGATCAAGTTCGTTGGGTATACCGTCACTACCCGTTGGACTTTCACAAACACGCCGCAAAGATCGCCCTGGCGAGCACCTGCGCACACGACCAGGGTAAGTTCTGGGAATTCCACGATCGAATCTTTGCCGAGCGCGATAGCTTTGACCGAGGCGGTCTCAAGGCGCACGCAAAGGCGGTCGGGGTAGCTGATCTGGCGGCCTTTGATCGATGCTTAGACGACCCGGCGAAAGGTCAGGTCATCGATCAGGATATGGCAGCAGCGGATAAAGCGTTTGTTGAAGGCACGCCGGCGTTGTTCATCAACGGTCAGCCGCTCTACAACCTCGTGGACCCGGACGCGCTGCAACAGCTCATCAATGCGGAGCTGACGCGTCAGGGCGTCAAGCCTCCGCCGCCGATGCAACCCCAACACTAGCAGCGATCAAGGGCATCGGATGATCGCCCGATGACGCAGTGCGTCAAAAGCAATTGACACAGCGCGTCAAAGGTCTATCTTACGTCCACACAGAGCGAACACAACAACACGCTCTCGGAGGTTAGTAGAATGGCCAAGCAAGCAGTGATCGATCGTTTAACCAAGTTGGGTGAGCAGACCGTCAGCCAAGCCGCTGAAGCCCTCTCCAAGAACAAAGCCCTGCAAGACAAGCTCGAGACCGTGGTCAAGAGCGGACTTGCGGTCAAAGATGAGGTCGAAGGCAACGTCAAAGTCGTCATCGATCGATTCAACCTCAAGAACGCAGTCGATCTCGACGGCATCAAGACGCGTCTTGATACGCTTGAGACGGACATCGAAGGTCTTTTGGGTGACCTGAGCGCTCGGGTCTCCGAGCTGACCAACCGGGTCACCGATCTGCGCAGTCGCGTCAGCGGAGCCCCGGTCAACGACGACGTGGTCGTCGCCCCGGTGGTCGAGCCTGCCCCAGCACCCGTGGTCGAGGCAGCCGCCGAAACCACCTTGTCGGGTCTGACCGTCAAAGCACTTCGCGCACTCGCCGCCGAGCGCAACATCGAGGTGCCCAACCGGATCCGCAAAGCAGACTTAATCGCCTTGATCGAAGCGGCTTAAACAGCCTTTCGCTCAGCGAATCTTATGAGACGAACGACCCGGGGTGGTCGTTCGTCTTATTTTTTGCCACGAGTCGGGGGTGACCACACTCGACCTGTTCTTACTTCTCGGCGTTTTGATCGCCACCTTAGGGCTCGGTCTAGCGGGCGCTCGCGCCCACGCGGACAAAGAAGACTTCTTGCTCGCTGGGCGAAGCTTGCCTTGGTGGGCAGCCGGCACCTCGATGGTCGCCACCACCTTTGCTGTCGACACCCCTTTAGTGGTCGCTGGACTGACGGCTTTTGATGGGCTGTCCGCTAACTGGTTTTGGTGGGGCATTTTACTCTCACACGTCTTGATTACCTTTGCCCTCGCTGCACGCTGGCGGGCTACAGAGTGCACCACCGACGCCGAGGTGGTGGCGCTTCGCTATGGAAACGAGCGCCCCGCTCGTCTGCTCAGACGACTGCGCGCAGCCTACTTCATGGTGCCGATTAATCTCTTTGTCTTAGGCTGGGTTCTTCACGCCGGCGCCAAAGTGCTCGGCAGTCTGATTCCTTTTCAGCGCTGGGTCGCTCCTGACACACTGACTAGCCTGGCGACGGGAAGCCTGGATGGCCCGGCTGTTCTGGGCTTAGTATGCTCCTTGGTGATCGCGCTCGCTTACGGCACGGTCGCAGGACTCCGTGGCGTTGTCTGGACCGATTTACTTCAGTTTTCCTTGGCGATGATCGGCGCCATCGCGCTAGCGATCGCAGCTTACCAAGTCGCGGGAGGGATCGACGGGGTAGCAGCCTTGCTCGCCAGCAGCGCAAAAGGGTTGCCATCCGCCGATCTTCAGGTTTTGAGCGCCATGGACCCCTTGAACGTGCAGTGGGCTGATTCAGCGCGCATCGGCAAACCCTCCCTAGACCTCGTCGGCGGTCACGCCGACTTGGTGGTGACGGCGTTGTTGTTGAGCTGGTGGGCGAACAAAAATGCGGACGGTGGCGGCGTCTTAGTGCAACGCATGCTGGCTTGTAAAAGCCCCAAAGACGCAACTCTTGCGATGGGCTGGTTCACAGCCGCCCACTACCTCGTTCGCCCATGGTCATGGGTCGCTACCGGACTGGTCATCGGTCTTCTGTTTAGCATCCCGCCGAGCAGCGGCTTTGAGCAAAGCTATCCTGACGCCATGCTCACGCTGCTGCCCAAGGGGGTCTTAGGTTTAGCGCTCGGTGGGATGGTCGCAGCGCTCGTTTCCACCGCGGATACCCACCTGCATTGGGGCGCTAGCTACCTCGCCAACGATCTGCTTCCAGCGAGCGCCAGTGATGATCAGCGCCTTCTCGCCAGCCGCTGGGTTCAACCGGTCATGGCGGTCACCGCTGCGGTCATCGCAGTGCATTTGGGTTCGATCGCCGCAGCGTGGAAGGTGCTCTTGGTCCTCGGTGCGGGGCTCGGCGCTCCGACGCTCCTGCGCTGGTTTTGGAGACGCCTCGATGCGCGCGCCGAGCTCGCAGCCTTTGCAGCCAGCTCAGTCACCGCAAGCTTGGTCCTTTGGGGACCCTGGGCTCGGCCTAGCTTTGCCTGGCAAATGGCGATCGTAGGTGGTGTTGGATTGATCGCGTGTAGCCTCTCTGCCTACCTCAAACCGGGCGATCCCGACCAAGCTCAGCGATTCATGCAACACACCGCCAACACGCCATCAAACTGGTGGGTTTACGCCCTGTCAGGCTTAGCCGCTTTGCTCGCAGCGGCTGCGGGAGCGACGCATGCGCTCGGCGGAGGCTTAGTCGGGGTGGCGATCCTGGCGCTGGGGTTGGTCGTCTACACGATCATTCTCAAGCGCTACGCAAATCGTATTGGCGAGCACCACCCTTGATATGCCATGTGGTGTCCGCAACGAATGCGGCGCACACGCCGCGTAGAGAGGTCGCATGAGCGAAGAAAAGCAAGGCTTAATCGCCACCATGCAGCGGGTCAGGAAAGAGTCTGGCTGGAAGGGCTTGTTCGACCACTACGGCTGGAAACTCGTGGTCGGCTTTGTGCTATTTTACCTCATCCGAGACACGATCTTGTACCTCCTCATTCCCTATCTTGTGTACCAAGGCGCGTGCTCCGGAAGCTGACCTGGCTCAGTGCAGGACCTCATCAGCGCTGACTTGCAGGACAATATCCGCAACAATCTGAGTGAGCCGGGCAAACCGCGCCAGTACGTTAAGCTCGCTGAGCAGCTCCTGGCGAAGCCCTAAATCACCGATGACATAGGCAGCCAAAAGGTCAATTAGTTCAGGGATGTCATCTGCGACCTCTTCGATCTGCGAGAGGATGAGAGCCGCTTGGGGGCGAGCCTGACCGAGCTGACTGAGCAGGTTGCTTAAAATCACGAGTTCATCGCCTAGATCTGCGTCGCGCTGCTCTTCGATCACCCGCTCGGCACGAGCCAGGCGAAAGGTCTGACCAGCGGGCAACTCCTCAATCAACCGAACCCGCTCAACCCCATGAAGCACCACGGTCATGCGGCCGTCATCCAGCAGGCGGTGCCCACTGATCACGCCGGCACCGACCATCGAGTGCACTGGCGGTCTGCCATCGTAATGCTCTTCATGTCCGGGCTTGAGCAAGGGCACAGCGAAGACGCGGTGATGCTCGAGGCAGTGGTTCATCAAATCAAGGTAGCGCGGCTCAAAGACCTGCAAGGGCAACATCATACCCGGGAACAAAACGGTGTTCGGCAGAGGAAACAGCGGCAGCTCGCTGAGTACCTGATCGGGAATAGCGTCCAGTGTCAGCTTCATGCCTCGAGTCTAACTCAAGCTGAACCGACTCTCCACCTCAGACGTCGAGAAAGTCGTCCGCTGTCAGCTGGCGCGGCTTATGAAAAACCAGCATCACGCCGATGGTCAGGGTACTGAGCGCATAGGTATAGACGGTCTCACCAGAGATGAAGGTGAGCACCATGCCAAAGATGGCGGCCGATTCAGCAAGCGCCCAGGTCATGATCAGATGACCCATCTCCAACGGAAACCGCTCCTGAGCGAGCTCCCCTGCTGGCTTACCTGAAGCCAGCAGAGCCTCGGATCGGGATAAAAACTTCCGAAGGCCGACGCTCAGCGCCAGATTAAACAGCCCCATACCACCGATCGCCAGCGCGAAGACCAGCGGCATCGGCTCTTCTTGAGGCGAAGCAACCATGGTCGCAACGACCACGTAAGGAATCAACGAAAAGGTCAAAGCGAGCCAGATGATGCGCGCCGTATTAAACTTTGGATTGGGTGCGTTGTCGACGAGCATCTAGTCTCCTTGACCGGGCAGGTCTTTAGTGAGCTTCTTAATCCGTTTGCCCGACACCTCGATGTCAGCGCCGAGATGATCAAGCCGCTCAAACAGATCATAGGTGACCATCCCCGGGGCGATGATCGCCTCGGCGCCCGGCTTGGTTTCCAAACGAAACCGGAGCGCTGTTCTGCGGACTTCCGCGCGGGTATCGGTCATCGCTTGAAGCTGCACGCTCGCCGCCTGAACAGCGCGAAGGTCATCCGGGCTAATCCCCTCTTCTTTCAGCAGGTAATCCACCCGCTCAAGCCGCGCAGTCGCCTCATTAACCCACCCATCCATAGCCTTAATTTTGGCGCCCATTCGGTCACCATACCCCTTGGTATCCATCGGCCCTATCTTGTGCGTCTTGCACAAGGCATCAAAGGCTTGGGGCTGCTCGCTGAAGTTGCGATAAGCAGACCTACTGTTGGCATCAAGGCGACTCAAGTCAGCGCGCAGGGTTTGATACAGTTTCCAGCCCGTCTCACCGGCCCGTAACTCGGTCCTGTTTCGACCGAGCTTAGCCAGACGGGTGCGCACCTTCTGGATGGCTCGAGCCCGAGCCTTGAGGCTTTGAGCGGAGGCCTGCATCGCTGCCGATAAACGGCGCAGCTCAGGGAGCGGCTCACGCTGACGGTTGTCCATCAACTCGGTCATCCGCCGCACCAGCCGGTCCGAGCGCTTCGCCTGCTTGAGCGCATCGGCGGCGCGGGTTTTCGCCTCTTGGTGAACTTCCGCGAACTGCTCGCGAGCTTCGACGATCGGGACCGATCGAACACAAGCCGCCAGCCCGAAAGCAGCTAAAAGCAATACCAAGCGTTTCATGCGTGCCATCCTTCGTCTCCATCGGCTCGTGAAGCGACCACCAGCATGTGCATGCTGGAGTCGGTAAACGGGCCCTCACTAAAGTCGCCATAAAAGCCCTCAAGGGCAAGGTCCGCCCGACCGAGTAAGGCGATTAACTGGGTCGGAAAAAGATAGCGCTGAAGAATAGACCATTGCTCGATATTGCGGCGGCCGTCATCCCAAGTCGAATGATAGCTGTACGTGGCATCGATCTGTTGTGCGGCTAAGTCCTCATTACTCTTTTCATAGACCTCGATGTGGCGTTGCCCGTCATGAAATTGAGCGATCAGGTGCTCTTCGACTCCTGTCGGCTCGTGTTCGTCGGCCGCGACAGGGTCTGCAGCGTAGACATCCAAAAGCAATTGACCCCCCGGCGCTAGATGCGCTCGGGCGCTGCGCAAACATGCCAACTGTTCACCGTCGGTGGTCAGACAATATAAGCTGTTAAATGGGATGATGATCCGGTCAAAACGCCAGGGCAAAGCGAACATCGCCATGTCTCCACAAATCAACTCGGCGCGCTGTCCGGCGCGATGAAACCGTTCGGCGCAGCGAGCCAACATCGACTGCGATGAATCGATCCCAAAAACCTCTACACCCGCCTGAGCTAGCCCGAGCAAAACACGCCCATCACCGCAACCTAACTCTAAAATTCGCTGCGAACCCAAGCACCGCCGCTGGTACCAATCCGCATCACCGGGGTTGCCACGATGGAGCAGATGATAGAGTTCTGGGTCGTAGTCTTTGGTCATAATCGCTCGGGAGAAGTGTTATGCGTAACTTGGTTTTTGTCACGATGGGGCTGATGCTTGCCTGTGAAAAACACCAACCGACGATCGTTGACAAAGAGCCGTCTCAAACGGCGCCGGAGTCTCTCGACCCCGCCACAGTCAGCAGTCAAGTAGACATCGCGCCGATCCCTGCTGAGGGTCCACCCAAGGGGCCGCCGGTTCCTGTTTTAGATGATGGAACCCCACTGCACCCCCCGCCGCTGCCGCCAGGCATGAAACCCGACCCCAACAGCAACGATTTGCAGTCCATCTTCACGCGCAACTGCGCCATCTGCCACGGCGAAACGGGCGAAGGCAGGATTGAAGGGGTTCCTAACTATCAAGAGACACCCCAGCCACTCAACAACTCCACAGAGTCGTTGATCAAAGATATCCTGAACGGACATGGCAAGGCGCCGGCGATGCGCCACCAGCTCAAGGACCGAACCGTGTTTCACCTCATAGAGTACATGCGCGGACGAGTGGGCCAAGCCCGGATCATCATGGAGATCAACGAGGGCAAACACTCAGCGCCCAAACCGACCCCGGCGACTCCTTAGGTCTCGAGTTCGGCCCTGAGCACTCGGCGCATGACCTTATTCGATGCGGTCCGGGGCAAGGCGTCGCGCACCACCGTTCGGCTGACTTTAAACAAGGGGTTGAGCTGACTGCGAACCGCACCAACAATCTCCGGGTGCAAGCGCTCGGCGGTCGCCCCTTGAGTGACCACTACCAGGATCAATTCGCTCGGTCCGCCGTCCGTTGGGCTGACCGCGATCGCAGCGCTCTCAACCACCGCGTCGAGCCGGTTCACGACACGCTCAATCTCCGCCGACGAGACCTTGATGCCGCCCAAGTTCATGGTGTCATCGACCCGCCCATGAGCTCGGTAAAATCCGCTGTCCATGTGCTCCATATAGTCGCCATGACGACGAAGTTTTTCACCCTGTGGGCCTTGTGGCATCCCCTCAAAATAGACGGTCTCATGATCGCCGTTAAGCAGACGCTGACTGGCACCAAACTGAGGCGAAACCAGAGCAACTTCACCGGCTGAAGCCGGCTTCCCCTGATCATCGAGCAGATACATCCGACAGCCGAGCATCGGTGTCGAAAACTGACCTGCTCGCTGCTCTTGAACCATGCTCCCACAAAGGTAACCGCCACCGATCTCCGTGCCGCCACAGTATTCCAGAACCGGGGCACCTCCAGCTTGCTCCATCAACCACTCCATATCGGCGGGATGAGACGCTTCACCGGTTGAGCTGTAGCGTCTGATCCCGTGCCAATTGCAGCCATCGAGAGCTCCGGCACCTCGCCACGCCTTAACCAAGCTCGGCACCACGCCGAGCATGCTGACTTCGGCACGCTCGACAAAGCGAGCAAACTCAGCCCCCAAAGGGCTGCCCTCAAACACGCCAATTGCGGCGCCATTAAGTAGGCTCGCGTAGATCAACCAAGGGCCCATCATCCAGCCCAAGTTGGTCGGCCAAACCACGACCTCACCCGCGTGGACATCATGATGTGCCCAGGCATCTGCAGCAGCTTTAATCGGCGTGAGTTGAGTCCACGGGATCGCTTTGGGGGTGCCCGTAGTCCCGGACGAAAATAAGATGTTTGAGACCCGCTCAATACTGCCAATCGAAGGCGCCGATTCAGCGGCTTCAAAACCGTCAATAAAGTCGTGATAGGCATGATCTTGCGGACGCAAAGCTGCGCGCTCGCCTTCGACTGCGGGTAACACCACAACCGAAGCAGCGCCGGCTTCAACCAAGCGCGGATAAAGCGCAATCGACTTGCTCCCGCGCAGGATCTTATCTTGGGTAAAGACCCACTTCGCTTCGCTGATCTCAAGCCGAGTTCGGATCTCATCTGCCGAGAACGAATCGGCGATCGAGACCACGGCGGCTCCGACCCAGACAATCGCCAAATAGATCACCACCGACTCGGCGGTCATCGGCATGGCGATGGCGATCGCATCGCCCGGTCCCAAACCTTGAGCGCGCAAGCCCCCCGCCACACACAGAACCCGCTGGCGCAGCTCGGCCCGATCCCAGCGCTCGATCGAGCCATCGGCTAAGCCGCGGACCAATGCAATCGCCTCCGGCTGACCTCGCTCCAAGGCTGAGCGCGCAATATTGAGCTCAGCGCCGGGCAGCCAGCGTTTGGGCGTCTCGAGCATTCGCCGAGGAGCGGTCTCAAACTGAATCTGGAGTTCTCCGAGCACCGCGCTCCAATAAGACTCTGGCTCGTCAAACGCATAGGCGTGCAGGCCCTCAAAATCGCATTGGCGCTCAGCCATCAAACGACCCAAGTGGGTGTTCGCTACTTCAGCTGCTGTGGGGATCCAGCTCCCTTGCGTCGAACGGTTCACGGTATGCACCTAGCTTGTGCGCCCACTGCACGCCTCAAGATGACTCACTTTGAGGTTGCTTCAGCGCGTTCAGGCACGTCCTGCCAAAACAAAGTTCAAACGCCAAGCGCAAGCGGCGGCGCGAACAACGAGCTTGCCTGGCCTCAAAATCCTACAGCCCCTCGCGAGCGGGTGTTTGCGCGCTCGCGATAATCGTCTAGTATACAGGTTGTGTTGTACTCAGGTTCGATCTTTCGACTAGGAGGCTCTATGCTTCGTCATTCACCGTTGCTCATCACTCTAGCGTGCGTTCTTGGAACCGGTTGTCAGAGTCCGACCTCAGCAGACCGCTTGGTTCCGGACAAACTGCGCTCAGGGCCACTCGCTCTTGAAGAGACAGGAATGACGGCAACGATCACCGAGGGCGAAGTGACCCTGCAAGTTCCGGTCATACTCGATGAAGGCAAACGCGACACCGTCGTGGAGCTGCGCCTGATCAACCTGGCGGCCGAGCTCGACACGACCGTTGCGAAAGAGACCGTCGAGATCACCCTCAACCAGCCTGGGGCGACGGTATCCGCCAAACTCTCGGGCTTGAACGCCAGCACCCTTGGCGATCTCGCTAAGTACGTCGTAGAGGCGGTGGTCACCGCCGGCGATGACCGAGTTCGAGCGCGCCGCTCGCTGTTTACGGCGGTGCCTCGTTTAGCGCTTCATGCGGTCGGCTCTCGTCAGCTGGCTTTAGGCGGAGACACGGTCTTTCGCAGCTTCGTTCGTGACGCCAGCAGCGGCGAAATTGCTGCCGGCGTCGTCGTCGACTTTGGCATCCAGCAAGGCGAAGGTGAGATCAAATCGCTGGGTCAAGCGACCAGCGACGCCACCGGCTTAGCGGAGCTCGAGGCAGGCTTTGGCGCCGTGGTTGAGGGTCCTGCCACCTTGAGCCTGAGCGCCAACGGCGAATCCGGCAAAGCCCTGCTCACCGTACCCGTCGAACTGGTGACCACACGCCGAATCCAAGTCACCACCGACAAGCCGCGCTACCAGCCGGGTCAAACGATCCACCTGCGTGCGCTGGCGGTGGAAGCGGGCGACCGGACACCAGCGGCGAATCAGCCGGTGGTCTTTGAGATCTTTGATGGCGCTGAAAACCGAGTGCACCGCGAAGCCAAAACCAGCAACGCATACGGCGTCGCTGCGCTCGACTTCAAGCTCGCAAAGCGAGTCAATGAGGGCAGCTACCTAATCCGAACGATCGTCGGCGAGACGGCGACCGAAGAGTCCGTCGTCGTCGAGCATTATCGCCTACCTCGGATGCTCGTGACCTTTGACCTAGAGCAATCCTGGCTCAGTCCAGCCGGTCAGTTGAGGGGCTCGTTAACCTTACGCTACCCCTTCGGCCAGCCGGTCGCCCAGGCGACGATCGAGCTGCTCGGTGACGCCGTTCGCAACGGCACCGCAGCGACCGTCGCTCGTTTCGAGGGACGCACTAACGGCGCCGGACAAGTCAACTTCCAGCTCGATGTAGGGAGCTTTGATGCTGCGCTCGTCGCCAATGGCGGCGCCGGCTACCGCTTGACCTTAACCGCCGTCGATACTGCAGGTCAGCGCCTGCAAAGCCAGCGCTCCTTGCCGGTCGCCAGCGGACCAAGCCGTGTGATGATTCAGCCCAGCGCCGGGCGCTGGCTCAAAAAGATCGCACAGCCAGCGACGGTTTTGGTCACCAACCCAGGCGGTCAGGCGATCGAGGCGGACCTTCGCATTACCTATCCCGATGGCACCCTCGAAGAGGCGCGCAGCAACACCTCGGGTGTAGCGCGGATCAGCGTTCCGGCGCAGGAGACGCCCGGTCAGATCCAAGTCGATGTGTTGGGCGAACAAGCGCACACCACCCAGGTGGGTGTCAGCAACCTGGTTGAAGGCATTTTGATCACCCCGCAAAAGCGCTTCGCTCGATCGGGCGATCTGCTCGATCTCGAGATCGCCTCAAGCCAACTCGGCAAGGTGATCGTCGATGCCCTGCGCGAGGGCAAAGTCCTCGCCAGCGGCAGCGTGGTGCTTGAAGGCGAAACGGGCAGCGCTCAGCTTCAGCTCCCGGCCGAGCTTCATGGCGGTGTGCAGATTCGCGCCTTACAACGCGGCGCTGACGGCTCAGTCTTCACCGGGCTGACCTTGGTTCACGTGGACGGCGGCAAAGTCCTCAATGTAGCGATTACCCCTGAGAAAAACAGCTATCGCCCCGGCGAGAACGCGCTGCTTCGCTTGCAGGTCACGGACGCCCTAGGTGAGCCGCAGCAAGCGGCTGTGGGCTTGACCAGTGACCTCCACACAACCCGTGTCCATGACCAGTCTGGGATCAAAAGTGACGCCCAGGAGTCGAAAG
>JBDQPD010000030.1:0-34849 GCA_040260805.1 Myxococcota bacterium | reverse complement strand
CAGTGAGAGCTTAGGCAAAGCGGGGCTACCTTTGTTTGTCGCGGCAGCTGAAGGCCCTCGTGACCAGCATTCGATCCTACAGTTGCTGATGGAGGGCGCCGATCGGCAGGCTTTGATGTTTAACCATTGGTCAGCCGCATGGGGCCCACCAGGCAACGGCCCTGATCTATTGGGTCTAAACAGTGCGGGGCTCAATGAGATCGAAGCGGTTCTTTTTGACGCCAACAGCCAAGCCTTGAGCGACAGGGGGCGCCCTGTGGTGAGGGTTCGAATTGAGCCGACCGCGCAAGGCTTGGCAGCCTGGATGCAAAACTGGATGCGGGCGACGGCTTTGCTGGGTGCTTATTGTGATGTTGATCCCTTTGATCAGCCGGGTGTTGAGGCAGGAAAAGTGATCGCAAAGAGCCAGTTGGGGCTTCGTTAATGCGATGCGCTTTGGTGCTTCACTGTGGTTTACCGCTTGGGACGCCGCAACTGCGCCTGGCGCAAGCCGTTGACGGTCCTCTCAGCGCATTTTTAGATGCGCTGCAAACGCGACCTCGATTGCGTTTTGGTCTTCATTTAGGCGGGCACGTGCTCGACTTTTTGTTGCGGCAGCGCAGCGAGCGCTTGGTTCAACTGGTCGGGCTGACGCAAAACGGTCAGGTCGAACTGGTTGGTGGCGGATACTATGACCCGGTGCTTTGCTCGCTCAATCAGCGCTCGGCGCAGGCTCAGCTGCAGCGTACACACCAGTTCTTCGATGAGCAGCTCAGGGTTGCGGTTCATGGCGCCTGGTTGCCAGAGCAGGTCTTTGAGCCTTCTATGGTGCCCCTTTTGGCATCTGCAGGTTATCGTTATTGTCTCCTGCCTTGCGACCCCATCGACGCAGCTGGTCTGGACACGGAGCGCCTGAGTGGGCCGCTACGATTAGAGCAAGGCGGATCCAAGCTGTTGGCCTTAGCCGCTGCGCGCGGTGAAGAGCAAGAGCTGGTCCGCCGGCTCGATGCTTGGGTACAAAAGGCAGATTCCGGATGTAATTTATTGACGTGGACCGGCGATTTGCTCGCCTTGTCACCGGATCCTCAGTCGATCCCCAAACGAGCTCAGATCGAGCGCTTTCTAGCCGATCTTGACGGCGTAGCAGCCTTTGAGTTCGTGACCCCTTTGACGGCGTCCCAGAGTAAGCCTGAGGCTCTAGTTTACCCGGGCCTGGGTAGCCACCGAGCGATGGGTACTTGGTCTTTACCGGTCAACGCAGGTCGTCGCCGAGCGCGCATCTTGGAGAGCGCCGCAAAGAAGGGCGGACGAGAGGGGTTGCCCTTGCTCGCCGGTGGTCGCTGGAGCGCCTTTTTAGCGCGTTACCCAGAGGCCGGTCAGATGCATACACGCGCCTTGCGATTAGTCAGCCGGATCGATGAGGCAGAGTTGCCTTCTTATTGGCGAGAGCGCATGTGGACGAGCTTGCTGCAGGCTCAAGGTCATGAAGCCTTTCAGCACGGTGACCGCAGTGGAATTTATAATCCGGTTTTACGCCAAGCCGTTCACGGCCGATTGCGGGACCTCGAAGATTATTTAGACCATCTTGAAGCCGCGGCGGATGGCGACCCGAAAAAACTCAATTCAATCCGCCGACGGGAACAAGAACTGCTTCCTGACGGAACGCAGTCTGTGGTGCTTAGCGGCACGCGCGGGCACTGGACAGTGTGCCCGGAACTTGGTGGTACACTGGTCGCTTTAGAACTGCCTGGAACCCCATGGGATTTAGTCCATACGATGGGTCGCTACCCCGAGTTTTACGATGATCACGGTAAAAACCAGGGGCCTAAATGGTCGTTATCAGAACGCTTTGTAGCCCAAGCCGCCGACGCCTTAGCAGCCAATTTTTCAGGTGATTTTTCGTCGCTTCATTACGAACAAAAACCATCTGAATTTGATCTGTCTCTTCATACGCAAGGACCGGTAGCAGAGACCGCTGGCGTTTCAGTCACCAAGCATTTTAGCTTAAGCCACTCGGGCTCTGAGATGCAGGTCAAGTTGATGTTGGCAGCGCCTAGACACCACGCGCTGCGCGGCTATCTCGTCGAGACACTCTACCTGAGCTTACCGCCGGGCGAGGGCAATAAAGTCCGCCTGGCGGATCAAACGGGGAGCTGGGACGAGCCCATTCGTGGTGAGTCGGCGAGTATTCAGTTTGCATCACCCGCAGCGCGCGTGCAGTTCTCGATGATCTTTCCGCAAGTCGTTGAGGTGATCACTCAGCCCATCTACACGGAGCATCGAGATCGTGGGGCGGTCCGAACCAGTCTTCAGGGTATTGAGATTATGGCGCTCATCCCCATGCAATTAAGCTCTGGTGACCAGTGGCAGGGTGATCTGATTTTAAGGGCGGTGCGCCGCTGATCAACCCGTTTGGCCACCGCCGGCTAGATCTTGGATATCGATCAAGCCGACTAAGCGCCCATCAGGATCGATCACTGGGGCTTGATCAATAGCGCGCAAGCTCAGCACCGCTTCGGCGTCTAGCGCGCGGTCTTTTGGGCTTAGGTGCAGTGGCTTACGGGTCATGATTAGGCTGATGTCTTGATCAAGTTGCGCTCGCTCTTCAGCGACTAGTCGGCGCAAGTCCCCATCAGTAAACACCCCTAAAAGAGTGGTCTTGTCGTCGATCATCAAAGCGCAGCCTGGTCGACCGGGTGTCGCCCCCATCACCGACACTGCATCGCGCAGCGTCGCTGGCAGTCGAAGCGTGGGTAGCCGATCGTCAGTCCGCATCAGCTCTGCGATTGGGGTCAAGCTGCGTCCTAAGTTGCCGCCCGGGTGGACACGCGCAAAGTCTTCCTTGCTGGTCCCCTTCGCTTCGGCAGCAGCCATCGCTAAGGCGTCACCTAATCCGAGCATCACGGTGCTTGAGGTGGTTGGCGCTAAGCCGATCGGGCAGGCTTCATCGTGGTCGCCAAGAGCTAAACAGACGTCAGCCATCTGACCCAGTGGAGAGTCGATTTTTGCGGTGATCGCTATGATCGGAATGGCTAAGCCTTTGAACGCTGGAAGCAACCGAACGACCTCTGCGGTTGTCCCTGAGTTGGATAAGGCCAGCACCAGATCGCCAGCGACCACCTGTCCAAGATCACCGTGAGCAGCCTCACCGGGATGAAGAAAGAAGCTCGGCACCCCGGTCGACGCCATCGTCGCTGCTATTTTCCGTCCAACGAGGCCAGCTTTACCCATCCCGGTGACGACGACTCGCCCCGGACACGAAACAATCGAATCGACGGCGTCATTGATCTCTTGACCAAGATTTGCCTCAAGACGAAGAAGTGCTTGGCCTTCAAGGCGTAAAACTTGGCGCGCTGTGCTTAAATAGTTCGTCATCATTCATCCACTGAACAGGCTTTTCCTGCCCTAATATACTGACATAGACCACAGGCGGAAAAACAAAGGGAGCTGAGCATGACCGAGATCAGCCACGAAGCGCTTCGTCAAGAGCTCGAACGGCGAGAAAAAGTCGCTGAAGCGGGCGGGGGTGCTGCACGCATCGATCGTCAGCATGCATCGGGAAAGTTAACCGCACGAGAGCGATTAGATCTTTTGTTCGATCCGGGCAGCTTTTGCGAGATGGACGCCTTCGTTACCCACCGCTGTACCGACTTTGGGTTGGAGGAGAACAAGCCGCTCGGCGACGGCGTGGTGACGGGTTATGGTCGCATCGATGGCCGCGTGGTCTTTGCGTACGCTCAGGACTTTACTGTGTTCGGTGGCTCATTGTCGGGCGCTCACGCGCAAAAGATTTGTAAGGTGATGGATCGAGCCATGGAGGTCGGCGCCCCCGTGATTGGGCTGGCGGACTCGGGAGGCGCTCGCATCCAAGAGGGTGTGGATTCGCTAGCTGGTTATGCCGACATCTTCTTACGCAACACCTTAGCCTCTGGCGTCGTCCCACAAATCACGGTGGTCCTTGGTCCTTGTGCTGGCGGCGCAGTCTACAGCCCGGCGATCACCGACTTCATCGTCATGGTAAAGAACACGGGTCATATGTTCATTACAGGTCCTGACGTGATCAAGACCGTCCTTCATGAGGAGGTGAGCAAAGAGGAGCTCGGCGGTGCCGAGGCTCACGCTGGGACCTCAGGCGTTGCCCATTTTGCTGCCGCTGATGAAGCCCACGCGCTGCGCATGGTGCGCGAGCTCACCGCCTATCTTCCAAGCAACAACGCTGAAGACGCCCCGGTTGTTGCCAGCTCCGACCCTGCTGATCGCTCCTGTGATGAGCTGCGTGAATTGATCCCAACCAACGCCAATATGCCCTACGATATCCGAGAGATTATCAAGGCTGCCGCTGACGATCGCTTCTTCTTTGAGGTCGCAGAGCGTTACGCCGGTAATATTGTGGTGGGTTTCATTCGCCTCAACGGAAAGAGCGTTGGGGTCGTGGCGAATCAACCCGCGGTCTTAGCGGGATGTCTCGATATCGATGCGTCGATCAAAGCGGCTCGCTTTGTTCGATTTTGCGATGCGTTTAATATCCCCTTGCTCACGCTCGTCGATGTTCCCGGGTTCTTGCCTGGAAAAGATCAAGAGCATGGAGGGATCATTCGTCACGGGGCGAAGCTGCTCTATGCATACGCTGAAGCGACCGTACCGAAGGTGACGGTGATTACGCGCAAGGCTTATGGTGGCGCCTACGATGTGATGGCTTCAAAGCACCTGCGCGCCGATTTCAATTTTGCTTTTCCGAGCGCTGAGATCGCCGTGATGGGACCCGATGGCGCGGTGAATATTATTTTCCGGCGTGAGCTGGCGGCTGCTGAGAACCCGGTCGAACGCAAAGAGGAGCTGGTCGCGGATTACCGAGAGCGCTTTGCCAACCCGTACAAAGCAGCAGAACTAGGCTATATCGACGCTGTGATAAGGCCCGAAGACCTGCGCAAGCGATTGATCGATACCTTTACGGTGCTTGGCAACAAGCGTCAGAGCTTACCGCCTAAAAAACATGGGAACATGCCGCTATGAGTGGCCCGATTCAAAAAGTCTTAGTCGCCAACCGGGGCGAGATCGCGCTGCGGGTCATGCGCACCTGTCGGGAGATGGGTCTGGGTACGGTTGCGGTTTTTTCCGAGCCTGACCGAACCGCTCTACATGTTCGGTACGCCGATGAGGCGATCGCCTTGGGCGGTGAGACCTCAGCCGAAAGCTATCTGGTGATCGACAAGATCATCGCTGCGGCTCAAAAGACGGGCGCCGACGCCATCCACCCTGGCTATGGATTCTTGTCCGAGAACCCTGACTTTGCCCGGCAGCTTGAAACTCATGGAATTATACTGATCGGCCCTCGCCCCGAAGCGATGGAGGCGATGGGGCACAAGACCAAGGCGCGGGCGGTCATGATCGCAGCGGGTGTTCCTGTCGTACCCGGAAGCGAAGGCCCGGTCGAGGGACCCGATGAAGCCGTCATCGAAGCTGAAAGTATCGGCTTTCCGATCATGGTCAAAGCGGCCGCAGGCGGTGGTGGAAAAGGGATGCGTCGAGTCGCTGAGTCGAGCGCATTGCACGCCGCTTTTGCCGCTGCGCAGAGCGAGGCGAGAAACAGCTTTGGCGATGACCGAGTCTACCTAGAGCGGTTTTTAGACCGCCCCCGGCACATTGAGGTCCAAGTCCTCGCCGATACTCATGGCAATTGCGTTCATCTGTTTGAGCGCGAATGCTCGATTCAACGCCGGCATCAAAAAATCATCGAAGAAGCGCCGAGCGCTTTTGTTGATGAGGCGATGCGCAAGGCGATGGGCGCAGTCGCTGTTCAGGCGGCGAAGGCGGTCGGGTATGTGGGCGCAGGAACCGTCGAGTTTCTGGCAGATGCGCAACGTAATTTCTTCTTCCTTGAGATGAACACTCGCCTGCAAGTGGAGCATCCGGTGACCGAGTGGATCACCGGTCTTGATTTGGTCGAGTGGCAGATACGAGTCGCTCAGGGTGAGGTGCTTGGATTCAAGCAAGAAGACCTTAGCTTTGAGGGACACTCGGTCGAAGCTCGTGTTTATGCGGAAGACCCGGCAGCTGGATTTATGCCGGCGCCTGGAACGATTGAACATTTGCATGTTCCTTCGGGGCCCTACGTTCGCGATGATTCAGGGGTTTCAGCAGGCTCAGAGGTGACCCCTCTTTACGACCCCATGATCTCGAAGCTTTCGGTGTGGGGGCGTGATCGCGCCACGGCGATTGCGCGGCTTGATCGCGCTTTAGCCGAATACAAAGTGGTGGGATTGACGACCAACATCTCATTCTTACGCCGGGCGGTGATGACCGAGGAGTTTCGCAGCGGTGACTTTGACACGGGCTTTGTCGGTGATGTGATCGAGGGCGCAGCGCCTGTTGATGATCGCTATGAGCATCTGGCGGTCTGGGCTGCCGTCGCCGACGCCTTTTTACGAGATCAGAAGCTAGAGACTCAAGGCGCACAGAGGCAAGCGGGAGACGCCGGTGTTTCCGCCTGGCGTCGTTACGCCTTGGTTGGATCCGGAGGACATTCATGAAAACTTATGTCGTTCGTTTAGCCGATGGTGAGACCATCGAAGTGGGCGTGGAAGCTCAGGGTGATGATCTGATTTTGACGCAAGGTGATGTCAAACACCGTTTGGACTTGCGGCGTTTGCCAGGCGCGATGATGCATATGCTCGTCGACGGCCAGGCTTCGTACGATGCGGTGGTTGAGTGGGCTGGTGACGACTCCGACCCTTTTGATGGCCGGGTCAATGTGCTGGTGAGCGATCGCGTGTACGCTCTGGATGTCCTTGATCACCGTCGCGTGCGGATGCGCGATGCTGTGGGTGGCGAAGACGAAGCGTCAGCGGGCGCTGTGCACGCGCCGATGCCGGGTAAGGTACTTCGTTACTTGGTTGAGCCGGGTGACCAGGTGGTCGCCGGTCAAGGTTTGGTCGTGGTCGAGGCGATGAAGATGGAAAACGAGTTAGCCGCAGCGGGTGATGGGCAGGTTGAGGCGCTTCATGCCGAGCTGGGCAGTAATGTTGAAAAGGGCGCCTTATTGGTTTCGGTCATGGCCTTGGGGGATGTGTGAGACTTTACGTTAGCGGTGTACTTCTTTGGTGCGCAAGTTGCAGCCTTTTGGCGACCCCTGACCATGTGCCTTTGCCCGATGCGGGCGTCGTTGCCGTGGACGGCGGCGTGGTGGCGAGTGACCCCTGTGAGCCGAACCCTTGCCGAGAGCAACTCAAGACGCAATGTGAAGCGCTTGAGGGCGAAGCGGTGTGCTCGTGTGATGAGGGCGCTACCGCCGTTGGTGACACCTGCCTTCCGTCCGATACTTGTGATGACGGCGACTGCCCAGGGGGAGCCATCGCGCTGGCGCGCGGCGCCTCGATCGAGGGGACGCTGAATCGCAACGGCGGGGACACGACGGATTGGTATGTGTTGTCCGACCCGAGCACCGGCGGCGTTGAGCGCGTGACGGTGACGTTGATTGGAGACTCCGGCCCCGACGCCGTGCGCGACGACGGTGAGAGCATTCCCATCGTGCCCAATATTAAAATCTTCCTTGCGCCTGACTTGGAAACCCCGGCTCGAGTTGTACCGCGCGACGGCGTTGAAGACGACGGTCAGTTTGTTCGGATCTCGAGTTTGGATGTCCCCGCAGGCGCCGTGGTCTTAGCTCGCATAGACGACGCCGAGGAGCGCTCGGTCAGCTATCGGATCGATGCCGCGCTGACGGCGGCTGACGATCACGCCGATGGAGACGCTCAGGCGACCGTAGCGCAAGAGGGTGAGCAAGCCTTTGTGCTTGAGACCCGAGAAGATACAGACACTTTTAATCTGGTGGCCGAGCGTGATGGAGCCTTGCTTGTGAGTGTTACTCTGAACGAGCTCGCTGAAGACCCAAGCGCCATCTCTTTGCGGATTGGCTCCGTGGGCGGCAACGATCATCGACGTTATTATGGCCGCGCACGCCACACGCTGACGGCGGGAACCTACTCGATTCGCGTGGACCACCGCTCCGGTCGTTTGGTGAGCGGAGCGCTCTATCTGCGCGTCTTGAGTGACGATGATCATGGTGATCGAGCGGAAGAAGCCTCACCGATCAGCGCTGGTCGTGGCGAGATCGTGAGCGGCTCGCTTGAGGCAGAAGGTACCGACTGGTTCGCCTTTCCAGCGCAATCGAACGCCGTGTATCGTGTGGTATACAATGGTGAAGGCATCTTGCGCGGCCGGCGCGTCGATGACGCAGAGTTTGTGTGGTCGCACGCCCAAGGCGATCATTATCGCCACGACGGTCAATCCGGCGACGTGGTCCTTGAGGTGAGCGGCGCGGTCCACGATTACGACCTGATGATCATGGAAACTGAGCTGACCGACACCGCTGGAAACCGCTACACGTCGGCGGAGGTGCTGGCTGATGGGGACAGCCCTTTCGCTGGAACGCTCGATTACCGAGGAGACACGGACTTTTTTGGCCCTCTGTTTGGTGATGGACAAGGTTGCATTAGCTGGCCAGGCGTAGAGTCTGAGACGCTGTCTTTGAGCGTCGTCGATAACCAAGGACAGGCTGTGGTTGAGGTCCCTGATCAAGACGGAAACGCCCGCATTAGCTTTGATGAGCCGGCGATTTATTACCTCCGTGTGGGGGTGGTCCCTGGCCAGACGACCTCCTATCCACTGGGCTATCAATTCGGTTACTCGATGGACGCCTGCGACTGATTGCTCGCTTTCATTCTTGACGCCTGGCTTCGCCCCCTCTAGTTGCCTCGGCGCTTGGTGAGTTCGTCCCTTTGGAGAGGTGCCCGAGAGGCCGAAGGGAACGGTTTGCTAAATCGTCGTAGGGGAGACTCTACCGAGGGTTCGAATCCCTCCCTCTCCGCCAGAGGACGAATCACCAGCGTTGACATAAGGGTTGCCAGTTCCTAACAGGCAGCCCTCAGTGCGGGTGTAGCTCAGCTGGATAGAGTAGCAGGCTACGAACCTGTTGGCCGGGGGTTCGAATCCCTCCTCCCGCGCCAAGGCAGTCAGTTCGCTGGCTGCCTTGTTCTTTTTTGTCGTAGCCAAGCGTCTTCACTTGGCGCTGTCTTGGGCTCTCGTTTATGATCACGAGCAACCGCGCCACTAGGTAGATTCAGTGACCCGATTATCGGATCAGTACTATATGCGTCGATGCCTGCAGCTAGCGGCACAGGCTGAGGCGCGAGAAGAGGTCCCAGTAGGGGCTTTATGCGTCTTTGAGGGGCGCATTGTTGGCGTCGGCTCAAACACCCGAGAAGCCGACCAAAACCCGGTGGGCCACGCTGAACTCGATGCGTTGCGGATGGCCGCACACAACTTAGGGACTTGGCGATTAACGGGCGTGACCTTGTACGTGACTCTTGAGCCATGTCCGATGTGCGCTGGCGCTTTGGTTCTTAGTCGCGTGCAGCGCGTCGTCTACGCAACCGATGATCCCAAAGCAGGCGCGGTTGATAGTTTATTTTCAATTGGACAAGATGATCGCCTTAATCATGTTTTTGAGGTGACCGCTGGCGTGCTGCAAGACGAGGCAGCGAGCCAACTCAGCGGGTTTTTCAAAGCGCGCAGAAAAAAGAAGAAGCCGCGCACCCGATCTCGCTAGCTACCGTTGCTCCCTTCCGGGCCTGGCGGAGTTTGTAGCTCGATCGTCGCGCGGCTTCATGGCGGAGGGGGAGGGATTCGAACCCTCGGTGGGTTGCCCCACACACGATTTCCAATCGTGCACCTTCGGCCTCTCGGTCACCTCTCCATTAATTTTCCCTTCGGCGCTTTGGTGGAGAAAGTGGGATTCGAACCCACGGTGGGTGTCCCCACATCGCATTTCGAGTGCGACGCCTTCGACCTCTCGGCCATTTCTCCCGATCGAGCGCCGAAGGGAAGATTCGGCGAGCGCCTTAGCCAAAGCATCTCGCACGGGCAAGCGGTTCTGTGGTTTGAGCGCCTGCAAAATAAAAAGATTATTGATCTGACATGGCGTAGACTTGCACAGCCTGGCCCGATACGTCATCGCTTCAAGGCGCCCCATAGGGGCGAGCAGGAGGCACATTGAGCTATAAGGTCTTAGCCCGAACCTATCGCCCTCAGCGTTTTGACGCGCTGGTTGGACAAGAGGTGGTGGGACGGACCCTGGCCAATGCGATCGCTCGCAATCGAGTTCATCACGCCTATCTATTCTGCGGGCCGCGAGGCGTCGGCAAAACCAGCGCCGCGCGTATTTTGGCGATGGCGCTGAACTGCGAGCAAGGACCCACCGCAGATCCTTGCGGGGCATGCGGCTCTTGCCTAGAGATCGCCGCCGGCAATTCGCTCGATGTTCAAGAGATTGATGGCGCAAGTCATAACGGCGTCGATCATGTCCGCCAGCTGCAAGAGACCGCGTATACACGCGCTGCGCTGCGCTGTCGCATCTTCATTATCGATGAAGTGCATATGCTGACTAATCAAGCCTTCAACGCCCTACTCAAGCTGCTCGAAGAGCCACCACCTTCGGTTCATTTTATCTTCGCCACGACCGAGCCCCATAAAGTGATCGACACCATTAAATCGCGGTGTCAGCGTCACGATTTCAAACGCATTCCGACGCGCCGAATTGTCGAGCAGTTGGTCTTTGTGTGCGAGCAGGAAGGCTTGTCGGTCGAGCGAGAAGCATTGCGGGTGGTCGCTGGAGCTGCAGAGGGCGGAATGCGCGACGCCTTGAGTCTGCTTGAGCAGGTGATTGCGTACACCGGTGATCAAGTAGATGGAGCTTCTGCCGCTTCATGTTTGGGTTTGGTCGACCGCCGAGCGGTCATGGCGTTGTTGTCGAGTTTAGCGCAGCAAGACCGGGCGACGGCGATGAATCAGCTCGACGCGTTGTACAGCTCAGGCTCCGACCTGCGACGGTTCGCCGACGCTTTGGTCGCCGAAGTGCGCTCTTTAGTCGTTTGCGCCGAGGTCGAAAATTCGGCGCCGTTAGTCGACTTAGACGCTGAAAGCATTGAGCAACTGCGTCAGTTGAGCTCGGGGCTTGGCGCACCGCACCTGCGTCGCTGGTTGCGTATCACCCTTGATGCCGCTGCTGAGATCAGCCGGACCGGTCACCCCCGAACGGTTCTTGAGCTTGCCATCTTGCGCATGGCAGACGCTGCGGGCGCTCAAGCGCTCAGCCAACTCCTGAACCATCTGCAAGGCGGCCGTCAGGTGCCGAGCGCGACACCGCAACAGGGGCAGCGTGCGCGCCAGCGTCCTCAGCAGTCGCCTCCCTCGCCTCAGGCGAGCGATCGGCTTGGCCTTCGACGACAACAGCCTCAGGGACCACCTCAGCGCCGAAGCGCCCCCCCCGAGCAGCGCCCAGCGCCTTCAGCGCCGCCTGCCGCAGCTCAGCCGCCACAAGCGCCGCCGGCTCCACAGCCCGAGGTCATGCCCACCGCACCATTTTTGCATTCGGTTGCGCGGCGAAGCCAGCCGCTCGCTGCCACCTTGGCGCTCGCAGGTATTCGCCTCGACGGAAAAGGACTCACCGGGCGTTTAGACGACGCTCGTTTAGCGATCGTTAAACAAGACCGGTCCCGTGCGGACATTGCCTCGGCGCTCGCTGAGCATGGTTTGCTTGGTCTACGGATAGGAAGCTTGACCATCGCCGCCGCTTCCTCGGTGCCCCAGCCGGCTCTTTCCGTGCAGCCTCAAGTTGCACCAGCCCAAGCGCCGCCGAAGCCTGAGCCTGTAGCCGCATTGGCGCCGCAACCGCCTTCGTCGGTTCCTGCATCTCCCGAGCCGGCTGTCGTCCAAAATCAAGCGCCTAAGGCCGCCCCCAAGCGTTCCGAACCCCTCCAGTCGATGAGCTCACCAAGCCGTGAACAGCTTCCCGCTTTGGACCAATCCGCTAAGGACCTCTTGGCTTTGTGGGCGACCGTGTTTCCTGCCTTGCCCGATGCGCTCAAGGGTCGATTAGTACCCTTCGCACCGGTCGCTGTAGAGGATCAAACCTTAGTCTTAGGCAGTGAATCAGAGGGTTTGATTGAGGCGATCGCTCCCGCTTTGGCTGAGCTTAGTCTGGAGCATGACCGTATCCGCTCGCTGCGTAGTGTATTGGTCGCTCAAGCCCAGGCGCCGAGGTTGCGATCGATGATGAGGCAGCTTCGAGCAGATCGAGATCCGGTTTTTCGGGAGCAGCTGGCGCTGCGTGAGCACGTCACCACCCAGGCGGTGGTCGACCTTTTTGGCGCGGTTGTTGATGAGGTTGGTCTTTGAGCGTTGGACGCCAACTCTCAGGGCCGCGACAGCGCTTAGCTAGTGAACTGCAGCTAGAGCATTGGTCCGATGCGCCAAACCGTTGCGCGCTGGTGTACCCGAGCGGCTACCATGTGGGCATGAGCAGTTTAGGGTTCCAGCAGATTTGGCGCTCTATTTTAGCCACCGACGGCTGGACTCCTCTGCGCGCATTCAATGATGAGGACGAGAAAGGCCGCCCCTTTGCCTATGAGCTTGCCGGGTCGATGCCGGATGTCCAAGCGATTGCCTTGAGTGTGGCTTATGAGCTCGAAATCGCTGGCGTGATTGAGATGCTCGATCGCTTTGGTTTGCCCGCTTTAAGACGAGACCGACAGCCGGACCACCCTGTGGTGATCGCTGGCGGTCCGCTGACCTTCTCGAACCCGACGCCCTTGCTCCCCTTTGTCGATGTCCTGATCTGCGGCGAGGGAGAGGGCTTGATCAGCGAGGTGCTCAAGCGCCTTGAGGGGCAACCCAAAACCGATCTTGCGGAGGTGCTTGCCGGGCTGCCAGGGGTGGTCATTGCGACGGATCGAAACCCGGTCGCTTTGCCGGTCGCTAAGGCCGACAATTCGCTGCTGCCGGCTCGCTCGGCGATCGTTGCAGAGTCGACCGAGCTTCGAAAAATGTTCTTGATTGAGCCCGAGCGCGGTTGCTCGCGTCAGTGCACCTACTGTGTCATGCGCCGATCGACCAATGGCGGCATGCGACCGGTTCCGGCTCAACGGGTTTTGGATTCGATCCCTGAGGGCGTCGAGCGGGTCGGCTTGGTAGGCGCCGCGGTCACCGATCATTTAGAGATCACGGATTTAGTGAACGCTCTGGCCGATCGAAACTTATCGGTAGGTATATCGAGTCTCCGAGCAGACCGACTTAAAATACCGCTGCTCGAGGCCTTGTATCGAGGGGGGTATCGCACCCTAACCGTCGCTTTAGACGGCGCGTCACCGCGCCTGCGCCGAGTCGTCCGCCGAAAGACCGAAGACCAACACATCGAGCGGGTCGCCCGTGAGGCGAAGTCGGTCGGCTTTATGAAGATGAAAATCTATATGGTCCTTGGTTTGCCGTCCGAAGGGGATGAAGACCTCGCAATTCTAGCGCAAGAGCTCATTGATTTGAGTAAGATTTTGCCGGTTGATGTGGGGTTGAGCCCGCTGGTGCCTAAGCGCAATACACCGCTTTATTGTGCGCCTTTTATTGGCGTCAAAGAAAGCGACCGTCGGATTAAGTTCTTACGTCGTTTGCTCAAAGGTCGAGCCAATATCCGGCCGGTCAGCTCACGCTGGAGCTGGGTGGAGTCGGTTCTGGCACGCGGCGGTATCGCTTGCGGTGAAGCCGTTTTAGAGGCGCATCGAAATGGTGGTGATTTCGCCGCTTACAAGCGCGCTTTTGCTAAGATTGGTTACCTGCCAGACGGGACCGTCGGGCCCGATCACGCGCCGATGGGGGTTGATGGCGGTGTCGCCTATGGCTTGCCCGGCGCGAAGGAGGCTCTCGCTGCCGGTACGGTCCTTAGGGTGCTTCGCCGTCGCTGATCAGGCGCGCTCGAAGCGGGTGTCTCGCTCCATCAGTTCAATGAGACCGTCTGAGGGGCTAATTTCATCGGCTAGAATGCGCGCTACAGCTTCACAAATCGGCATCGTAACGTCATCTCTTTGAGCGAGCTGACGGACCGCTTTGGCGGTATAAAAACCTTCGGCTACTTGCCCGTTGAGCGAGGCGATCGCCTCTTCCGTGCTGCGGCCTTCGCCGATGGCATATCCGAGGCTTCGATTGCGGCTGAGGTGACCTGTACAGGTCAGCACCAAGTCGCCCATGCCTGCTAAGCCAGCGAGGGTCAGCGGGTTGGCGCCGTAGCGCATTGCGAGCCGGTTGATCTCGTGCAGTCCGCGCGTGATCAGCCCTGCTCGAGCGTTCATTCCGGTGTTCATTCCATCGGCGATACCGACCGCAATAGCGATCACGTTCTTCAGGGCGCCGCCGAGCTCAACACCGATCACATCATCGCTACAGTAGACCTTTAGATTGTTGCCATTAAAGGCGGTACGCACGGTCTCTGCTGCATGCATATGCCGCGATGCTGCAACCAAAAGAGTGGGCTTGCCAGAGGCTAGCTCAAGCGCAAACGATGGCCCGCTCAGATGCACCAAACGAGACGCTTCTTGGCGCGGCAGGATCGACCGAAGGACTTCGTCAATCGTCTCTAAGCTGTCGGTACTGATCCCTTTGGCTGCGTTGACCAGCAGCGCGTCGTTCGGGAGGTGGTCCACTGCGCTTTGCCAAAACTGACGAACCCCTTGAGTTGGAATGGCTGAGACCACTAGCTGGCTGTCGTCGAGCGCCTGATGCAGGTCAGGCTCACAGGACAAGTTTGCCGGGAAGGCGATCTCGCTGAGGTAGCGAGTGTTGTGCCCTGCTTTCGCGCTGGCTTTTAGATGGCTCGCATGACGCCCCCACAAGCGAACGTCATGATTGAGACGAGCCAGATGTATGGCGAGCGATGTGCCGAAACTGCCCGCCCCAAGGACGGTTAGATTCACTTGATCTTCTTGAGTTTCACGACGCCTGTGGTGCCGTCGAGTGTCATGATCGCCGCCATGCCGCGCAGGGTGGAGCCGTTGTTCATGCCCCAGGGCAGACCGTTTGCGGAGCCGGCGTTCAAGTAGAGCGATTTTTGTTGTGTGTTTGCCGTCGTGGGGCGGTTGCCCAGCTTGGTGGCGATGGTTGCGCCGGCTTCGAGGATGTGACCGAAGATGCCCCACTTGATCGAGTAGTCTTTGATCAATTTTGCCATCCATTTATCGCCGACGTGCTTGCCGTCGGTGATCTTATCGAGGGCGACTTTGCCTTTGTATCGGGGCGGGCCGTGCGCCATGAGGACGTTCACCTGGCTACGGTTCTTAGCGATCTGTTTGCCCAAAGCTCGGATATCCTTGCGCTCATACAAGCAGCCGTTGCGCCCATAGAGGAACTTTTTGTCGTGGTAACCTGGAAGGCTCCAGAGGCTGTACTTACCCCAGCGCACTTGCCGAACCCAGTTGCCATTGATCAGCTGCGGCACCTTGCGAGCGACCTCGGTTGCGGTCCGGTTAAAGCTCGTCCGGCTCTCCGAGTTTCCTGCAAAGACGATGACCGGAAGCTTGAGCTTACCGAGTTCGAGAAAGACCTCTTCAAGATCAAATTCGTCCAGCGCTATATCGCCGTTAGCGACGACTAGATCGACTTTGTTTTGCTTGAACCAGTTGGCAAACACTTCAAGGTTCTTCTTGGTGTCTCGCCCGGCGTCTTTGATGGCTCCGAGCACACCAATATTGAGCGTGCCCGAGATGTTGGTTTGTCCTTTGACCGTCCACGTGCTGCCGTTGCGCTCAATCTCATGACCAACCACCTTGATGGTGTCAGGCTCTTTAACCTTGGTGAACGGCCCGGGGCATTTGTAACGATATTTTTCGGTGAGCTGCCGCCAGGAGTTGGGCGAACTGTCCGCACCAAAGGGGCTTTGAGCCAAGGCAGGCGAGGCGATTAAGGCGAAAATAAGAGTCAAGCGCATGGTGTCAGGGTCCTGATGAGGGCTGGCAGTTGTTTCGTTAACGAACTGTGGCCAGGTTTTGAAGGGGGTGACAAGGCGGCATGAGGCAGTAAAGAGTGGTCGAGCACTTGCTAAACGCTCCGTTGGCGTTTTGATTCATTATGCACCGGGAGTCCAACCATGTTTCGAGCAGCCCTTTTTGCGAGTTCTGGTCGAGCTGAGCAAGCTCGTATCCACGCAGGTTTGAAGCGCGCTCAAGCAGCGGGAATTGAGTTAAATGAAGCACCTGAAGAGGCGTTCGCTTGCCCAGGGGAGTATCTGGCGGGCGAGGACTCGGCGCGTCTGGATAGCTTGAAACAGGCGCTGGCCGCGCCGAGCGATATCGCCTGGGCTGTCCGAGGGGGCTATGGCCTAACCCGCCTCATTCCGTTTGAGTCAGTGGCCCTTGAGCAAAAACCCATCGTGGGCTTCTCTGATGTGACCGCTCTTTTAGCGGCGACATACCAAGCAGGCGGCTGCGCAATTCATGGTCCGGTATTGACCAGCTTTGCTGAAGCCGACGCGGCGAGCCAAGATGCTTTGCGAGCGGCGATCGTTGCTGAGGCTAGACAATGGAAACTTCACGCTGAAGGCGGAGTTTTTGAAGCCCCAATCGTTGGCGGGAATCTCGAGGTTTTGACGCGTCTGATCGGCACCGCAATCCAGCCAGAGTATAAAGATAAGGTGGTGGTACTCGAGGAGGTGGGTGAGCCTTGGTACCGCTGCGATCGTGCGCTCACTCATCTGCTCGCATCAACAGATTTGAGCCAGGCGCGAGCGATCGTGTTTGGGGCGTTCGTGAATTGCGGAGAGGGCGCTTTAGAGCGGCTTGTGAAGCGGACTCAAGGGCTCGGTTTGGAGGCGTTATCGGGCGCACCAGTGGGCCATGGCTCAGCCAATCAGGCTTTTGTTTGGGGTGAGCGGGTTGTGTGCGAACACGGGACGTTAACGCTGACTGGGGTGCGCCCGTGACGGACCCCTTTGGGCTCAAAGATTTTGTTGGCGAGGGCAGGGTATGCACGGCTCTTGCCTGCGCAGTGATCCAAGGAGAGCAGCCCGCTCAAGTTCAGGCATTTGGCTGCGGTTTAGACGACCTCTTTGATCTAGCGAGCCTGACGAAGCCCTTGGCGACGGTCAGCACCGTCGCTCATCTCCTCGCCGAGCAAGCCATCGGTTTAGAGCAGACGGTCGGGCATTGGCTCCCCGAGGCTCAAGGGCTTTTGGCCGACGCGAGCATCAAAGACCTTTTGCATCACCGCGCGGGCTTACTGGCGTTCTCCGAGGACCTGGCGCGCGACCTGGGCGGACCGCCCGAGAAGCGCTTGCGAGAGCTTAGACGGCGGGCAGTGGATATGCCGCTTCGTCATCGACCCGGAACTATTGTGTATTCGGATCTGGGATTTATAATCCTGGCTTGGATTTGCCAGCGCGCAGGCCGGAGCGTTGATGAGCTTGCCAGCGCCGGTGGTTTTGTAATCCCTGAATCATCGATGGCTACTCAATGCATCCCCACCGGGCTAGATCAGCGCGGCCGACCTCTGGTCGGGCGAGTCCATGACCCGACCTGCCGTTTCGCTGGAGGCCGTAATTGTGGTCACGCAGGCTGGTTTGGGAGTCTTCGAGTGACCGAGCGGGCGGTTCGGGCCTGGCTGGATTTATCACAGGGCCGACCCTCGGTTTTACCGGAGGAAGCGAAGGCTTTGATCATACCTGAGCCTGGCGCCCGAACCGCAGGCTTTGATGTGGCCACACCTGGCGGCACGACGGGTGGGGGCTGGAGTGATCAAACCTTTGGTCATTTAGGATACACTGGAACGGCTTTTTGGATTGATCCTAGAGCCGATCGAGCCGCTGTTTTATTGACCAACCGGACGTGGCCCGATGGGCTGGATCGAGGCATCGGTGACCTGAGGCGAAAGTTTTTTGGTGCAGTGGCTTGCCTGTAGGCCATTGCGCGCCCGGTAGTCGAAGGGCGCTAAAGAGGCTAAGCCTCCCGAGACAGTTGATGCGAAGCACAGGCTGTTGAGGAAAGGAAGTCGCCTTATGCGCCGATCCCTATGGACCCTGATCTTACTCTCGACTTGGGCGTGCAATTGCGATGATCCGCAATTCACCCAGAAGCGATGCGAATACCGCGTCACGGCGCTGAGCGCTCCTCCCGGAACTGCGACCGTTGATTTCCAGCGAGTGCGCGTGCGGACGCGTGAAGAGACCATCGTTCGAATTGAAAATACGGGCAACACGGCGCTTCCGCAGTTTGAGGTGCGTTGGCGCGACGGGACCGGTGAGAACGTGAAAGCTCAGTTTGAGAGCTTGCCCGTGATCACCGAGCCAATTCCGACCGGGGCGACCGTTGATTTGACCATTACGTATGCGCCGATCACAGCGGTTTCAGCCGGCGGTCAAAGTCATCGCGGGACGGTCAGCTTCAGTCATGCCGACATCAATGAGCAGGTTCGATGCCCAGCGCCTTCAACCGTTTCATTGGTCGGTACATCGTATGAGGGGCAGCCTCCTCCTCCTCCTGATGCTGGGCCGAACGATGCCGGACCGAGTCCGGATGTTAGAGACACCGGTTTTCATGATGCGGGACGCCCAGATTATGGTCCCCCGATACGACCTGATGGCGGTTTTCCGTTTTGGTCGGATGGTCACTTCAAAGCTGCTTACGCTGGTCAGCAGGCGCGCTCAGATGGCGCAGCGATCCAGCTGCCCGACGGTCGCATGGTGCTCGTAGGCGGTATCAATCGCCAAGGCGCAGCAGATAACACCATCGAGGTTTTCGACCCAGCGAGTGGCTCGCCCACCTGGCACGGTCCGATGGCTAATGGTCGAATTCGACCCGCCTTAGCCTTACTTCCTGACGGCACGGTGCTGATTACTGGCGGTCTAGACAACGCTCTTGCGGATCGCGCCTCAGCGAGCACTTCGATTGAGATCTTCAATCCAGACGATGGATCGATCAGCGCCGCCGGGGCGATGAATATTGGACGTTATGGTCACACCGCAAGCCGAGTCGGCGATGCGGTCGTCATCTTAGGCGGTTTGACCCGTAGCCCGGGGCAGGCACCTGGCGAGCCCTTTAGCGAGGAGCCTGCGGTCGCGGTTGAGATCTTTAGTCCAGGCTTAGGTCAGGTACGGAGCCTCGAGGTCACGAGCGCGCCGCGCTGGTTCCACAGCGCCACGGTTTTACCGGGTGATCAGGTGCTGCTTTTGGGCGGTATAGGCGACGAGGGTATCCGCGACGACGGCGAGTTCTTCTCGGGTGAGGCTTTGGTGCCCTTGCAAACGACTTTGGGTGCGCCGCGACTCGACCACACGGCGACGCTGGTCACCGAAGGTGGTCAAAGCAAGGTCATGATCGCCGGCGGGCATGACGGCGAAACCGTTCATTCCAGCGTGATTTGGCTGACGCCAACGGGGGTGCCGGGACAGGGCTCGTTGACTGAGGGAATTGCGATGACCCAACCTCGCTATGGGCACAGCACGGTGCTGTTGAGCGATGAAACGGTCTTGGTGATGGGTGGAGCCGATCGTATTTACGTGGTCGAAGATGGGCCGCAAGCGGCTCGCCAAGATGCTGAGCGCTGGGTCGGACTGCTCGGCCAATGGCTGCCTTTAGCCAATCGAATGAGCAGCCGTCGCTACCACGCCTTCGCTGGCGTTTTAGGCGAAGACGGAGCGTTTATTGTAGGCGGCTCCTCGATGGTTGGCCGCCCGACGGCGCACACCAACGCCGAGCGGTTTGTGCGCAGCAACGCAAGCTTTAGCTCCTACGGTCTTTTAGGGCCTCGCCACGCCAAGGCCGCAAGCGGTCAAGACATGACCTTCTTTGGTGGGATCGATTTGCACACAGGCCGGGTCACCGACCGAGTCCGTAGTCTAAACACAGGGTTTTCAGATCTACCTCCGATGCAAGTCGCTCGCGCCGACGCCGCAGCGGTTCGGCTGCCTGGTGAGGACGATGCGTATTTGATTATCGGCGGGCGTGATGAGCAGGGTCAAGCGCTGCGCAGCGTCGAGATCTGGAACAGTGAAGACGGCGGTCAGCTCACTGGCTCCTTGCATTTAGCGCGCTCAGATCACGCCGCTTATCTCTTGGACTCAGGGCGCGTTGTGATCGCTGGTGGTCTGACCAATCAAGCGGACCCAACCGATACCCTCGAGCTCTACGATCCCTTCACCGGTGAGTGGTCTGAGGTTGACCAGCGCATGAACACCGGTCGATTTCAGCCCAGCCTGAGCCCCTTGCCGGATGGGCGAATCCTGCTTCATGGCGGAACCGATCCTCAGCGTAATGCTGCGCCGGTTGATTTATTCAACCCGCAAGACCTCAGCGTAGCGACAGGCAATTCGCCGGATACTTCGCGTCGTCATCATGGTCATTTAGCGGTTCGAGTCGCTAACGCTGATCAGATTTTGTTCGCTGGCGGTGAGGTCTGGAGCGGTGGCTACCGAGCCACCCGAACGGCGGAGCTGTATGTGGTCAATTCGGGGAATTTCTCGCCCATTAACCTGGCACAAAACCGGCGGGGGCCTGCGGTGGTGCCGGCTGGCGACGAGTTGGTCATGGTCGCTGGCGGAAACAAAGAGACCGCCGATATCCCGGGCTTGCCGGTCAAGGCATTGTACTCGGTAGAGATGATTGATTTGACCACCTTGCGCAGCTCGGTGATGGAAGCCGAAATGAGTATGCCCAGAGCGTTCCCCACGCCGGTGATCGTTGGTGAGGGTGACCAGCTCAGCGGTTATATTGCAGGGGGTTTGGTCTACGACGGGGTCACCGCCGATGATCAGCAGATCATTACGCCGCTCACTGGTATTGAATACAGCGCTGAAGGAGACCCTCCGACGCAGTAGCGCGAAGAAGGGTCAGTCGAACAGTGCATCCAGCGCATCGCTCAGGCTCTTGCACGGGCTGATGTGCATGCCTTTGATGTTCAGCTTTTCGCTGCCGCAGGGGATGACCGCTCGGTCAAAACCGAGTTTAGCTGCCTCTTTGAGACGGTTCTCTGTGGCGTGAACTGGGCGCAGCTCGCCTGCGAGCCCTATCTCGCCAAAGCAGACGGTATTTTGCGCGATAGGGACGTTGCGAAAGCTCGACACCATCGCCGCTGCAAGCGCCAGGTCAGCGGCTGGCTCGTTAAGGCGAGCGCCGCCTACCACCGAGAGGTAAAGGTCGTGGTCGGCGAAGGCTAATCCGACCCGGCGCTCGAGCACTGCGGTCAAAAGGTTAATGCGGTTGCGGTCCAAGCCTAGGGCTGTGCGTCGTCCGCTTGGCATGCCGCCATGCACTAAAGCTTGGACCTCGAGCAGGATCGGACGGCTGCCTTGAAGCGCTGGGATCACCGCGGACCCAGCGGCATCCTCAGGGCGCTTCGAGAGAAAGATCTCGCTCGGGTTGCTGATCGGCTCTAGCCCGCGTCCGGTCATCGCAAAAAGACCGATCTCGTCGGTCGATCCGAAGCGGTTCTTACGGGCTCTGAGCAGGCGATGAAGACCGCCCGCTTCGCCCTCGAAATACAAAACGGTGTCGACCATATGCTCGAGCATTCGAGGCCCGGCGACTTGTCCGTCTTTGGTGACATGACCGATCAAAAAGCAGGCGACGCCTTGGCGTTTAGCCCACATGAGAATTCGGGCGGTGACCTCACGCAGTTGAGCCATCGAGCCTGGTGCCGAATCGAGCTCAGGTGCGAAGAGGGTTTGGATCGAATCGAGCACTAAAGTGGTCGGTTGAGCGCGGTCGGCTTCGGCTAAAACTTTCGTGAGGTCGGTTTCGGCGAGCAGCAGCAGCTGAGGGTGGCCGACGCCGAGGCGTTCACCGCGCAGGCGCGTCTGGGCGGCGCTCTCCTCGCCGCTGATGTACAGCGTGGTCTGACCTTGCTGAGCGAGCAATTCGAGCGTTTGCAGCATCAGCGTTGATTTGCCGATTCCTGGATCTCCGCCCACCAAAACCAGCGAGCCTGGTACCACGCCGCCGCCTAAGACTCGGTCAAGTTCACTCAGGCCGATCGGCTGGCGCGCGGCGTCGGTGAGATCGACCTCAGCTAAGGGGACCGCTCGAATGGGCGCCGTGGGTTTGCCGACCCGCCTGGCGTGGCGTTCAAGCGTGGGCGCAGCGACGGCGCGTTCGGAGAGCGTGTTCCATTCACTACAGTCAGGGCAGCGTCCGTGCCATTTGAGTTGCACCGAACCACACGACGAGCATTCGTATTCGACTTTGTTTGCGCGTGCCATGCACCCTGCTCCGGATTGATGATGAGAACTCTCTACATGCACCCTCTGACACGATTGGCATCGACGCGCACGACCTCAGGGAATGACCGCGTGCAGTAGATTAGCTTGCGCGGCGCGCCCGGGCCCCGTAGGGGCTCTTCGCCGCTGGCTTTGGCCGGCGAGTATCAAAAGAAAGGGGTGACGGCATATGACCGTTGTTCAAGTCAGGGATGGTGACCCGGTTGAGAAGGCACTGCGCAAGTTCCGCCGCAAGGTAGAGCAAGCGGGAATCCGTAAGGAAATCCGTAAGCGTGAGTACTATCTCAAGCCAGGTGAGCAGCGCCGTAAAAAGGAACGTGAGGCAGACCGCCGCCGTTTCAAGGCGATCAAAAAAGCCAAACAGGGCAAGAGCAAGCGCTCGAGAACCTTCCGACGCTAAGTCGAAAGAAAGAGTGCTTTACCCGAAAGCGCGCATCAGCTGATGCGCGCTTTTATTTTTTTGAGTCCAGCAGGCCGGCGAGCAGGCGGTAGGCTAAACGGGCTGCAACCAACGCATCAAAGGGGTGCCCCGCCACTTCGCTCAGATCGGCTCCAACCAAGGTGCGACCGCTGCTGTGAATCCGATCGATCAGATCGACCGCTCGATAATACGACAAGCCGCCCGGAACGGGGGTGCCGGTATGAGGGCAAAGGCTCGGGTCGAGGCCGTCGATATCAAAGGAGACCCATACCTTTTCAGGCAGGGACTCAACAATTGCGCGCGCCTGCTCTGCCCAGGGCATGCCTAAGAACTCTTGCTGCACTAGGGCTTCATCAAAGAAGGTGATGATCTCAGGGTCAGAGTCGATGAACTCCCGTTCGCTTTGCCCTAAGTCGCGTAATCCGACCTGGACTAGGCGTAAGCTCGGGTGCTTGAGCTTGAGTCGGTGCATGACCGATGCGTGCGAGCACCCCACCCCCTCATAATCAGCTCGCAGGTCGGCGTGCGCATCGATCTGCAGGATGCCCAAGCTTGGATGGTTAGCCTTGGCGGCGTCCATGGCAGCGAAGGTTGATCCATGGTCCCCGCCGATGACCAACGTTTGTCGCTGCTCTCGCCAATGCCTTAGGAGCGACTCACGTAGCGCCTGCTCGGCTTGTGAGGCAGCCTCCTCAACGGTTTTAGCTGCTTCGTTCGCGCCTGCTCTAAGCTCGGTCATGGCGGCGTGAGCGCGGTCGTTGAGCGCTTTGAGATCGAGCCGGCTAGCGACCAGCCCAGCTTGCGCAGGGCAGCGCCCATCGAGGAGCGTGAGTTCAACTTGATGGCTGGCAGCACGGATTGCCTCAGGAGCGCTTGCGGCGACGCGGTGATGCGAGCTCGTCGCATCAAAGGGTACCTCAACAATAGCTAAAAGGCCTGTCTGTGTTTCACAGCCAAACCAGCCGGAGTCAGCCGCCGCTTTGTCATCCCATCTGCTCATGACGTTTTAGTCGTCTAAACCCGGAATTGAGCCGCGCTCCTCGAGGTTAACTTCAACGTCTCTGCGCTTCACTTGCAGCAGCTCTTGCTTGGAGGCTCGACCACCCTCGGGATGCCAGCCTTCTGGCCGCTGCACCGCCTCGCGCAGGTCTAGATTTGCTAAGCTGTCAGGGTCTTCGAGGACTGGGGGTTCTTCTTCTTCTTCGTGGCTTCTCAATGAGGAGGCGTGGGCGACGCTAAAATCAGCGCCTTCAATTCCCATGTAGATCAGCAGACTACGGGCGGTAATCGCCATCGGTAAAGCCAAGAGTAAGCCCAGCATAAAAGCGGCGCCGAGTGTGGTCACCAAGCCCGCAAGTAGGTCGGATAAGGTCGCGCTTCCGGTGCTCGCTAGGGTGACGCCAACATCACGAAATCCCACCAGATAATCCAGACCGATCGCTAGCTCAGTCATCCCAGCGCTCGATGAGTTGAGCGCCAGCAAGCGAGTGGTCCCCATATTGAGGACCGAGGTGGCTGCGATCGCCATCAGCGCCGCACCGATGAGCCAGCTTAAAGCCGGAATAAATCTCTTTTTGTCGGTCGCTGCGCGAACTGTTTCGTTGAGCAAGGCGTCGTCGAGTTCGGCGCCTGCCGCCACCCGAAGCGTCACAAACCCAGCGAGCGAAACAACAGCGGCTGTGCCGACTACCATCACCGCACCTGCGACCCCGCCGAGCATCACCGCAAGGGTCCCTAGCAAGGCGCCGCCGATTCCAGGCAGGCCGCCGGCAGCAGCCGGAACAAAGGCGATCAGTAAGATCACGAGCGCCATGATCAAACCGCCGACCAAAGCCAGGAGACAAAAGGCTACGGTGCCGCCGATAATTCCCATGCCGGTTTGCCGAGGATTGTTAGGCCAGGCTGCGCAGATCAGCCCGTAAGCAAACCCAAGCGCGCTGATCGCCATTTGTGCGAGCGGAGAGATGACCGTGTTGTCGATTCGCAATGCTGCGATTTGACCGAGTATTACCGCACTCGCTAGAACGATGCCTCCGACGATGGCACGCCGACGCGCGTAATAGTCGTCGCGCAACCTCAGAATTCCATGCTCCGGATGATCAACCAGTTTGACCCGCATCCGTTAGCCCTCCACGTTGATCCATAGCGGGACCGCGTCGTTCGGCGGGCGCGCTTGGCTTAAGATCTGAGCGACAGGATGCGCCTCGTTGAGTCGTTCGCGCAAGGTTTTCAACGCATTTGCCGGCAAGGGTTTGAGTGCGGCCACGCCCGAGAGCTCGAGTTGTGCTTCTGCTGTTCGCTGCAAAATGACCAAGTTGAGCTGGTTGTAATCGTCGATGTTCGTGCCCGCACAGGGTATCCCAAGCAATTCGGTCGCCGCGGTTGCGTCCTCAAAGACTCCAGCCATCACGTCGAGTTGCTGCTGCAAGCGCAGCGCAAGCCCTTGCAGTTCGCTCAAGCGCTCAATCGGGATGGATTCGTGGTCTTTGGACACTACCACGGGCTGGGGCTGGGCTAAGCCTTGCACCAGCAATTGAGCCTCTTCACTCAGCCAAGACGTCGCTCGTCCAGGACCGCTGCGAGGGTCACGCTCGATTTGCCGAGCGAGATCCTGCAGCGGTCGTCTCAGATTAAACCCGGCTCTAAACAACGCTTGGGCTCGATGTGTACGCAGCACTTCGGTGGTTGCGGCGAGGGCTTGGCTGTCGTCATCGCTGGTCGCTCGAGCGGCGAATTCTAGCCCTAAACTGATGGTGGCGCGCAGGCTCGTCCAAGCGCTTTGAATTTGTTCTGGATCACCCACCGTGCTGCCCTTGGCGACCATTAGTTGGTTCGCCACATAGGCTAGCTCTTGGAGCGCATGAGCCCGAGCAGCATCGGGCAAGCCCGCTAAAGCTGTAGCTAAAAGATCGCGTCTGGGTCGGATCCGAAGCGTCAGCGCTGGAATCTGATCGAGATCGTTGCGTAAGGTGCGAGACCCTGTCGCTAAAATGGCGCCTGGGCGCCCCCGAGCAAAGAGCGCAATCGCCTCTTCGAGGGGCGGGAAGCCCATCTCCTCCATGCGCGCATTACGCAGACGCAAGCAGTCCTCTTCGAGGGGCGTTGCCAGCTCCCAACGCAGCGCAGCCAGGACACGTGACAGTCGAAAGGGGTCCATTCCCTCTAGTGTTTTGAGTAAGGGGCGAATCGGGTCGCTCGGCAAACGATCATGGTCTTTGAGCCAGTCGATAATCTCGAGACAGAATTTCCGGTCTGGGCTGTACCAAAGCGCGTCACCGGGTACTGCGTCTGCTAGGGTGGGAAAGTCGCCCTCTTCATCGGCTTCATGCACCCGCATGCGATGGTTCATATACAGCAGTAATTGTTCGATATCTGAGGTCTTTAGGTAGGTGGCGATGGTTTGTTCGCCGGCTTCAAACATGGCCGTAAGCCAGTCTTCATAACCTACCAAATCGAAGCGAAACCCTTGCCATCCGGCGAGATCGGTCAAGCCGACGAGCTGCTCTCCGCTGCAGTAGGGGAGGAGTTCGTGAGCCTCTTCTTTGCCGACCGCAAGAGAGATCGCTTGTAGATCTTGGGGCGCCATCGCGCGCACCAACTCTGCGGTATGCTCAGAGCGTACTAAGGCTTGGTATTGATCTGCAGGACCGAGTGCGGCGAGTTCAGCCATCGCCTCGGCGACGGGCGCGAGCGTGATGGTCAAGTTCGTCTCCGGCGTCGAAGCGCAGGCACTGCGAGCAGCCACAAAAGGCTGGCCGGGCTTCCACCGGTACAGCCGCAGCCGCTGTTATCAAACAAGCGAATAGACTTTGGCTGGCTCGATAGCGCTCCAAGTTTGACCGTAAACCGCACCTCCGTGTCCTCACTAAACCCAGGGCGCCACTGCCGCACAAACGCACCGTCCACCGCGTTGCGCTCGGTTTCAGCCACGAAGAACCCTGAGCTGGCTTCAAACACGAGATCCGCTGCGCTGAGCTCAATCAGGCATTGAGGATGCATGACGTCTTGGCACAAATCCTCCGAGCAACTTGAGCAGTCACCCTCTGCTATTTGGTAGGGTTTGTCGTTAAAGCCGTAGAGGTTACCGAGCGAGTCGCTCAGGTAGGCGCGAACCTCCAAGGTGACGACATCAGCGGTTCCGATTTCAGTCACCTGCTCGTTGTTGCGCGTGATGGTCAGCGGCACTAAGCTCATATCCAGAGGCCCTGGAGCGATCTCGAGATCACCTTTGCTTCCGCCGCCAGCGTAAAAGTCGTCACCCGCAAACTCAGCGCGCAGCATCAGCGCATGGTAGCCCACGCCCGGGTGACCAAACTCATTCGGGGTGGACGCAAAGCTCATAAAGGCTTGCCCCTTTTTGTCCGTGGTCGTCTCGCCTAGGTAGTCGCAAGCCTCTGCCACGCAGACACCACTGAGGCAGTGCAGCCCTTGGACCCCAAAGAATGGGGCGCAGTCGTCATCGGCAGCGCATTGGTTCAATCCGGCTTCGGCAACACAGAGCCCTTGGTCGCAGACTGAGCCAGGGCAGTCTTCGTCGGTTTGGCATTGAACACAGTGACCGTCGATGCAGGTTCCACCGGCAGTGCAGTTGTAGAACTGCTGATCACCGTTGCGATCGATCCATACACTCACGGTCCGTCCTTGGATGCCGACTTTGTTGCTCTCGACAGCTTGTCCATTCTCAAAGTCCCAGTCTCGAGAGTTGTCGCCGCTGTCCTCGAGGGTCACCTTGAGCGTCGGCTCGTAGCCGGCGACCGTGGTGACCGGCAAAACGGTGAGAGCGGCTTGTTCGCGTCGGATCGTCAACGTGCCGTAAGCGACGTTAAAATCACCCGCTTGCCGCCGCGCAACGATCCTGTATTCGCCAGCGCTGTAGGCAGCCCAGCGCTCTTCCTCGGTCCGGTCTGGTTTGAGCTCGTGGGTGGTTTGTTCGGTCATTCCATTGACCAGCCTGATCGAGCCTCTAGCGACACCGTTGGTGTCGGTGGGCGCAGTGTCTGAGGTACCTACGGCTACATAATTGCCCTCAGCGTCGGCCCGCTCAATCGAGAAGGAGATGATCTGGTTGTTCAGCGCGACCTCGCCGTTCATCAACTGAGCTTCGAGCAGAGCTTCGTCGCTGTACTCCGCGGTCGCATCGCTGACCGTGAGTGTGACCTCAGCGCGGGCCTGGACGGCCAGCATAAAGCAGGCAAAGGGAAGCAAACAAAGGCGCATCGATGTTCCTTTCGAGGTCAGGCCTGATAAGACCATTAGGGTAGTGACCGCTTACGAGGTAAAGTCTTGGCACAATTAACCGGCGATTTCGAGAAGGTCCGTCCCTCGCAGATGGGTCAAGTGCAGCGTCTTGAGCGTAACGTCACCGAGCCGGACCGCTTTGTGAGTCCGAGCCTATGTCGAAAGTTAGCACAAAGCGCTACTGAACTTGGCCGCATGATCGGGGTGTTGATCGACCGCCGTGGCCACGTCAAACACATCTTACTGGGTGAACCCAGGCGGGTTTGGATGCCCGATTTAGGCCGTCTAGGTGGCGGTCGGGGGCGGACGCGCGGTTTACGCCTTGTGGTCGTGGTCCCGCCCTCTCCTGCGCCGCCTGTCTTGCCCGCTGATTTACGTACGGACCTCACTCGCCTCCGGCTCGATGGTCTCGCCTATCTTGAGGCGCGTCGAGACAGCAGTGTGGGATCCGTCATCTTAGCCTTGCCGACCTTCGAGGTTGATGGGGCGGTACGAAGTATCGAGCGCACTGATAACGGAAGTAAGCATCTTTTTGAGTTTGATTTCGGCAAGGAGCTTGAGCGCATTGATCACGAGGTCGCTCGGCAGACTAAGGAACAAGCGATCACAGGCCCTCGCTGGGCTCTGGTGGGCGTGCACACAGGACGCAAAGAAGAAGATAAGCGCCGCATGGAGGAGCTGACCGAGCTAGCAAAGACGGCTGGCGTGGAGGTTGTCTTTGAGGCGATTCAGCGTCGTCGTCGTATTGATCCGAAGACCATTCTTGGAAAGGGCCGCTTAGAGGATCTTATCCTTGAATGCCTTGAACGCGACACGGAAGGGATGATCTTTGATCGAGACATCACGCCGCGTCAGTTGCTCAATCTTAGCCGCAGCACTGAGCTGAAAATTTTGGATCGAACCCAGCTTATCCTGGAGATTTTTGCGCGTCGAGCGACCTCCGCCGTTGCCAAGACACAAGTCGAGATGGCGCAGCTGCGCTACAGTCTGCCGCGCTTGATCGAGCGCCACACCGGCCTGTCGAGGCTTGCTGGTGGCTTGGGGGGTAGAGGACCTGGTGAGTCTGCGCTTGAGGTGAGTCGCCGCCGAGCGCGAGAGCGGCTCACTCGGCTGCAAAAGGAACTCGACCAGCGTAAGCGCCAGCGCAATCTACAGCGTAAAAAGCGCCGCCGTGGAGGGGTCCAAAAAGTCGCTCTAGTGGGTTATACCAATGCGGGTAAATCGACCTTACTAAATGCCTTAACCGGTTCGGATGTGCTGGCTGAAGACCAGCTTTTTGCGACGCTTGATACCACCAACCGAAAATGGCTCCTCAGACCTGATGCAGCGCATCTTCCAAGCCCCGAAAAGGAAGTGGTTTTGGTGGACACGGTAGGATTTATTCGTGCCTTACCTAAGGAGCTAATCGAAGCCTTTCGGGCAACGCTTGAGGAGGCTTCTGATGCCGATTTGTTGTTGCACGTCATCGATGATGCTCAAGATGGAGAGGACAGCCGCGTCGCTGCCGTCCATGAGGTCTTAGAAGAGATTGGCTGTGGTCAAATCCCCCGTTTGATCGTGCGCAACAAGTGCGATGTCAGCGGTCATCAAGCCGGTCGATTAGGTGGGCATTCGGTGCGCGTGAGCGCGGTCACACAAGAGGGGCTTCTTGAGCTTCGGAGCATGGTTCAAGATCGGCTGGTCGGGCGCGAGGTCCTAGTGGAATCTATCGCGCCCTCGGATGAGTCCGACTGGTCTCCCCTCGACTAGTTCAAGGCGGCGACAAGCTGTAGGTGATCGGGCCGCTGCGCTTGTTGATCTGGGTCACTCGGAGCTTATAATCGCCGGCGCTGATATTGGTCATCGACAGGGTTTGACTTTGAGCTCCGGCGGCAAAGTAGAGCAGAGCAAAGCGCAAAGGACGCAAGTCGGTGGCGCTGTAAAGGCCAACAAACAAGGTGACACCGCTGAGCTGTCCGGCTTCGGCAGCCGTGCTGACCATTCGGACGGTTTTGCTGACATCCGAGGTGGTCGAGACCGTGACTTGATACCAGTCGTTGTCATGCTGACATAAGGGGACCTGCTGCAGCTCAAGGTCTGCAAAGTCACCTGCGTTTTGAGCGCTTTCAGGGTGTTCACTGCTTCGGTCGTTTCGATCGCAGTCCGGATCGATGGGCAGATCCCGGGAGAAAACACAGATGCCCGATGTGCCCACTTGGTCGGTGCGTTCAGCCACAGCGCGAACACATCGAGCGCTGCTTCCACAGTCACTTTGTTCGCTGCAAGGTCGTCCGACGCGCATTCCGAGTTCGTAACCACTTAACCTGTCTTCAGGAGCCTTGACGGCGAGATCAAATGAACGCTCGATACGCTCAACACTCAACCCACTGAGTCGCCCGCCTTGAGCGCATTGAGGCGTATTTTGAGTACAGTCGTCCGGCAGGTCAGACTCGGCATCGACCGCAAACAAAACCGGCGCAGGGCCAGATTCGGCGACCACCCAAGCTTGCAGCTGGGTGGCGGTGGTCAACTGGTGACGGTACCGGTCTGGGCTACCGGGGCAGACATGGCGATCGAGTTGCTGTTCTTCATTTTGCACGACCAAACCGGTGGTGTGCGCTCCGTCGCTGTCCGGGTCGTCGCAATTCGGGCCTGCGTCAACCGAAGTGCCTGCGTCGGTTCGGACGCAGCGCTGTTGAATACAGCGCTCCGAAAGCTCGCACTCTAGTGAATAGAGGCAATGCTCGCGTTCGGGTTCAAGAACTGCAGAACCGCATGCGCTAAGAGTCACCAAAAAGAGCAGTCGCACGGTGTTCACCTTTACTTGGACAAATCGAGTACTCGCACTGAGTTCGCTTTGATCTGGACGCGACGCCTCTGCGGTACGCCCACCGATCTTAGCTCTAGAGTCTGGTTTCCTGCGGGTAGGGTCAAGCGTTCACAGGTTGGCGGAACCGAGCACAGCTTTTTCCCTTTGTGGAGAATGTCGAACCAGCCGCGCTTGGGCGCGATGACTTTGAGCGCACCAAATAGAGGCTTTTTGAGCTGCACGGTGTACTTGGCTTGCGCTCCACCAACGACCTCGATCGTTACCTCTTCGGTGATAAAGCCTTTAGCCTCAACACGAAGAGTTTTAATGCCTGGAATCAGCGCATCACCAGGCGTCCATAACTCTCCATCAACCTGGAACTGTGCCTGGGCAGAGCGAGGCTCAATCGTTAATTCTAATAGACCGGTAATTCGCTTCATCGGCAGCGTGCCCTGGTCGGGATAACGGGTCGGGCTCGTGAGCGTGATTTGCAGAGTTTTACTCTCGAACCCCGGCCGCGTCACGCGCACCGTGTACACCCCTGTTGGCAGCACCTCAGCGAGTGGACAGGACTGCTTAACCAGCGACTTATCTTCTTTGAAGACCTCGACTTCAGCTTCGGCTGGACACACAACACTGAAGGGAACACTGACGATAACGGGTTGAGTCGCCGCAGCGGGCGGCGGCGCTTTTCGGGTGGATCGTACCAGCGCAAAGGTGACCGCACCGACCAAGAAAAAGACAGCCACTAAGCTCATGATTTGACGCTTAGGTTGGACCCGCTCGATGCGGTCCGTGACCAAGCCTTCTGTTGTCTCTTCGTGCGCTTCTTCGCTGATGTAGCTGACGATCGTTGGTTGCTCTGCCCGGTGAGCATGCGTGCGCTGTTCGCTCAGCGGCAAGCTGCCAGATGCTGCTAAGGTTGCCGTCGCATCAGCGGAAGCGCTGCGTGTTAATCCGAGCTCTTGAACTCTGCGGACTCCTTCGGCTTGGGTTGGAGCGTCAGACAGTGAGAGCTCTTGTTCGATCGCCGCGCCGGCGCCCGGGAAACGACGTTCCATCATCGCTCGGAGGGGCTGCTCCGGATCAAAGACGTTATGATTTTGAATTAGAATTTGCTGCAGTCGCTGAGCCAGTTCAGCGCCTGATTGCACTCTGTTGAGTAGCTGATGCTCGAGCAATTGTTCGAGCAATGCGATCAGGTCGGGGCTCGTCTCAGGCAGGCTCTCAGCAAAGGGAGCACGTTCACCCGACTGAACCTTAGCCATCAGCGCCATATCATCATCGGCTTGAAACAAAGCTTCGCCGCTCAGAAGCTCATAAAGAACGACTCCGAGCGAATACAGATCGGAGCGGTGAGTGAGCTCATCGCCTCGCAACTGCTCTGGGCTCATGTAGCGAAACTTACCCTTCACCACTCCGGTCTCGGTGCGTTCAATCCGATGTTTCGCTTGGGCAATACCAAAGTCGATGACCTTAACCATTCCCGAAAAGCTCACCATGATGTTGGGCGGTGAGAGGTCTCGGTGAACCACACCGAGTTTCTCACCGCGGTTGTCGACTCGTTCCGCCGCATAGTGAAGCGCTCGCGCTGAACCCATGGTGACCGCGATGGCTTCTGGCTCGCTCAGCGCAAAACGTTCACCGCGCGCACCCTTCAAGCCTCGCTCATCTTGTCGGAGCATCTGGCTCAAGGTGCGGCCAGGAACAAATTCATAGACCAGGAAGCCCTCGCCGCTCGCCTCATCATAATTGAACTCAAGGACCTGAGCGATGTGAGGATGATCAAGCCGAGCGGTCACCCGGGCTTCGTCAGCGAGCATGTTAATAAAGCTAGCATTTTCAGCGAAGTAGCTGTGTAGTCGTTTGATCGCAACGGGCTTTATAAAGCCGTCGGGACCCTCTGAAACACCGAGATACACCTCAGCAAGTCCGCCGCTAGCGAGGCGCCGAATAATGCGATAGCGGCCAATCCGCGTCGGTGAGTCGCTCGAAAAACCCAAGTCAAACCCTCTTTGGTCAAGACTACGATTAACCCCACCTACGGTGGTTTCCAAGTTTCTAGACCAACTAGGTCGTCCTTTGGCACAGTAGGCCGTCGCTAACGGAGATCAATGTGCTGACTTTGAGCCTACTGATGATGGCAACACCTGGTCCGATCTGGATCGGTGTCGACGCACTTGAGAGCGACGTCCCGCCGGTTTTGGTGGAGCGTCTTCAGGTAGGCGCCGCCGAGTTTTTGGGGCTTAGGCAGGCTGAAAAAGCCAACATCCAAGGCTGGCAAGACCGGCTCGCTGCGGTCGATGCGGCGTTTCGCCAAGGTAATCTTGAAGCCAGTCGCGGCGCCGTGGTTCGACTTATTGCGGACCTCACCGCGGATTCGCATCCTTGGCTCGAGAGCGTTGATCTCTTAGCCGATGCGTTGTTGATGCTGGGTCAAATCCAGCTGCTTTTGGACGATGAACTCGGCGCCGCTGCAGCCTTTCAAAGCCATCACGCGCTTCGGCCTCAATCGCCTCCGAATCCGAGCCTTTATCGACCCGTAGTGCTCAAGGCTTATGATCGCCTTGCGGTGACTACACTCGCTGGAGCGCGACGCAGTCTACAGGTCCAGGTGCGCCCTGCCGGTGCAACGATCTGGCTTGATGGTAAGCCTCGAGGCCAAGCACCGATGACGGTGTCAGCGCTGCTGCCTGGTCGCCATTACCTTCGCATTGTCGCCGGGGCTCGCAGCGTCCAGCAGATCGTTGACCTCGGGAACGAGGGGCGTGTCATCGGGGCTGATTTAGGCGCCGACGCTCAAACCGCTGGCGCATTTTTCGCGGCTTGGCGTGAGCGGGCAGGGGTCGAGCGCTTGCAGCGGGCCGCGTCTGCATCTGGGCACGGTCGCGTGCGTTTCGCGGTGGGCGTGGTTCGGGTTAAAGAAGCCTTCGAGCTGTTTGGCTTACGCATTGGCTCGAGCGGTCAGATTGTCGGTCTAGGTGTCGTCCGGCTCGAGTCGGCTCAGGCATCGCTTGGGCCCGTACAAGAGATGTTGCGTGGCTTGCGTGACGGTTCAGCTCCGCCGCCGAGTACGAGTTTATCGAGTCGGGCTTTTGGTCAGGCTCCGAGCCGCACCAAGCCCGTTATTTTGGGGGCGATAGCGTCGGGTGTTCTGGTCGCTGCGGCCGCAGCGGTGGGCTTGACCTTGTGGATGCAGGACAGTTCGGGAATTGTCATTGAGCCAGGAGGTCTTCGATGAGAGCTTCGCTGTGGATCACGACACTAATGATGGGCTGCGGCTCGGCCGAGTTGACCGTACACCTCGAGCTTGACCCCGCAGTGCAAGGCACCGTGGTGTGGTATCGCGCCATCGTTCGCGAGTTTTCATCCGAAACACCTCGCATCTATCCGGCTCAACGGGTCGGCGACGGTTCGATCCGCATTCCGTTCCCGGTTGATGGCAGCGCCTTTACGCTTCGCATTGACGCTTGTGACGAGGGGGAAGGGTGCGATGTCAGCCGGCGCATGGCGGTGGCTTGCTCGCGTGCGCTGAGCGTGACTGAAGGCGAGGTTCAAGCGCCGATTCGTCTCACCCTAATTCCGGTACCCTCACCAGATCCGGGCGGCTGCCCCTAGTCGCACTGCGCCTGATGATGCTGGGTCACGCGTTCGGCGTCGATCTCGCGCAAGCGGCGGCTCATCTGACGCGCAGCGTTCATGGCGATCAGGGCAAAGCTTCTCAGGTCCTGTCGGCGCAAGTCATCGAAGGCTTGAAACGGTATCGGCCAGATCTCACATGGGCCTTCCGCGCGAGCGGTGAAGCTTCGAGGCGCCATATCAAAAAACTCTAAATCACCGAGGTGAGCGCCAGGTGAGAGTTGGTTCAGAATGACCTGATCTTGCTCGAGTCGCACGCGACCTGAGAATAGAATGTACAGCGATTCGCCGGTCTCTCCAGCGCTATAAACGGTCGTTCCATCGTTGATTTCGACAGGGCTAATGCTGCTGGCGAGTTGGTTGCAAGCATCCAGACTCACCCCGCCAAACAGGGGTAAATTCCGAAGAAAATCTCTTCTCACCCGTGTTTGGTTGGTCATGATCGACCTGACTTTAGTCTGAGAGACGCCAAACTGTACCTGTCCGTTTGTCCAAGAGCTCAACCCCTTGGCGCGACAGAGCTTCGCGTAGGCTATCCGCCTTTGCAAAATCGCGTTCGTTTTTTGCGGCTAGACGTTCTTCGATTTGAGCTTGAACCCAAGATATATCGAGACCGCGCTCGCTGGCTAAACGGTCGCGCGCCAGCTGATCTGCCCATCGCAGAAGCCCCATCCGTGCTGCTGCAGCAAATGCAGCGCCCCAT